>NZ_JAUJFI010000019.1 GCF_030849505.1 Azospirillum isscasi | reverse complement strand
CCGAGGCGGCGGGGGCCCGTGCCCGGTTCAGCAGTTCCGCCGCCGGACGGCGCCACAGGGCGCCCCACTGCCTGCGCCGCGGCAGCGGCGCGCCGGAAGCGACCGCCGGCTGGGCCGGGGCGGAAGCCGCCGGTTCGGGCGCTGCCATTTCCGGGGCCGCCCGTTCCAGGGCCGGGCCGTCCATGAACAGCCGGATCTCGTCGCGCACGCGCATGTCGTGCATGACGCGGGCGGCATCCTCGGGGTTCGCCTCCAGCCAGGCTTCCACCTCGATGCGGCGCTGCGCGTCGAGTTCGCCGTCAACATAGGCGTTCAGGTCGATGTCGCTGATCGGTTCGTTCATCGCTATTTCACCACGCGCAACGAAGGGCGCTGAACCCGGTCGGTTTGGGGGCGGTCCGATTGTTCCGATGACGGCTGGCGTCCGCCGCCCGTCTTGGCCCGCAGCGCGTCGCGCGCACGGCCCAGGCGTGACATCAGCGTGCCCACGGGGATTCCCAGGCATTCGGCGGCGTCCCGGTAGGACATGCCGTCGAGCGCCACGAGCACCAGCGCCTCCCGCTGTTCGACCGGCAGGGTCATCAGGGCCGCGATGGTCTGGCCCAGATGGACGTGGCTCAACTGCGCGGGCGGGGAACCTTCCTCCGCCATCGAGATGAGTTCGCCGGTCGCCTGGCGTTCGGCCTGCTGGCGCCGCCAGCGGTCCACGAAGGTGTTGTGGACGATGGCAAGCAGCCATTTGCGCAGGTCCCGCCCGTCCGTGAAGGAAGCCGAGCCCTCGATGGCCTTGACGAGCGCCTCCTGGACAAGATCCTCGGCCTGGTCGGGGTCGCGCATCAGGACCAGGGCGTAGCGCCGCAGAACATCCAGATGCTGTCCCAGCTCGTCTTTCATCACCGTCCCTGATTGATCCTTTGCATTCGGCATACGGATCATGCCCCGGCTTAATCCGCGCCGGGGAAAAAAATCGGGACGGGATTGGCTTGCGCGCGGACGCAGGGCGGAGTAGGTCAGAAGCGCCTGGAGCCCTGGAAGATGCTGGGGTTCCGCCACGAACAAGGGGAATTGGGAATGACGAAGGCCGATCTCATCGACGCGATCGCCGGCAAGCTGGGCGGCACCAAGGCCGACGCCGGCAAGGCGCTGGACGCGGTTCTGGAAAGCCTGCAGGACGCGCTGGTCAAGGGGGAGACGGTCAAGCTGCCGGGCTTCGGCCAGTTCGAGATCGCCGAGCGCGGCGAGCGCACGGGCCGCAACCCGCAGACCGGCGCGGAGATCAAGATCGCCGCCTCCAAGGCGCCGAAGTTCTCCGCCGGCAAGGCCCTCAAGGACGCCATCAACGGCAAGGCCGAGTAAGTCTGCCGCAAGGACCGGTCCTGTGATGGATGAAGGGGCGGCGGCAACGCCGCCCCTTTCTTCTGCACGCTTCTCTTGGTGATGTGATGAACAGCAACAGCGTTTACCGCTGGATCAAGGTCGATGGACGGTGGGAACCGGCACAGCAACTGGCCGACGGTTCCTTCATGCCGATCGGCGACATCGTGCCGCTGTCCGCCCGCAGCGTGAAGGTCGGCCCGGTGATCGAGCCGCCGCCCCGCAACGCCGCCCCCAGGGACGAGGGCTGACCCCGGCCCCTGTCCGGATGCCCCCGGGCGCCGCCGCTGGCGGTCATGACGGTCACCGCGGGTGGGACGCCGCCCCCCGCGTCCGGCGAATCGGTGCGCATCCATCCCCGGCTTCCCCGGGAGCAGGGTTCAGGTGCAGTCGGCCAGCTCGGCCAGGGCGCCGGCGTCCAGCAGTTCGACCCGGCCGCCGTCCAGGATGCGGATCAGGCGCGAGGTCTTCAGCTTGGTGAAGCCGCGGGACACGGTTTCCGTGGTCAGGCCCAGATGGTCGGCGATGTCGCAGCGGCTCATCGGCAGGGCGATGGCCCGGCCCGCGCCGGCCCGGCGGCTGAGCGCCAGCAGGAAGCTGGCCAGCTTCTCCAGCGCCGACTTGCGGCCCAGCAGCAGCATCTGGTCCTGCGCCGCCACCAGTTCGGAGGTGGTGACCGACAGCAGGCGGCGCGCCAGGGAGGGCTGGGAGTCCAGCAGCGCGTCGAGCTGGGAGCGCGGGACGCGCTGGACGGTGGAGGCGGTGATCGCCTCGGCGGAATAGAGGTAGCGGTCGGCGAAGGCCAGCCCGACCATGTCGCCCGCCTGGAGGAAGCCGATGATCTGGCGGCGCCCGTCCGGCAGCAGCTTGTAGAGGCGGATCATGCCGTCCACCACGCGGAAGACGGCGTCGGCGGTCTCGCCCTCGGCGAAGATCGCCTGCTCGCGGTCGAACACGCGGAGCTGGGCGATGGCGGCCAGCGGATCGGCGTCGTTGGCGGCGAAGGGCCGGGACGGGGTCATGCGCGGCATCGGCATCGCAGTGGCCTGGGGGCCGGGCAGAACGCGCGTCGGCTGGGCGGCGATGGCGGTGTGAGCGTGCATGTCGGGCCCCTCGGCTTTCGTGGAAGCGGCCCGCCCGCCATGGGGCAACCGCTCGATGACCCGAAGTTATGCGTTGCGGGGTACCCTGTGCAGTTCGGTCTTGTACCTAAGGGGCTTTGCGTACGTAGGATTACCTAGGGGAGTTTGCGTAGGGGAGGCTACGCCGCCGAAGGCAGCAGGCGCTGCACGGCGTCGAGGAGCTGGTCCTCCTCGAACGGCTTCTCCAGGAAGGCGGAGACGCCGGCTTCCCTTGCGCGGGCGAAGGTGGCGGGATCGCCGCGCCCGGACACCATGATGACGGGGAGGCCGCGCAGGTTCTTCCCGAAACGCTCGACGAACTCCAGCCCGCTCATCACCGGCAGGTGCAAGTCGAGGACGAGGCAGCCCGCCGGCGTCCCGTCATACTGATCCATGAAACTCTGGCACGACGCATAGTCGCGCACTTCGAAGGCACAGGCTTCCAGCAGCGCCTTCATCGAGTCCCGCACCGGCTCATCGTCGTCGACGATGTAGACGATGCCATCACCCGGTTCGGCCAAGACTGCCTCCAGCATCGGAAATCACACGGAACGACGCCCGTTCGGGGGCGTCTCAGGGAAGATAGAAGCCCCCCGGCGATGCCGGAATACGGAGTTCCCCTTATCGGGTGTGGTTTTGATGTGGATCACTCCCCCTTGGGGGCGATGCCGGCGGACAGGGCCATGCGGACCAGCGAGGGCAGGCTGTCGGCCCGCATCTTTTCCATCACGCGGGCGCGGTGGATCTCCACGGTGCGCGGGCTGATGGACAGTTCGAAGGCGATGACCTTGTTCGACTTGCCTTCGACCAGCCATTGCAGCACGTCGCGTTCCCGCGGCGTCAGGCTGGACAGCCGTTCCAGCACCTCCGGGGAGGCGGCGGGGGCGGGCGGGACGGGGGCGGAGGGCGGAGCCGGGACGGCCTGGGAAGCCGGCGGCGGGACGGCACGGGCCAGGGCGGCTTTCACGCTGCCGATCAGCGCCTGCTCGTCGAAGGGCTTTTCCACGAAATCGACGGCGCCGGCCTTCATGGCGCGCACCGCCAGCGGCACGTCGGCGTGGCCGGTCATGACGATCACCGGCAGGCCGCGCCCGTCCTGCACCAGCCGCTCCTGGACGTCCAGCCCGCTCATCTGCGGCATCCGCACATCGACCAGCAGGCAGCCGCGGCGCGACGGCGCGTCCGATTCCAGGAAGGACAGGGGCGAGGCGAAGCTTTCCACCCGGAACCCCTCGCACTCCAGCAGGATCACGACGGAATCGCGCACCGCCTCGTCGTCGTCCAGGACGAAGACGGTCATGTCCGACGGGGGCAGGTCGGGCGTTGGAAGGTCAGGGCGCATCATCCTCTCCGGCAACCGGCACGGTGAAGGCAAAGGTGGCCCCTCCATCCCCCGGTTCCAACCACAGGCGGCCCCCATGCGCCTCGATGATCGACCGGCAGATGGACAGGCCGAGCCCCATCCCCTTCTCCTTGGTGGTGACGAAGGGCTGGAAAAGCTGGGCCAACACGCTCGCGTCCAGCCCGGGACCGCTGTCCCGGACGGTCACGCGCATCAGCGCCGCGGAGTCCGGGTCGGGGCCGGTGACGACGGTCAGTTCCCGCAGGTCCGAGTCGGCCATGGCCTCGATGGCGTTGCGGACGAGGTTCAGGACGACCTGCTGGATCTGGATCTTGTCGATCAGCACGGGCCGCTCGTCGCCGCTCATCTCCAGCCGGACATGGACGCCGCGTTCCTTGGCGCCGACCAGGGCGAGGGCGCTGGCTTCCTCCACCACCTTGCCGATGCTCTCCACCGTGTGCTCGGTCTGGCCCTTCTCGATGAAGTTGCGCAGGCGGCGGATGATCTGGCCGGCGCGGGCCGCCTGGGCCGTGGCCTTGTCCATCGTCTCCCGCGCCTTGTCCGCGCCGTCCGGACGGTCGAGCAGGCGCTTCACCGCCTTGGCGTAGTTGATGACGGCGGTCAGCGGCTGGTTCAGCTCGTGCGCCAGGGTCGAAGCCATCTGGCCCATGGCGCTGACCCGGCTGACGTGCAGAAGCTCCGCCTGAAGTTCCTGAAGGCGCTTCTCGGTCGCCTGCCGCTCGGTCAGGTCGCGGATGAAGCCGGTGAAGCAGCGGTGCCCGGCCAACTGCACCTCGCCCACCGCCAGCTCCATGGGGAAGACGGAGCCGTCGCGGCGCAGGCCGGAGACCACCCGCCCGATTCCGATGATCTTCCGTTCCCCCGTGGTCAGGTAATGGCCGATGTAGCGGTCGTGCTGCTCCCGGTAGGGGGAGGGCATCAGCATGCTGACGTTGCGCCCCTTCACCTCCGCGGCGGCGTAGCCGAACAGCCGTTCCGCCGCCGGGCTGAAGGACTCGATCAGCCCCCCTTCGCTGATGACGATGATCGCCTCGGGCACGGTTTCCAGGATGGAGGTCAGCCGGGCCTCCCGCTCGCGCAGGGCGGTCTCGGCCTGCCTGCGCTCGCTGATGTCGCGGATGATGCCGATGTAGACGCCGCCGCCTCCGGCCTCCCGGCAGGCTTCGCCCACCGACAGCTCCATGGGGAAGGTGGTGCCGTCGCGGCGCAGGCCGGTCACCTCCCGCCCGATGCCGATGATCCGGCGCTCCCCGGTCCTGTGGTAGCGCTCCAGATAGCCGTCATGCTCCTCCCGGTAGGGCGGCGGCATCAGCATCTTGACGTTCCGCCCGATCACTTCCGCCGCCGTCCAGCCGAACAGCCGCTCGCAGGCCGGGTTGAAGGTCTGCACGAGCCCTGCGGAATCGATGATGACGATCCCGTCCGGCACCGTGTCCAGCATGGCCTGGAAGCGCAGCAAGAGGTCCGGGCTTCCCGTCCCGATATCGTCCGCCATCCCCGTCCCCAACTTCCCCTGTCCTTCGGACCCGTTCAGGTTCAAGAGTAGTTGAGCTGATTTCTCGGTCAATGGGGTTTGGGGTTGAGGGCAAGGCTGCGAACTCCGATTAAATCCCTCTCCCCCGGGGCTCCGGACGGGGAGCGCCGTCAGGACGGCTGCATGCTGCCGGTCTGCTGGTAGCGCAGATGCCAGGAGAACGCCTCCTCCAGCAGGTGCGGCGTGTGCCCCCCGCGCTGGAGCGCGCGCCGGTGATAGTCCATCGCCAGCTCGCGGTAGCCGGGGTGGACGCAGTTGCGGATGATCGTCTCCGCCCGCTCCCGCGGGGCGAGGCCGCGCAGGTCGGCAAGGCCGGTTTCGGTCACCAGCACGTCCACGTCATGCTCGTTGTGGTCGGTGTGGGTGACCATCGGCACGACGCTGGAGATTTTTCCATCCTTCGCCAAGGACTTCGTGACGAAGATGGCGAGGTGGGCGTTGCGCGCGAAGTCGCCGGAACCGCCGATGCCGTTCATCATCTGCGTGCCGTTGACGTGGGTGGAGTTCACGTTGCCGTAGATGTCGCATTCCAGCGCCGTGTTGATGCCGATCACGCCCAGCCGGCGGATGACCTCCGGGTGGTTGGAGATCTCCTGCGGACGCAGCAGCAGCCGACCCTTGTAGCTCCCGATCTTCGGCAGGACCTCCGCGTACTTCCCGGCGCTCAGCGTGATGGAGGAGCCCGACGCGAAGTTCAGCTTGCCCGCGTCGAACAGATCGAAGGTGCTGTCCTGCAGAACCTCGCTGTACATGGTCAGGTCGTGGAACGGGCCGTCGATCAGGCCGTGCAGGACGGCGTTGGCGATGGTCCCGATGCCGGCCTGGAGCGGGTTCAGCGAGCGGCCCAGCCGGCCCTGCCGCACCTCGCGGTCGAGGAACTCGGTCAGATGGCCGGCGATCTGTCTGGTCTCGCCGTCCGGGGGCAGGATGGTGGCGCTGCTGTCCTGCTTGCGCGTCACCACGATGGCGGCGATCCTCGACGGGTCGATGGGGATATAGGGCAGGCCGGCGCGGCTCTCCGCGGTCACCACCGGGATCGGCTCGCGGAAGGGGCGGCGCGTCGGGATGTAGACGTCGTGCATCCCCTCCAGGTCGAGCGGCTGGGTCAGGTTCAGCTCGACGATGATCTTCTCCGCCAGGATGGCGAAGGTCGCGGAGTTGCCGATCGAGGTGGTGGGGACGATCCCGCCCGTCTCCGTGATGGCGCAGGCTTCGATCACCGCCACGTCCACCGGACCCATCTGGCGGGAGCGCAGAAGCTCCACCGTCTCCGACAGGTGCTGGTCGACGAACATCACCTCGCCGCGGTTGATCGCCTTGCGCAGCACCGGGTCGGCCTGGAACGGCAGGCGGCGGGCCAGAACCCCGGCCTCCGTCAATATGCGGTCCACGTCGTTGCCCAATGAGGCGCCGGTCATCAGCGTGACCTTCAGCTGCTCCGTCGCGGCGCGCTCGGCCAGCGCCAGCGGAACGGCCTTGGCGTCCCCGGCGCGGGTGAAGCCGCTCATGCCGATGGTCATGCCGTCGCGGATCAGCAGGGCCGCCTCTTCCGGCGTCACCACCTTCCCCCACAGGGACTTCAGGCGAATACGGTCGCGGTACATGGGTTCCCTTTGCACAGTCTCGGGCGTTCGAGGTGGACGATTCTTTCTTTTTGTCGTTGGGGTCCGTCATAGGCCCCCGTTTCACAGCGCTGCAATTGCCGGTCCGGCATATCAGGCCGTCCTGATGGACATGAATGGCCGCCCTGCGCCGCCGCCCCCCGAACGCCGGGTTGTGCCGCGGCACCGCCCTGGGGCATATGGATGGGTCTTGCCGCGGGAACCGTTTGCGGCCAACAAGATGCCTTCAGGGAGCTTCCGCCGATGCGCTTCTCGTCCCTCACCGACCGCATCCGCGGCGACCGCGTTGCGGCCTGGGACATCCATTTCGCCGCCTGGGCCGCCAAGGGGCGCGGCGAGGACGTGATCGTGCTGAGCGTCGGCGACCCGGATTTCGACACGCCCGCCCCGGTGCGCGACGCCGCCATCGCCGCCCTGCACGCCGGGGACACCCACTACACCCCCATTCCGGGCCGTCCGGAGCTGCGCGCCGCGCTGGCCCGCGACTTCACCCGGCGCACCGGTCTGACGGCGGAGCCCGAGAACGTCCTCGTCTGCGCCGGGGCGCAGAACGGCCTGTTCAACGCCACCCTCTGCCTCGTCGAGGCGGGGGACGAGGTGCTGGTGCCGGAGCCGATGTACCTGACCTACGAGGCCTGCGTCCGCGCGTCGGGCGCCGCGCTGGCCGCGGTGGCGCCCCCCTCCGCCACGCTGCGGCTGGACCCGGCGGCGCTGGCCGCCGCGGTCACCCCGCGCACCCGCGCCATCTTCCTGGCGACCCCGGCCAACCCCACCGGCATCGTGATGTCCATGGAGGAACTGGAGGCGGTGGCCGAGCTTGCCCGCCGCCACGACCTGTGGGTGGTCGCCGACGAGGTCTACGCCAGCCTGACCTTCGACCGTCCCCACGTCAGCATCGCCACGCTTCCCGGCATGGCGGAGCGCACGGTGACGATCAACAGCCTGTCCAAGTCGCACGCCATGACCGGCTGGCGCGCCGGCTGGGTGGTCGCCCCGGCGCCGCTGGTCGCCCATATGGGCACGCTGGCGCTGTGCATGCTCTACGGCCTGCCGGGCTTCGTGCAGCAGGCGGCGCTGGTCGCCGTCGAGCAGGGGGACGAGGCGGTGGCGGCGATGCGCGAGGGCTACCGCCGCCGCCGCGACATCGCGCTGGAGGCGCTCGGCTCCGTTCCCGGCCTGCGCTGCCTGAAGCCGGAGGCGGGCATGTTCATGCTGGTGGACGTGCGCGGCACCGGCCTGCCGACCATGGACTTCGCGTGGCGTCTGTTCCGCGAAACCGGCGTGTCGGTGCTGGACGCCGGGGCCTTCGGTCCCGCGGCGGCGGGCTGCGTCCGCCTGTCCTTCGCGGTCGGGGAGGCGGAGCTTGCCGAAGCCTGCCGCCGCATCGCCGCCTTCGTCACGGGGCTGGCCTGACATAGCATCGGCGTCGAAACCTTCTCCCGCCCCGGGCGAGGGTGGCGCCGAAGGCGCCGGGTCAGGGGAGCGCAAGAATCAAGGCGCTGATTTTCGGATTTACCCTCATCCTTCCCACGCCTCCGGCGCGGGCCCCTTCCCTCTCCCGGGGCGGGAGAGGGGATTCTCGGCACCCCTCGACGTTGTTACCGAGCGTTACAAATCTAACCCCTTCTGGACATAATCTGCGCGCGGCGTCGTGATAGCGTCCCGCCGGGATCGGGGCTGGGCCGCCGGCACCGGTCCCGACGCGACTCTCCGGACGACGCCCGCAGGCGATGAAGGACCCGATGGATTTGGATACGCCCCTCAAACCGCCGCCCGCGCCCGGGCCGGACAGCCTTGCCTCGACCGCTCCGGAAGCGCGTGGTGCCCAGCAGAGGACCGACGCCCCCCGGCGCCGGTCGATCCTGGGCCGGCTGGTGGGATGGCTGGTGGTGCTGTCGCTGATCGGCGGCGGGGTGTGGTGGTTCGCCTTCCGCCCGGCGCCGGAAACGGCCATGCGCGGCGGCCCGCCCGGCGGGTTCCGGCCCGGCATGCAGACCGCCATGCCGGTGGTCACCGCCACGGTGGAAAAGGGCGACATGCCGATCCGGCTGAACGGGCTGGGCACCGTGTCGTCGCTTGCCACCGTCACGGTGCGCCCGCAGGTCGGCGGGCAGCTCACCCAGGTCGCCTTCGCCGAGGGGCAGACCGTGCAGAAGGGCGACTTCCTGGCCGAGGTGGACCCGCGGCCCTTCAAGCTCGCCGTCGAACAGGCCGAGGCCCAGCTTCTGCGCGATCAGGCGCTCCTGAAGAACGCCCGGCTGGACCTGGAGCGCTACCGCCTGCTGGTGAAGCAGGATTCCATCGCCAAACAGCAGCGCGACACCCAGGAATCGCTGGTCCTCCAGTATGAGGGCACGGTGAAGGCCGATCAGGTGGCGGTGGAGAACGCCAAGCTGAACCTGTCCTACACCCGCATCACCGCGCCCGTGTCGGGCCGCACCGGCCTGCGGCTGGTCGATCCCGGCAACTACGTCACGGCGGGGGAGGCCGGCGGCATCGTCGTCATCGCGCAGGTGCAGCCCATCTCCGTCCTGTTCACCCTGCCGGAGGACAACATCCCCGCCATCATGAAACGGCTTCGCGAGGGGGCGAACCTGCCGGTGACCGCCTATGACCGGACGCGCGACCGCGTGCTGGCGACCGGCACCCTGACGACGGTGGACAACCAGATCGACGTGACCACCGGCACGGTCAAGCTCCGCGCCCAATTCGACAACGCCGACCAGTCGCTGTTCCCCAACCAGTTCGTCAACGTCCAGCTTCTGGTGGACACACTGTCCGGCGTGCCGATGGTCCCAGTGGCCGCGGTGCAGCGCGGGGCGCCCGGCACCTACGTCTATGTGGTGAACCGCGAGGACAGCACGGCCACCGTCCGCCCGGTGACGCTGGGCGCCAGCGACGGGGCGAAGACCGTCATCACCCATGGCCTGCGCCCCGGCGAGACGGTGGTGACCCAGGGTGCCGACCGGCTGCGCGAGGGCGCCAAGGTCGCGGCGACGGACGGGGCCGCCCCGTCCCCCGCCCCGTCCAGCGAGGGACCGCGCCCGCAGCGCCGCCCCCAGCGCAACGCGTCGTAGCGCACGCCCGCCGCCATGAACATCTCCCACCCCTTCGTCGTCCGCCCGGTCGCCACCTCGCTGCTGATGCTGGCGATCCTGCTGGTGGGGGCGGTGTCCTACCGCTTCCTGCCGCTGTCGGCGCTGCCCGCGGTGGAATACCCGACGATCCAGGTCCAGACCTTCTTCCCCGGCGCCAGCCCGGAGGTGATGACCTCCTCCGTCACCGCCCCGCTGGAGCGCCAGCTCGGCCAGATGCCGGGGCTGGTGCAGATGTCCTCGGTCAGCGCCGCCGGGGCGTCGGTCATCACGCTCCAGTTCGGGCTGGACCTCAGCATCGACATCGCGGAGCAGGAGGTGCAGGCGGCCATCAACGCCGCCGGGAACCTGCTGCCCTCCGACCTGCCGGCCCCGCCGATCTACGCCAAGGTCAACCCGGCGGACGCGCCCATCCTGACGCTGGCCCTGACCTCGAAAACGCTGCCGCTGACCCAGGTGCAGGATTTGGCGGACAGCCGCTTCGCCCAGAAGCTGTCGCAGCTTCCCGGCGTCGGTCTGGTCAGCCTCAGCGGCGGGCACCGGCCCGCGGTGCGCATCCGCGCCAACGTCCAGGCGCTGGCCGCCTACGGGCTGAACATCGACGACCTGCGCAGCACCATCAACACCGCCAACGTCAATTCGCCCAAGGGCACCATCGACGGGCCGACCCGCAACTACACCATCAACGCCAACGACCAGCTCCGCCGGGCGGAGGAGTACAGGAATCTGGTGGTGGCCTACCGCAGCGGCGCCCCGGTCCGCCTGTCCGACGTGGCGGAGGTGGTGGACAGCGCGGAGAACACCCGGCTGGGCGCCTGGATGAACGACACGCCCGCCATCCTCCTGAACATCCAGCGCCAGCCCGGCGCCAACGTGATCGAGGTGGTGGACCGGGTGAAGGCGATGCTGCCCAACCTGACCGCCGCCCTGCCGGGCTCCGTGGACGTCGCCGTGCTGACCGACCGCACCGTCACCATCCGTGCCTCCGTCGAGGACGTGCAGATGGAGATGATGGTCGCCATGGGGCTGGTGGTGCTGGTGATCTTCCTGTTCCTGCGCAACATCCCGGCGACGATCATCCCCAGTTTGTCGGTTCCGCTGTCGCTGGTCGGCACCTTCGCGGTGATGTATCTGGCGGGCTTCAGCCTGAACAATCTGTCGCTGATGGCGCTGACCGTCGCGACCGGCTTCGTCGTGGACGACGCCATCGTGATGATCGAGAACATCGCCCGCCATGTCGAGCGCGGCGAATCTCCGCTCCAGGCCGCGCTGAAGGGGTCGAAGCAGATCGGCTTCACCATCGTGTCGCTGACCGTCTCGCTGATCGCGGTGCTGATCCCGCTGCTGTTCATGGGCGACGTGGTGGGGCGGCTGTTCCGCGAGTTCGCCATCACGCTGGCCGTCACCATCCTGATTTCCGCCGTCGTCTCGCTGACGCTGGTGCCGATGCTCTGCGCCAAGCTGCTGCGCCACCGCGAGCCGAAGGAGATGTCCGCCGTCGCCCGCCGCAGCGAGGCGTGGTTCGACGCGGTGATCGCCGGCTATGGCCGCACGCTGCGCTGGGTGCTGGACCGCCAGGGGGCGACGCTTGCGGTGGCGGTGGCGACGCTGCTCCTGACCGGCGTTCTCTACGCCGCCATCCCCAAGGGCTTCTTCCCGGCGCAGGACACCGGCCTGATCCAAGGCGTGACGGAGGCCACCCAGTCCGTTTCCTACGCCGCCATGGCGGAGCGGCAACGGGCGCTGGCGGTGGAGGTGCTGAAGGACCCCGACGTGGTCAGCCTGTCCTCCTTCATCGGGGTGGACGGCACCAACACCACCATGAACAGCGGGCGCTTCCTCATCAACCTGAAGCCGAAGGAGGAGCGGACGGACCATGTGGCCGACATCATCCGCCGCATCCGCCACAACACCGCCCAGGTCCCCGGAATCGAGCTGTTCATGCAGCCGGTGCAGGATCTGACCATCGACGCCACGGTCAGCCGCACCCAGTACCAGTTCGTCCTTGAGGACGCGAACCCCGACGAGCTGCGCCTCTGGGCGCCGAAGCTGCTGGACCGGCTGGCCGCGCTGCCGGAGATCAGCGACGTCACCAGCAACCTTCAGGAAAAGGGCCTTTCGGCCTCCATCACCATCGACCGCGACACCGCGGCGCGCTACGGCGTCACCACGGCGGCCATCGACAACGCGCTGTACGACGCCTTCGGCCAGCGCATCGTCTCCACCATCTTCACCCAGGCCAACCAGTTCCGCGTGATCCTGGAGGCCGACCCGGACCGGATGACGGTGGACCAGCTCCTCACCTCCATCCACCTGCCCTCGGCGGGCGGCGGGCAGGTGCCGCTGGCCGCCTTCGCGCGGATGGAGGTGCGCAACGCGCCGCTCCAGATCAACCATTTCGGGCAGTTCCCGGCGGTCACCGTCTCCTTCAACCTGGCGCCGGGGGTGTCGCTGGGCGCCGCGGTCGAGGCCATCCAGGCGGCTGAGCATGAACTCGGCCTGCCGGCCAGCGTGCTGACCCGCTTCCAGGGCGCCGCTCTGGCCTTCCAGGCGTCGCTGGGCAACCAGCTCCTGCTGATCCTGGCGGCCATCGTCACGATGTACATCGTGCTGGGTGTCCTCTACGAGAGCTACATCCACCCCATCACGATCCTGTCCACGCTGCCGTCGGCGGGCGTGGGGGCGCTGATCGCGCTGATGATGGCCGGGCACGACCTGGACATCATCGCCATCATCGGCATCATCCTGCTGATCGGCATCGTGAAGAAGAACGCGATCATGATGATCGACTTCGCGCTGGACGCCGAGCGGGAGGAGGGCAAATCCCCGCGCGAGGCCATCTATCAGGCCTGCCTGCTGCGCTTCCGCCCGATCCTGATGACCACCATGGCGGCGCTGCTGGGCGCACTGCCGCTGATGCTCGGCACCGGCACGGGGTCGGAGCTGCGCCAGCCGATGGGCGTGTCCATCGTCGGCGGGCTGATCCTCAGCCAGCTTCTCACCCTCTACACCACGCCGGTGATCTATCTGGCCTTCGACCGGCTGGCCGCGCGCCTGCGCGGGCGCCCTGATCGGCTGACGGAAGGAACCGCGCCATGAGCTGGGCGGCGAACCTGTCGGCGCCCTTCATCCGGCGGCCCGTCGCCACCACCCTGCTGACCCTGGGGCTGGCGCTGGCCGGGGCGCTGGGCTTCCTCGGGCTGCCGGTGTCGCCGCTGCCGCAGGTGGATTTCCCGACCATCTCGGTCAGCGCCTCCATGCCCGGCGCCAGCCCGGAAACCATGGCGGCCAGCGTCGCCACGCCGCTGGAGCGGCATCTGGCGCAGATCGCCGACGTGACGGAGATGACCTCCTCCAGTTCCGCCGGATCGACGCGCATCACGCTCCAGTTCGGGCTGGGCCGCGACATCGACGCCGCCGGGCGGGAGGTGCAGGCGGCCATCAACGCCGCCCGCGCCGATCTGCCGTCCAGCCTGAGGAGCAACCCGACCTACCGCAAGGTCAACCCCGCCGACGCGCCGGTCCTGATCCTGACCATGACCTCGGCCACGCTCAGCCAGGGCCAGCTTTACGATTCCGCGGCGACGGTGCTCCAGCAGAAGCTCTCGCAGGTGGAGGGGATCGGGCAGGTCAGCATCGGCGGCAGCTCGCTGCCCGCCGTGCGCATCGAGCTGAACCCGCGCGCCCTGTTCCAGTACGGCGTCGGGCTGGAGGACGTGCGGGCGGCCATCGCGTCGGCCAACGCCAACGCGCCCAAGGGCGCCGTCGAGGATGGGGAGCTGCGCTTCCAGATATACACCAACGATCAGGCCCGCAAGGCGGAGGAATACCGGTCCCTCGTCATCGCCTACCGCAACGGGGCGGCGGTCCGCCTGTCCGATGTGGCCGAGGTGTCGGACAGCGTGGAGGATCTGCGCAACGCCGGGATCACCAACGGCAAGCCCTCCGTCCTGCTGATGCTGAACCGCCAGCCGGGGGCCAACATCATCGAGACGGTGGACCGGGTGAAGGCCATGCTGCCGGAGCTTCGGGCCTCGATCCCCGCCGACATCGACCTGTCCGTCTCCAGCGACCGCACCACGACCATCCGCGCCTCGCTGGCGGAGGTGGAGCACACGCTGGTCATCGCCGTAGGGCTGGTGGTGATGGTGGTGTTCCTGTTCCTGCGCAACGCGCGGGCGGCGCTGATCCCCAGCGTGGTGGTGCCGGTGTCGCTGGTCGGCACTTTCGGCGCCATGTATCTGCTGGGCTACAGCCTGAACAACCTGTCGCTGATGGCGCTGACCATCGCCACCGGCTTCGTGGTGGACGACGCCATCGTGGTGCTGGAGAACATCGCCCGCCACATCGAGAACGGCATGTCCCGCACCCAGGCCGCCCTGCGCGGTGCGCGGGAGGTCGGCTTCACCGTCCTGTCGATGAGCGTGTCGCTGGTCGCCGTCTTCATCCCGATCCTGCTGATGGGCGGCATCATGGGGCGGCTGTTCCGGGAATTCGCCCTGACGCTGTCCATCGCCATCCTGGTCTCGATGATCGTCAGCCTGACGACCACGCCGATGATGTGCGCCATCCTGCTGCGCGAGCCGCGCAAGGCCAGGGAGCCGGGCCGCGTCGTCGGCGCGCTGCGCCGTTTCGGCGCCTGGATCGGCGGGGGGACGCTGCGCCTCTACGACCGGACGCTGACGGCGGCGCTCGACAACAGCCTGCTGACCATGGTGGTCTTCGCCGCGACCGTGGCGCTCAGCGTCCATCTCTTCACGATCATCCCCAAGGGCTTCTTCCCGCAGCAGGACACGGGCCGGCTGATCGGCTTCGTCGTGGCGGACCAGAGCACCTCCTTCGCCCTGATGAAGGAGAAGCTGGAGCGCTTCGTGGCGCTGGTCCAGGCCGACCCGGCGGTGGACACGGTGGTGGGCTACACCGGCGGGGGGCGGACCAACAGCGGCTTCATGTCCGTCTCGCTGAAGCCGCTGGCCGGGCGCGACGTGACCGCGGACGAGGTGGTCGCCCGCCTGCGAGGCCAGCTCACCCAGGTGCCCGGCGCCAACCTGTACCTGTCGGTCATGCAGGATTTGCGGGCGGGCGCCCGGCAGGCAAACGCCAATTACCAGTTCACCCTTCAGGGCGACACGCTGGACGAGTTGCAAACCTGGGCGCCCCGCCTGACCCAGGCGCTTCAGCAGGTGCCGGAACTGACGGAGGTGAACTCCGATCAGCAGCAGCGCGGGTTGGCGCTGGAGGTGACGGTGGACCGTGACGCCGCGGCGCGTCTCGGCCTGTCCTTCAGCCAGATCAACAACACGCTGTACGACGCCTTCGGCCAGCGCTCCGTCTCGACCATCTTCAACCCGCTGAACCAGTACCGCGTCATCATGGAGGTCGCCCCCCAGTACCGCGAGGACCCGGAGATGATGAAGGACATCCTCATCAGCACGTCGGGCGGCGCGGTCAGCGGGACGCAGGCGACCAGCGCCATCGCCGGGGCCTCTATCACCGGGGGGGGCACCGCCGACACGGAAGCCGCGCGCAACCAGCGCATCAACCAGATCGCCGCCACCGGGCGGACCGCCGCCTCCACCGGATCGGCGCTCAGCACGGGGGTCGAGACCATGATCCCGCTGTCGGCCTTCGCCCGCGTCTCGCTGGAGAACACGCCGCTGTCGGTGAACCACCAGGGGCCGTTCGTCGCCACGACCATCTCCTTCAACCTCGCCCCCGGCGTGTCGCTGGGGGAGGGGCTGGCCGTCATCCGCCACACCATGGACAAGATCGGCGTGCCGACCACCATCCAGGGCAGCTTCCAGGGCACCGCCCGCGTGTTCCAGCAGTCGATCGGCGACCAGCCGGTGCTGATCCTGGCGGCGCTGCTGGCCGTCTACATCGTCCTGGGCGTGCTGTACGAAAGCTACATCCACCCGCTGACGATCCTGTCCACCCTGCCGTCCGCCGGGGTGGGGGCGCTGGTCGCGCTGATGGCGCTGAACAAGGAGCTGAGCGTCATCGCGCTGATCGGGGTGATCCTGCTGATCGGCATCGTCAAGAAGAACGCGATCATGATGATCGACGTGGCCCTGGAGCTGGAGCGGACCGAGGGGCTTGACCCGCGCACGGCGATCCACCGCGCCTGCCTGCTGCGCTTCCGTCCGATCATGATGACCACCGTCGCCGCCCTGCTGGGCGCGCTGCCGCTGGCGCTGGGCTCCGGCGACGGGGCGGAATTGCGCCAGCCGCTGGGCATCACCATCGTCGGCGGCTTGGTCGTCAGCCAGATGTTGACGCTTTACACGACCCCGGTCACCTACCTGTACCTCGACCGCTTCCGGCTGTGGTGCCGGCGGCTGTGGCGGCGGCCCCGCGCGGGAGTTGCGGCATGATGGATAAGTTCACCCATCGTAGCCCTCTCCCCTTTGGGGAAAGGGATTTTCTGAGGCAATGGTTCTGGCTCGACGCACGAATGGACCTGACATGACGACGACGTTCGGGCGGCGCGCCCGTCTTCTGGGCACGGCGCTCGGCACCCTCACCCTGCTGTCGGCCTGCGCGGTGGGGCCGGATTACGAGCGGCCCGCCGCCCCCGTGCCCCCGGCCTACAAGCAGGGCGGAGTCACCCCGGTGGCCTTCGCTCCCGCCGTTCCGCGGGAGGACGGTTGGCGCCCCGCGGCACCGGGGCAGGCGGCGGCCGGACCCTGGTGGACCGTCTTCCGCGACCCGGTGCTGGACGGGCTGATGCAGCGGGTGGAGGTGGACAATCAAAGCCTGAAGGTGGCGGAGGCCGCCTACCGGCAGGCCAAGGCGCTGTCGGATCAGGCCCGCTCCGCCTTCTTCCCCATCCTGTCGGTCAGCGGCGGGGCCGACCGGGCGGGGACCGTGGGGTCGGGCAACCGCGGCGCCTCCGGCACCGCCGGCAGCCGGAGCGGAACCCCGGTGACCACCTACGACGCCGGGCTGGGGGCGAGCTGGGCGCCGGACCTGTGGGGCCGCATCCGCCGCTCGGTGGAAAGCAACGACGCCAACCTCCAGGCCAGCGCCGCCGACCTCGCCGCCGCCCGCCTGTCGGCGCAGGCGCAGTTGGCCACCGCCTATGTCCAGCTCCGCGTGGCGGACGAGCGCAAGGCGCTGCTGGAGCGGGCCATCGCCGCCTACCGCCAGTCGCTGGAGATCGCCCGCAACCGCCACGCCGTGGGCACGGCGACGCTGGCCGACGTTTTCACGGCGGAGACGCAGGTCCGCTCCACCGAATCGCAACTCGTGGCGCTGGGGGTGCAGCGCGCCCAGTTCGAGCACGCCATGGCGGTGCTGGTCGGGCAGACGCCCGCCGCCTTCGCGCTGGCCCCGGCGCCGCTGACCGCCACGGTCCCGGAGATCCCGCCCGGCGTTCCCTCCGCCCTGCTGGAGCGGCGGCCGGACATCGCGGCGGCGGAGCGGCAGATGGCCCAGGCCAACGCCCAGATCGGCATCGCGGAATCGGCCTGGTACCCGGACGTGGTGCTGTCCGGCTCCCTCACCAACAGCGCGACGATCCTGCCGCGTCTGTTCCAGGCGCCCACGGCGATCTGGGCGGTGGGGGCGCAGGTCGCCCAGACCTTGTTCGACGGCGGCACGCGGACGGCCGAGGTGGAGCTGCGCCGCGCCGCCTTCGACCAGAGCGTGGCGCAGTACCGCCAGACCGTGCTGACCGCCTTCCAGGAGGTCGAGGACCAGCTTGCCGCCCAGCGCATCCTGGCACGGCAGGCCGCCGTCCAGGACGACGCCGTGCGGCTGGCGCGGGAGGCGGAACGGCTGACCCTGAACCAGTACCGGGCCGGCACGCTGCCCTACAGCAGCGTCCTGACCTCCCAGACCGCCGCCCTGTCGGACGAGGAAAGCGCCCTGTCGGTCCGGCAGAGCCGTCTGCTGGCCGCCGTGGCGCTTCTCCAGGCGTTGGGCGGCTCGCCGAAATTTTAATCCGGGGAAAGACCGGACTACCCCTTTGGACTCCGCATCGGACGGGGTAAGGGGGTGGTCCGGCCAGTCCTTTGAAAAAATGGATAAAATCCATACGTTTGCCGAAGGCGGGGGCGCCGCCGGGGCCATCCCGCTGGACGGGCTAGCCCGCAATTTCAGTAACGGCGTCGGGAACTTGCGATTTATCTGAGTCCCGTGCGTTCAACCCCCAAGAAGAGCAGGCGCAGCATGATCCTCGATGCTCGCTCGGTGTCCACGGGCACCAACCTCGACGCCGACCTCTGCATCGTGGGCGCCGGCGCCGCCGGGCTTGCCATAGCCCGTGCGCTGGCCGGTTCCCCCTGGAAGATCGTCCTTCTGGAAAGCGGCGGGCTCGATCCCGACGGCCACACCCAGTCGCTCTACGCCGGGGAGAATCTCGGCCTTCCCTACGAGCGCCTCGCCACCGCGCGCAGCCGCTATTTCGGCGGCAGCACCAACTGCTGGGGCGGTTTCTGCCGGCCCTTCGAACCGATCGACATGGAGGCGCGGCCCTGGGTGCCGAACAGCGGCTGGCCCTTCGGGCCGGAGGTGCTGGCCCCCTATCACGCCCGCGCCCACACCCACCTGAACCTGCCGTCGCGCATCTACGACAACGCCCATTGGGAAAAGACGCTGGCCCCGGAGGGCATTGGATTCCTGCCGGTTGAGGGGGGTGCCCTGGAAAACCGCGTCGCCCAGATCAGCGACCAGCCGCGCGTCGGCGTCACCTCCGTGGACGAGATCGTCCAGGCCGCCAACGTCGCCTGCTATCTGAACGCCAACGTCACCGAGTTCCAGACCAACGACACCGCCACGGTGGTGGAGCGGGTGCGCTGCGCCGCCCTGAACGGCGCCCGCTTCACGGTCAGCGCGCGGCAGTTCGTGCTGTGCTGCGGCGGCATCGAGAACGCCCGCCTGCTGCTGCTGTCCAACCGGGTGCAGAGCGCTGGGCTGGGCAACGGCCACGATCTGGTCGGGCGCTATTTCACCGACCACCCGCGCATCAAGGCGAGCAGCGTCCGCCTGACCGATCAGGCGCGCCACCGCCGCCTGTACGACATGACGCTCACCTTGTCGCGGCGCCGGCTGAACGCCAAGCATCTGCCCATCGCCGCTTCCCTGTCGCCGACGGAGGAGGTGCAGCGCCGGCTGGGGCTGCTGAACTCCCGCAGCTATCTGGTGGCGCAGTACCATGGCGAGGCGACCGCCGGGGTGCGGGCTCTGCACGACCTGCGCATGATGATGTCCGACCGGCGGAAGTTCGGCCACGCCGAGGGCGACCTGCGCGCCCTGCTGCGCGAGGCGGTGCCGCAGATCGCGCTGAACCTGCCGAACCTCGCCTACGCCCTGTTCGACAATGTGGTGAACCCGGCCTGGGTGACGCGCAGTTTCCTTCTGGAGACCATCGTGGAGCCGGTGCCCAACCCGGACAGCCGCGTGACCCTGGCCGCGGAGCGCGACGCGCTGGGCCTCAACCGGGCGGACACCATCTGGCGGCTGACCGCGCAGGACCGCGACAATTTCCTGCGCACCCACGAACTGGTGCGGACGGAGCTGACCCGCCACGGTCTCGTCACCGTGACGGAACCCGACCCGCAGGAGGCCGCCGAGCGCGCCTGGGCGGAGCGCATCTCCTGGTGCTGGCACCATATGGGCACCACCCGCATGCACGAGGACCCCAGGCAGGGCGTGGTGGACGCGCGCTGCAAGGTGCACGGGGTCCACAACCTCTACATCGGCGGCAGCTCCGTCTTCCCCAGCATGGGCTGCGACCACCCGACCATCAACCTCGTGGCCCTGGCCTTCCGCCTGGCCGAGGACGTGTCGGCCCGCCTGCAGCATGACCGGGCCGTCACCGTGGAGGACCAGCAGGCGGCGTGAGAGACGCAGGACGGGCGGCGTGGTGACGAGAGCCACGCCGCGCCGCCCGGACCCTCATCTCATCCCGGCGTGCCGTTCCACGTACAGCAGCAGGGCTGGGTAGTAGTGTTTCTGTGAAGCCGTCAGTTCCCGGCAGTAACGGTGGGCTGTGCCGTTGGAAAGCCAAGCATCAAGCTCGCCGCTTTCGCGTTTCCGGGCGATAACGCGGTCGATCTTGTCCATGATCTTGTGGATCACGTCCGTTCCTTTTCCCGTTTTGGTGTGTCGTTGAGGAGATGAGCGCCGCATCGGCGGCACCGTCGATTTCCCGTTCAATATGGACGACGGGACGGCGGTGAGCTGCGCATTGTCGACATGCCTGCATACTGCATTGCACAAAACAGCGTTCGGGCCGTCGAGCCCCCGCGCGGGTCTGCCCTTCGCAGGCGTTCGTTGACCGGCCTCCCGGTGCCGCCCCATTGTGCAGGCGGAAAAAAGAAGCACCAGGGGAGGATCGGCGGCGAGAGCGGCGGCAGGCCGCGACGCCGCCCCAGCCATCGTCATGACCGCCATCGCCATCACCGAACGCCGCGCGGAGCTGGACGGCGCCGCCACCGCCACGCTCCTGCTGCTCTGCCTGCTCTGGGGCTTGCAGCAGGTCGCCATCAAGGTCGCCATGACCGGATTTTCCCCGGTGCTCCAGGGCGGGCTGCGCTCGCTGGGGGCGCTGGCGCTGCTGTGGGGCTGGGCGGCGCTGCGCGGCGTGCGCCTGTTCGAGCGGGACGGAACGCTCGGGCTGGGGCTGCTGGCCGGGCTGCTGTTCGCCGGGGAGTTCCTGCTGGTCTATGCCGGACTGTCCTACACCACGGTGTCGCGCAGCATCCTGTTCCTCTACACGGCCCCCTTCCTGGTGTCGGTCGGGGCGCATCTGCTGCTTCCGGGGGAGCGGATGCGCGGCGTCCAGGCCGCCGGGCTGGCCTGTGCCTTCGTCGGGGTGGCGGTCGCCTTTGCCGACGGGCTGCGCCTGCCGACGAACCGGGAGATGGTCGGCGACCTGATGGTGCTGGCCGCTGCGGTCCTGTGGGCGGCCACCACCCTGGTCATCAAGGGCAGCCGGCTGGTCCGGGCCAGCTCGACCAAGGTGCTGTTCTATCAGCTTGCCGTGTCCGGGGCGGCGCTGCCGGCGGCCTCGCTGCTGATGGGGGAGGCGGGGGTGACCGCGCCCGGCCCGCTGGCTCTGGCCTGCCTCGCCTTCCAGATCGTGGTGGTGGCCTTCGCCTCCTACCTCGCCTGGTTCTGGCTGGTCGCCCGCTATCCGGCGGCCCGGCTGTCGGCCTTCACCTTCCTGACGCCGCTGTTCGGCGTGCTGTCCGGCGCCCTGCTGCTGGGGGAGCGGGTCAGCGCAAGCCTCGCCGCGGCGATGCTGCTGGTCTGCGCCGGAATCTGGCTGGTCAACCGGCGCGCACCCGCCGCGGCGGCTTGAGGACGGGAGCACCGGGACGGCACCCTGCTGAACGGCCGGGTGGACGCGGGGCCGGGGCGGTCCCATATGCGGCTGTCCGGATCGACGATTTGGCAAGGGTTGGGCAATGAGCGGCGATGTGAAGAACAACGCGGCCAGAAACCGCTACGAACTGACCGTGGGCGACGCCACCGCGGTGGTGGAGTACGAAAAGCGCGACGGAACGATCGTCTTCACCCACACGGAGGTTCCGGAAAGCATGGCCGGGCAGGGCATCGGCTCCGCCTTGGCGCGCGGCGCGCTGGAGGACGCGCGTTCCAGCGGGCGGAAGGTTGTGCCGCTCTGCCCCTTCGTGGCCAAATACATCCAGCGCCACCCGGAGTACCAGGATCTCGTCGCGGAGGAGGGCGGAACATCGGCATGAGGCGATCACCGTGAAGCTGACTCCGCTGGCCGCCGGCCTGCTGTGCCTGCTGCCGGCGGCGGGCCGCGGCGCGACGCTGGAGCTGGATTTCGCCGCCTACGGCGGCGGCGTCTCGCTGGCGCGCGGCAGCGTCGTGCTGACGGAGGAGGCGGAGGGCACGGCCAGCCGCTACCGTGCGGAGCTGGAGGCGGAGGCGGTGCCCTGGCTCGGCCTCTTCACCAACTTCCGCTACCGGGCCGAGGCCGCCGGACGGTTGGAGGCGGGCGCCGCCCAGCCGGACCGTTTCCGCGGCGAGCGCCGGCTGCGCCGCAAGCTGGACGTCATGGCCCTGTCCTACGGCCCCGATGGGGTGGAGGTCACGGCCGACCCGCCGATCAGCCCCGACAAGGCGGCGCGGGTCCCGCCGGACAGCCGCCGCGGCAGCATCGACCCCCTGAGCGCCGGGGCGGCGGTGATCCTGACCGCCAGCCGGGCGGGCGGCTGCGGCGGACGCTATCCCGTCTATGACGGGCGCCGCCGCTACGACATCGTCATGACGCCGCAGGGCAAGGGGGAGCTGCCGTCGTCGCGCTACCGCATCGCCACGGGCACGGCGGAGGTCTGCGCGGTCACCATCCGCCCGGTGGCGGGCTTCCAGGGCGACCGCGATCCCGATCGCTTCTTCGCCGAAGGGGTGGAGCGCAAGGCGACCGTCTGGTTCGCCCGCGCGCCGGAGAGCGGGCGCGTCGTTCCCGTGACGGTGGAGGTGCCGACCGACGCGATGTCGGTGCTGGTTCACACGGTGGGGGTCAAGGCCGGCTCGTGAAGGCCGGCTCGTGAAGGCGGGCCATGGGGGCGGTCAGGCGCTCTTCACCTCCGGGCTCCTCACCTCCGGAGGGGCCTCCGCCACGGCACCGCCCAGCGCCTTGCGGACCGCACGGGCGAGGTCGCGGTCGCGGTAGGGCTTGATGAGGAACTCCGCGCCCGGACCTTCGTCGGTCAGGCCGCCCGCCACCCCATGGGCGTAACCGGAGGCGTAGAGCGTCTTCAGGGCGGGATGGCGCCGCTGCGCCTCCCGCGCCAGCTCCAGCCCGTTCATGCCGCCAGGCATCACCACGTCGGTGAACAGCAGGTCCACCCGCGGCTCTCCGGCCAGCACGGCCAGCGCCTCCGGCCCGTTCTCCGCCTGGACTACGGTGTAGCCGAGGTCCTGAAGGATCAGCACGGCGACATGGCGCACGTCGCGGTCGTCGTCCACCACCAGAACCACCTCGCCCTGGCCGGGCGGCGGACCGGCCTCCGCGGTGTCCTCCGGGGGCGTCGCCTTGCGCAGCGCCTCCGGCGCGCAGGGGAGGTAGAGATGGAAGGAGGTGCCGCGTCCCGGTTCGCTCTCCACCCGGATCAGGCCGCCCGACTGCTTCACGAACCCATGGATCATGCTGAGCCCCAGGCCGGTGCCCTTGCCGATCTCCTTGGTGGTGAAGAAGGGTTCGAAGGCGCGGGCGAGGATCTCCGGCGGCATGCCGCAGCCGGTGTCGGCCACGGTCATCCGCACATACTGTCCGGGGCGCAGTTCCGTGCCGGCCTCTTCGGCCTCCGCCATCGCCGTGGCGATGGTCAGCCGCCCGCCCGCCGGCATGGCGTCGCGTGCGTTGATGACGAGGTTCAGAAGAGCCGATTCCGCCTGCGTCCGGTCCACCAGCGCCGGGCACAGGGACGGCGCGCTGTCGATCTCGACGGCGATCGCGGAGCCGAGCGTGCGCTCCATCAGCTCGCCCATGTTGCGGACCAGCGCGTCCATGTCCACGCTTTCGGGGTGGAGCTGCTGGCGCCGCGCGAAGGCGAGCAGCCGCCGCGTCAGGTCGGAGCAGCGCAGCGACGCCTGAAGGGCCATCTCCACCCGCCGGGCCGCCTTGGGGTCGTCGATGGCCATGCGGCCCAGCCGTTCCAGGCTGCCGATGACCACAGTCAGCATGTTGTTGAAGTCGTGGGCGATGCCGCCGGTCAACTGGCCGATGGTCTCCATCTTCTGCACATGGGCGAGCTGCTGCTGAAGCTCCCGCGTGTCGGTGACGTCCAGGATGGTGCCGCAGAGTTCCGGCGGGGCGCCGTCCTCTCCCCGCAACAGCATGGCCTGCTCCAGAAGCGTGCGGTACTGCCCGTCGGCGGCGCGCCAGCGGTATTCGACGGTGGACACGCCGCCCTGCCGCATCGCCGCGAACTGGGCGGCGGCGCGGTCGCGGTCCTCCGGATGCAGGCGCGATTCCCAAAAACCGCCGTCGGTCAGGAAGCGCTCGGCGGGGAAGCCGAACAGCGCCTCCACATTCTCCGTGACGTAGCGGAAGGGAGCGCCGCGCTCCGGCCCGGCGGTGTAGAGCAGGATCGGCAGCGAGCGGGCGATCAGCGCCTGCCGCTCCTCCGACCGGCGGAGCGCCTGTTCGGCCTCCATCTTCTCCGTCCGCACCCGGAAATTCTCCGCCAGCAGCCGCTCGCGCAGGACGGCCTGGCGCTTCACCTCCTCCGTCTTGCGGTACAGCTCGACGAAGACGGTGACCTTGCTGCGCAGGATCACCGGGTCCACCGGCTTGAACATGTAGTCCACCGCCCCCGCGGAATAGCCGCGGAAGATGTGCATCTCGTCCTTGTTGATGGCGGTCAGGAACAGGATGGGGATGTGCCGCGACTTGCGGCGGTTGCGGATCAGCTCCGCCGTCTCGTAGCCGTCCATCCCCGGCATGTGGACGTCCATCAGGATCGCCGCGAAGTCCTGGTCGAGCACGCGCTTCAGCGCCTCCTCGCCGGAGCGGGCCAGGATCACCGTGGCGTCGAGGTCGGCCAGTGTCTCCCGCATCGCCAGCAGGTTCCGCGGATCGTCGTCGACGACCAGCACGCGGACCTCCGGCAGGGGCAGGGCGGCGCCCTCGATGTCGGCGAAGCTCGGGGGTTGGGTGTGGGGCATCGGCCTCTCCTCACGCCCGTCCAGGGCCGGCGTCCTGCCGGCGGCCCGCCCAGACCCGCAGCAGGGACAGCAGATGGTCGATGTCCACCGGCTTGGCGAGATAGTCGGTGGCCCCCGCCTCGATGCATTTCTCGCGGTCGCCCTTCATCGCCTTGGCCGTGACGGCGATCACCGGCAGGCCGCGCCCGGCCCCGGTCGCGCGGATCTCCCGGATGGTCTGGTAACCGTCCATCAGCGGCATCATGATGTCCACCAGCGCCACGTCCAGGTCGGGGTGCGCCTTCAGCAGGTCGAGGCCCTCCGGTCCGCTTTCGGCGTGCAGCACCGTCATGTCGTGCGCCTCCAGAACGCTGGCGAGCGAGAAGATGTTGCGGAAGTCGTCGTCCACGATCAGCACCTTGCGCCCCGCCAGCACCGGGTCGCGCTGGCGGATCTGGTCGAGCGCGCTGCGCTTGTCGTCGGGGAGCCGGTCCACCGCCCGGTGCAGGAACAGTGCCGTCTCGTCCAGCAGCGAGTCCGGGGAGCGCACGCTGCGCAGCACCACCGTCTCGGCCAGCCGGCGCAGCCGCGCCTCGTCCTCCGGCGCGATGCCCTCGCTGACATAGGCGACGACCGGCATCCAGGCGGTGGCGTCGCGGGTGCGCAGGCTGTCGATCAGCTCGAAATCGGCGGGCTGGGGAATGGTCAGGTCCAGCACCATGCAGTCGAACCGCTCCCGTGCCAGGACGGCGCGGGCGGCTTCGGCGGAGGTGACGGTGCGTGTTTCGATGTCGTCCCCCCCCTTGTCGGTGTCGATCAGGCCGGCGATGCCGCCGGTTCCCGGATCGGGAACCTTTTCCACGATCAGCAGCCGGCGCTGGTGCCGCTCCACGAAGCCCTTGACCTTGGCGAGGGCGGCGAAGATCGCCTCGCGGTCCGCCGGCTTCTCCGTGTAGTCGAAGGCGCCCATGGCGAGGCCGCGGCGCCGCTCCTCCTTGGCGGAAATGACGTGGACCGGGATGTGGCGGGTGTGCGGGTCGCGCTTCAGCAGGTCGAGCAGCGCCCAGCCGTCGAGATCGGGCAGGCCGATGTCCAGCATCACCGCGTCGGGACGGTATTTGCGCGCCATCGGCATGGCCGGGCTGCCGGCGTGGGACAGAATGGCCTTGAAGCCCTTCTCCCGCGCCAGATCGACCAGGATGGAGGCGAACTTCACGTCGTCCTCCACGATCAGCACCACCGGGTCGCCGGGCCGGATGCGCTCGCGGTCGTCGGCGACGGATTGATTCTGCGGCAGCGCCAGCCCTTCCTCCGGCCCCGGCACCACGATGGGGCGCGTCGGCGTGGCCGCGGCGGGGGTGGCCTTGGGCGCCGGGTCGCCGGGGCGGGCGATGTCGAAGTCCATCGGCACGTAGAGCGTGAAGGTGCTGCCGGCCCCGGATTCGCTCTGCACGCGGATCTCGCCGCCCAGCAGGCGGGCGATCTCCCGGCTGATCGACAGGCCGAGCCCGGTGCCGCCGTATTTGCGGCTGGTGGTGCCATCGGCCTGCTGGAACGCCTCGAAGATGATGCGCTGCTTGTTCTCGGGGATGCCGATGCCGGTGTCGGTGACGGTGAAGGCCAGCACCCCGTCCGCCGCGTTCAGCACGGGGTGGGCGGCGCTCCAGCCCTCGCGGACCGGCTCCATCCGGAAGGTGACGCCGCCGGTTTCGGTGAATTTGAAGGCGTTGGACAGCAGGTTGTTCAGCACCTGCTCCAGCCGCTTCTGGTCGGTCTGGATGGCCGCGGGCAGGGTGGGGGCCATGTCGATGTCGAAGCGCAGCCCCTTCTCCTCGGCCAGTTGGGCGAAGGTGCGCTCCACATGGCCGCGCAGGTCGTCCAGAACCACCGCGCCGATCTCCAGGGTGACCGTGCCGGATTCGATCTTCGACAGGTCCAGGATGTCGTTGATCAGGTTCAGCAGGTCGGACCCGGCGGCGTGGATGGTGCGGGCGAACTCCACCTGCCGGGCGGTCAGGTTGCGGTCGCCGTTGTCGGACAGCAGTTTCGACAGGATCAGCAGGCTGTTCAGCGGGGTGCGCAGCTCGTGGCTCATGTTCGCCAGGAACTGCGACTTGTATTTGGAGGTGAGGGAAAGCTGTTCCGCCTTTTCCTCCAGCGCCTCGTTGGTCTGGCGCAGCTTCTCCTGTTGGGCCATCAGAAGCTCTTCCGACTGGCGGAGGGAGGCGGCCTGCTGCTCCAGCCGCTCGTTGGTGGTCGTCAGCTCCTGCTGCTGGCTCTGCAACTCGGCGGTCAGGCGCTGCGACTGCTTCAGCAGCCCTTCGGTCCGCATGTTGGTGGCGATGGTGTTCAGGACGATGCCGATGCTTTCGGTCAACTGCTCCAGGAAGGAGCGGTGCGTCTCGCTGAAATGGCCGAAGGAGGCCAGTTCCAGCACGGCGTTCACCTCGTTCTCGAACAGGACCGGCAGGACGATGATGTTCAGCGGCGGCGCCTCGCCCAGGCCGGAGCTGATGCGCACGTAATCCCTGGGCACGTTGGTCAGCAGGATCGGCTTCTTCTCGTGGGCGCACTGGCCGACCAGCCCCTGCTTCAGCGCGAAGCGGGTGCCCAGCCCGTTGCGCTCCCTCAGGGCGTAGCTGGCGGCCAGATCGAGGACCGGCTCGTCGCCGTCGCGGGTGGTGACGTAGAAGACGCCGTGCTGGGCGTTCACCAGGGGGGCTATTTCCGACAGGATCATGTTGGAGACGGTGACCAGATCGCGTTCGCCCTGAAGCATGCGGGTGAATTTGGCGATGTTGGTCTTCAGCCAGTCCTGCTCCGCGTTCTTCTGCGTCGTGTCGCGCAGGTTGCGGATCATCTCGTTGATGTTGTCCTTCAGGGCGGCCACCTCGCCCGACGCCTCCACCGCGATGGAGCGGGTGAGGTCGCCCTTGGTCACGGCGGTCGCCACCTCGGCGATGGCGCGGACCTGGGTGGTCAGGTTGGCGGCGAGCTGGTTCACGTTGTCGGTCAGGTCGCCCCAGACGCCGGTGGCGCCGGGCACCTTGGCCTGTCCGCCCAGCTTGCCTTCGATGCCGACCTCGCGCGCCACGTTGGTGACCTGATCGGCGAAGATGGCCAGCGTCTCGATGACGCCGTTGATGGTGTCGGCCAGCGCCGCGATCTCGCCCCGCGCGGCCACGGTCAGCTTGCGCTTCAGGTTGCCCTCGGCGACCGCCGTGACGACCTCCGCGATGCCGCGCACCTGACCGGTCAGGTTGGCGGCCATCATGTTCACGTTGTCGGTGAGATCCTTCCAGGTGCCGGCGACGCCCTTCACCTGGGCCTGCCCGCCGAGCTTGCCTTCGGTGCCGACCTCGCGGGCCACGCGGGTGACCTCGCTGGCGAAGCTGTTGAGCTGGTCCACCATGGTGTTGATGGTGTCCTTCAACTCCAGGATCTCGCCCTTCACGTCCACGGTGATCTTGCGCGACAGGTCGCCGTTGGCGACGGCGGTGGTCACGTCGGCGATGTTGCGCACCTGATTGGTCAGGTTGCCGGTCAGCAGGTTGACGTTGTCGGTGAGGTCCTTCCAAGTGCCGGCGACGCCCTTCACCTGGGCCTGCCCGCCCAGCTTGCCCTCGCTGCCGACCTCGCGCGCCACGCGGGTGACTTCCGACGCGAAGCTGTTGAGCTGGTCCACCATGGTGTTGATGGTGTCCTTCAGCTCCAAAATCTCGCCCCGCACGTCCACGGTGATCTTGCGCGACAGGTCGCCCTTCGCCACGGCGGTGGTGACCTCCGCGATGTTGCGCACCTGGCTGGTCAGGTTGGTCGCCATCGCGTTGACGTTGTCGGTGAGATCCTTCCAGGTGCCGGCGACGCCCTTCACCTGGGCCTGCCCGCCCAGCTTGCCTTCGGTGCCGACCTCGCGTGCCACGCGGGTGACTTCCGAGGCGAAGCTGTTGAGCTGGTCCACCATGGTGTTGATGGTGTCCTTCAGCTCGCGGATCTCGCCCTTCACGTCCACGGTGATCTTGCGCGACAGGTCGCCGTTCGCCACGGCGGTGGTCACGTCGGCAATGTTGCGCACCTGATTGGTCAGGTTTCCGGTCAGCAGGTTGACGTTGTCGGTGAGGTCCTTCCAGGTGCCGGCGACGCCCTTCACCTGGGCCTGCCCGCCCAGCTTGCCCTCGCTGCCGACCTCGCGCGCCACGCGGGTGACCTCGCTGGCGAAGCTGTTGAGCTGGTCCACCATGGTGTTGATGGTGTCCTTCAGCTCGCGGATCTCGCCCTTCACGTCCACGGTGATCTTGCGCGACAGGTCGCCCTTCGCCACGGCGGTGGTCACGTCGGCGATGTTGCGGACCTGGGCCGTCAGGTTGGCGGCCATCAAATTGACGTTGTCGGTGAGATCCTTCCAGGTCCCGGCCACGTCCTTCACCTGGGCTTGCTCGCCCAGCTTGCCTTCGATGCCGACCTCGCGGGCCACGCGGGTCAGCTCCGCCGTCACGGTGACGAGCTGCTCGACCATCCGGTTGACCGTCCGGGCGGTGCGCAGGAATTCGCCCTGGAGCGGGTGCCCGTCGATTTCCAGCGGGATGGATTGGGACAGGTCGCCCTTGGCGACCGCGCCGATGACGCGGGCCATTTCCAGGGTCGGCCGGGTCAGGTCGGCGGCCATGGCGTTGACGCTGTCCACGCAGTCGCCCCAGCGGCCCGACGCCGTGGGCAGGCGGACGCGCTGGGCGATCCGGCCCTCCTTCCCGATGGCGACGCTGGTCCGCCCGATCTCGTCGGCCAGGGTCTCGTTCATCTCCACCACGTCGTTGAAGGCGGCGGCGATCTCGCCGTCCAGCCCGTCCAGGTCCAGCGGCAGGCGCACGGAGAAGTCGCCCTTCCGGAGCTGGCGGAGCGCGCGCAGGAGAAGCTGCGGGGAAAGCCGGTCGTGAGCGTCCGTCATCGTCATGACGCGATGGTCCCTGAGAGAATCCCAACTCTGCGGTTCCGGCGTCCCATGCGCCCGATGGGGGGAACGCCGGCATGGCCGCGCACCGGAGCGGCGCAGCCACAAAACGGTGGCCCGGGCGGGGCGGCGGCTAAAGCCGCGGGGCGGCGCTGTCCAGCAGACTCTTCAACTGGCGCTCGTCATACGGCTTCTGGATGAATCCGTGGGGGGCGGCGGCGCGGGCGCGTTCCAGAAGGACGGGGTCGCTGGCCCCGGACATGAAGATGCTTCCCACGGCAAAGCGCTCGCGCAGCGCCCGCGCCGTCTCGATTCCGTCCTGCGGCCCGGCAAGACCGATGTCCACGAGGGCCAGGGCCGGCCGTTCCCGCTCCGCGATCGTCAGCGCGTCGGCGGCGTTGGCCGCGACGCCGCAGACTTCATAGGCCAACTCCTCCAGCACGTCGGTCAGGTACATGGCGACGATCGTCTCGTCCTCGACGACCAGGACCCGGACGGGAGCGGCGATGGGCGGATTCCCCTCCGTCGCGGCCTGCGGTGACCTGTTGATCGGGTTGGTCATCCCTTTTTCCTCATGTCGTTTTGCCGGCTGCGGCGCCCGGACGGCGGCGGTGAGGCGCCGTGCCCGGCCCGCCGCCGGAACCCGAGCGGAGGCGTCGGATTCCGGCGAGGCTGACCGGCACGAGTAGCACGGAGGGATGAGGCAATTAAGGGAGAAAAGGTCAAATACCTCCAACAGGTTATACCCAACAGAGCGCGCACTCTCCGAAAGACGGCGCGCCTATTCCTTAGTTTTGATGTGGAATAGTGTTGTATTCACGATAGATGCTCGTTTTTGTACTGCGCGGATTGGGTTGTGCAACGAGGCCTCGTGACGAAGCTGTAACAAAGTGCCGATTCTTTAATAATTTTGTAAACAGTTTCCCGCGTATGCTTGCTATCCTCCACCGAGGCGCCACGGGAGTGGACGTGGAGCCGACCATATGGGCGCTGGGGACCTGGATGAGCGTTGCCCCGACAAACGGGCCGGGCGATGGAGCGGAGTCGAGCCTGGAGGATCTGGCGCAGGCCATCAGGGCTCACCGGCTCTATCTGGCGGCACGCCCGAATGGCCTGCGCCTTCAGATGAAGGCGGCGGACCTGACCGGCTTCGACCTGTCGGGTCTGGTGCTGTCGGACGCCATCCTGACCGGGGCGAACTTCCGGCGCAGCGTGCTGCGGCGCTGCAACTTCGACGGCGCCGACCTGTTCGGTTCCAGCTTCGTGTCCGCCGATCTGCAGGAAGCCTCGCTGGTCGGGGCCGACATGCGCGGAGCCAACTTCACCAAGGCGTGCCTGCGCAACACCCTGTTCGAACGGGCCGACCTGCGCCCCGGCCAGCTCGTCCTGTGGACGGACCGGCGCAAGGCCCGTCGGGAGGCGGCGCTGCGGGAAGCGGCCCTGGTCGGCGCCAACTTCACCGAGGCCGACCTGACCGGGGCCAACCTGACCCGCGCCAGCCTGGAAGGAGCGGATTTCAGCAACGCCGCCCTGTTCGGCGCGAATCTCAGCGGGGCCGATCTGCGCGGCGCGGATTTCAGCATGGCGAAGCTGAAGGGGGCGATCCTGAACAACGCCGCCGTTGCCGGGGCCACCTTCCAGGGGGCCGACCTGCGCGATGCGGAGCTGCGCAACGTCGCCATGGGCACCGCCGACTGGGCGGAGGCGCGGATGGCGGGGGCCATCTATCACCGCGACCAGTCGGCCTTTCCGCCGGAAATCCGGGAAGGGCTGGACGGCCACGTCCTGTGGATCAACAGCGGCGGCAAGCAGGGCAAGCGGTTCGACGTGTCGGACGGCGCCTTCGTCGGGACCGATTTCGACGGCTGCGACCTGAGCGGGGCGATCTTCCGCAATTGCGACTTCACGCGGGCGACCTTCCGGGACAGCAAGCTGCAAATCGTCCAGTTCCCCGGCTGCCGCATGCGGGAAACCTGCTTCGAGAACGCCGAGCTGTCCGGAGCCAGTTTCGAAGGCTGTGACCTGTCCCGTGCCATGATGCGCAACGCGGTGATGCGCTCCATCGAGCTTCTGTCGGCGAGCGGCCAGTCCACCGGGCGCATGTGGCCGACCAATCTGCGCAACGCCCAGCTCGCCGACAGCGACATCCGCGGCGCCGACCTGCGGGGCGCGCGGCTGAGCGGGGCCGACCTGACCAACTGCAACCTGTCGGGCGCCGACCTGCGTGATGCCGACATCGACAAGGCCAACACGACCGGAACGACGCTGGTCCATTGCCGCTTGAAGTGATCGCGGCTTTTAATCCCGAAGAATTTTCACAAAAGGGCGGTCATTTTGTCGCAGGCAGCACCTCCCGGCCCTGCCCGTTGTTGTGCGTGCCAAGTCTGGAGGATTAAAACGCCAGCCGAAGTGACGGCTGGTTCCCCCAACCCGCTTGTCCTGATCTGGCTGAAACAACGGACCGGAGTCCTCCGGTTTCCGAAGCGATGAATATTGCTTGAAGGGAAGCGGCGGACACAGGGCGTCTTTGGGTTCGGGTGAATATGCCTTTCCTGCTGCATGTCAAATCAAGGATTGTGCAATGAAGCGTAATGTTGCCATGCTGGCCTTTGGCCTGCTCGTCGCCGTTCCCGGCATCGCTTCGGCGCAGGACGCCGACGCGGGCGAGAAGGTGTTCGTCCAGTGCAAAGCCTGCCACACCATCGAAGCCGGCGGTCCGAACCGCGTCGGCCCGAATCTGCACGGCGTCGTCGGCCGTCCGTCGGGCTCCGTCGAGAGCTTCAAGTACTCCGACGCGATGAAGGGCGCCGGGCTCACCTGGGACGAGGCGAACCTGGACAAGTACCTGACCGACCCGAAGGGCGCTGTCCCCGCCAACAAGATGGCTTTCGTGGGCGTGAAGAACGAGCAGGCCCGCAAGGACCTGATCGCGTTCCTGAAGAAGAACAGCTGAGCCGGCGCCGCTCCGGTTCGCCGACAAGGAAAGAGGCCCGCCGGTGGATGCCGGCGGGCCTCTTTCGTGGCGCTTCTTCCCTTAACGGTATGGGCCTTGACGGTGCGGGCCTCGACGGTGCGGGTGCCTCAGGCGACCGCCGGAAGCGGGTGCAGGCCGGCGGTGATGCGCTTGAAATCCGCCGCGAAGCGGTCGGCCACGTCCGGCGCCGGTTCGAACCGGATGTGCAGGTCCTGTTCCTTGCCCCCCAGCACGGCGAAGGGGATGGAGAGGGAGCAGCCGGGGATGGTCAGCACGCCGCGGCTGCCCACCTCGGTGCGCTCCAGCCCCCGGATGGTGGCGCCGCCTTCCGACAGGTTGGTGAGTTGGCCCTTCAGCGGCCCTGCCGCTCCGGCGATGGTGCAAGGCAGGTTGACCTCGAAACGCGGGGCGCGGCGGCGGTCCACCTCGGGGGTGGCGGTGCGGACGGCGCGGACCAGCATCTGGCGCAGATGGTCGATGCTTCCCGCCACGTCGGAGGCGACCCGGCGCACCTCGTCGGCGCGGTTGCCGGTCACCGCGGCCTCCTCCGACACGTTGGCGATGCGGGCCGACACCTCCTGCGCGGCGGCGGCGGTCTGGCCGACGTTGCGGGAAATTTCGCTGGTGGCCGCTCCCTGCTCGTCCATGGCGCTGGCGATGCTGCTGGCGACGCCGTCGATCTCGGTGATGGTCCGTCCGATGTCCTGCACCGCCTCGACGGCGCCGGCGGTCATGCTCTGCAGGTCGGTGATCTGGCGGGAGATCTCCTCCGCGGACTTGGAGGTCTGGTTGGCGAGGTTCTTCACCTCCTGCGCCACCACCGCGAAGCCCTTGCCGGCCTCGCCCGCGCGGGCGGCCTCGATGGTGGCGTTGAGCGCCAGCAGGTTGGTCTGGCTGGCGATGTCCTGGATGAAGGTGGCGACCTCGCCGATGTGGCCGATGGCTTCGGACAGGGACAGCACCACCTCTTCGGTCTTCCGACCGCTTTCGACGGCGCGGCGGGAGATCTGGCTGGAGAAGGCGACCTGGCTGGTGATCTCCGCGATGGAGGCCGAAAGCTGGTCGGTGGCCGCCGCAACCGCCTGGGCGTTGCCCAGGGCCTGTTCCGCCGCGACCGCCACGCTCTGCGAGTTGGTGGAGACGGTCTCCGCCGAGCTGGCCATGGCCTGGGCGGTGCTGTCCATCGAGACGGACCGCTCGGCGACCCGGTCCACGGCGGAGCGGGTCTCCTCCTCCACGGTGCGGGCCATCGATTCCAGGGCGGCGATCTTGGCGGCCTCGGCCTCCCGGCGCTCGCGCTCCTGGGCCTCGCGCAGGCGCTGGTTGTCGATGCCCTTCTGGCGGAAGGTCTCGACGGTCTTGGCCATGGCGCCGATCTCGTCCTGCCGGTCGAGCCCGGGCACCGTCACCTCGTACCGCTCGTCAGCGAGCTGGAACATGGTGGCGCGGATGCGGTCCAGGGTGCGGAACTGGCGCCGGACCACCAGCAGCATCACCACGGCCACCCCGATGGTGATGACCACGGCGACCTGGATGATGTTCGCGACCACCTCGTCCAGGACGCGCAGGGCGACGCTCTTCTTCAGGCCGACGAACAGGATGCCGATGACGTCGCCGTTCTGGTCGGTCAGCGGGTCGTAGGCGGTGAAATAGTCCTCGCCCAGGATGTTGGCCTCGCCGCGGAAGGGCTGCTTCGCGTCGAAGATCGCGGCGTAGACGGGGCCGCGGGCCAGCTTCGTCCCGATCGCCCGGCTGCCGTCCGGGTTGTGGACGTTGGTCGCCACGCGGGTGTCGCCGCGGAAGATGGTGGCGACGCCGCCGGTGACGCTGCGGACGGAATCCACGATGTCGTTGGCGTTGTCCAGCTTGAAATCGTCGATGTAGAGGGCACCGTCCTTGATGCGGAACTCCGACCCTTTCTGGTCGAGCAGCATCCGGAAGTTGGTGATCGCCTGCTCCCGCCGCTCCGCCGCTTCCTTGCTGATGCTGGAGGTGACCTTCGCGACCGTCGCGTAGGTCAGCGCGCCGGACAGGACAACAAGTCCGAGCGTGCACAGGATGGTCAGCTTTGAAGCAAGACTCAGCGTCCTGAGGGGGTTCATCGGCGTAGGCTCCCTGATAACCGTCGTCCCGCCCCGGAAGCCCGGGGCGACGCATTGTTAGCCTTTGGCGTGCATTTGTAACAAATGGTTTTATCAACCTCGGGAGGCGGCGGCGCGATGCAACGTCAAGGCGCTCTGGCAACGCAAGCTGCCCGTTTTTAGGAAAGTGTCTGTATTTTCAGGCTTATTCATTGCCCACATATTGTGCGTCGCACAAAGTAAACCTTCCGTTAATCATGATGTGGGACAGGATGCCGCATGCCATTTCCTTTTAGCGATACCTTTGGTGTATCGGAAATGTTATCGGTGGACGCCCCATCATTACAGAATACAAACATCGGCCATGTCGGAATCCCTTCGCGCCCTGGACGTCACCAAGACCGCCTATTTTGACCTGGGACAGGAGGCGGTCGGCAGCCTGCAACAGGCGCTGCCGATCATTTCCAGAGCCTTGCCGGGGATTCTGGACCGCTTTTACGCCCGCACCCTGGCGCAGCCGGAACTGGCCGCCCTGTTCACCAGCCCGGCGCACGTCGAAGGGGCCAAGCGGGCCCAGGTCGCCCACTGGACCCGGCTGTTCGAAGGCCGTTTCGACGACGCCTATAAGGAGTCGGTGCGCGCCGTCGGCATCGCCCATCACCGCATCGGGCTGAGCCCGAGCTGGTACGTCGGCGGCTACGCCTTCATCCTGGGCGAGATCATGGCCGCCCTGGCGCAGAGCATGGGCGGGACGCTCCTGACCGGCAGCCGGCTGAGCTCCATCGTGACCATGCAGCGCGCCGTGGTGTCGGCGGTTCTGATGGATCTGGACTCCGCCCTGTCGGTCTATTGGGACCGGCTGATCGACGAGCGGCTCCAGGCCGTGGACGCCATGGTCGATTCCATCGACCACGAGGCGAACGACGTGGTGGACAGCGTCGCCAGCTACACCGCGGACCTGCGCCGCACCGTGGGCGAGCTGGACGGCGTCTGCGCGGTGGTGAAGGACAGCATCACCGGCACCTCCTCCGACACGGAATCCGCGCTGGACGCCGCGCAGACCGTCGCCGCGGGGGCGGAGCAGCTCCAGGCCGCGGTGGGAGAGATTTCGGTCCAGGTCACCGGCGCGGCGCGCATCGCGGGCGAGGCGGTGGAGAAGAGCGGCGAGGCCCGCCAGATCATGGCGCAGCTCAGCACCGCGGCGCAGGAGATCGGCGGCATCCTGAACATCATCCGCGCCATCGCCGGGCAGACCAACCTGCTGGCGCTGAACGCCACGATCGAGGCGGCGCGGGCGGGGGAGGCTGGCAAGGGCTTCGCCGTCGTCGCCACGGAGGTGAAGAACCTCGCCGGGCAGTCGGCCAAGGCGGCGGACGAGATCTCCGCCAAGATCGGCGCGATCCAGGCGGTGGCGGAGCAGGCCATCACCGGCATGGACGGGGTGGCCAACACCATCACCACCATGCAGGAGATCAACTCGTCCATCGCCGCGGCGGTGGAGGAGCAGTCCTCCGCCTCGCGCGAGATCGCCCGCAGCATCGGCGGGGTGGCCGGCATCTTCCGCGGCATCGCCACCCGCATGAGCGAGGTCAGCGGCGAGACGCAGCGCGCCACCACCGTCGCCTACACGGTCGGCGAGAGCGCCAACCGCATGCAGGAGGCGCTGGAAACCCTGCCGTCCCTGCTGGCGCGGGCCATCCGCACCTCCTCCGATCTGGCGAACCGGCGCCACACGCGCCGCCGCCCGGTTCTGCTGGAAGGCAGCGTGGACCACACGCCGGCCCTCATCCGCGACATCTCCGAATGCGGCTGCTACGCCGAGGCGAAGGCCACTCCGCCCAGCGGCGGGCAGGTCACCGTGTCGCTTCCCAGCTACAAGCTGTCCCTGCGCGGGTCGGTGGTGGCCCGCCACGACAACCGGCTGCACATCCGCTTCGACGAGCGGAAGATCAGCCGCGAGGAGGTGGACCGCATGAGCCGCGACGGGGTGGGCGAACTGGTCCGTCTGGCGAAGCAGGACCATCTGGCCTTTGTGGAAAAGATCATGGAGGCGGTGAACGGCCAACGCACACTGCTGCCGGCGGACCTGTCCACCCACCATTCCTGCCGCCTGGGCCGTTGGTACGACAGCGTGAACGATCCCAAGACCATGCGCCTGCCCACCTACAAGGGCATGGCGAGCCCCCATCGCACCGTCCATGAATCGGGCCGGGAGGCTCTGGTCGCCCTCCAGGCCGGCAACCGCATGGAAGCCGAACGCCACGCCGCCGAGATGAAGCGGGCGTCGGCGGATGTGGTCCGGCTGCTGGACGAACTGGAGCGCGATTTCGCCCGGACCCTCGCCGAGGCCGAACCGGCCTTCTGATCCCGGCGGCGCTTGAATGGTTCCATCGAGCACCGCCGGGCATCAGCGCCCGGCGGTGTCCGGTGGGGCTTCCGGCGCGGTGTTTTCCGGCGGCGGCGCGTCCAGGGTGGACAGCCGCGCGGCCAGCCCCTCCGGCTCCTTGGCGGCGGTTTCATGGGGGGGCGTGGCGGCGGCGCCGGCCGCCGTGCCGGACTTGGCGTCGTCGCCGGTGTTCAGGATGACCGGCAGCCCGTCCCGCCCGCCGATGATGATGGTCTTGGCGTTCTGCGAGGTGGCGAAGGCCCGCGTCGCCTCGATGCCGCGCAGGCGCAGATATTCCGGCGTGATGTTGCGGGCGACGATGTCCTGGAAGTCGCGCACGCCTTCCGCCTCGATCCGCTTGCGGTCGCGCTCCTTGATCTCGCGGGCGATGCGGAAGTCGTATTCCTCCATGATCTGCTGCTGCTCGATCTTGCGGTCGATCGCCTGCCGGACCAGCGGCGGGAAGCTGACCCCGGCGACCAGCACGTCCTCCACCCGGATCATCACGGAGGCGTAATCGTCCGCCGTCGTGCCCGGAGGCAGCTTCAGAACCCCCATTTCGGTCGGCGGTGCCGGAAACTGCTGGCGCGCCTCCCGCAGCAGGAAGCCCTGGATGTCCGCGCGGTTGACCGAATAGAAATTCTCCGGGTTGTGCTTGGACACGAATTCATAAACGAGGCTGGCGATTTCCGGATGCACCAGCTTTTCGGCGTAATCGTCCCCGGCCAGCTTGTGGACCAGGCCGGCGGCGGGCGGGTTGACGCGGTAGCGCAGCGCCACGTTCACCGTCATCGACATGCCGTTGGCGGCCACCGCCTCGTAGGTGCGGGTGTCGGTGCGCAGGCGCACGTCGTACATCGTCACCCGGTCCCACGGGAAGATCAGGTGGGTGCCTTCGCTGTAGACCCGGTCGGTGACCGTGCCGCCGAAGAAGCGCAGCCACAGCACGCCGACATGGCCGGAGGGCACCTCCACGAAGACGGCGGGGGCGATGGCGAGGAAGCCCAGAATCACGGTCAGCGTCAGCGCGTAGATCGACACGCTGCGCCGCTTCAGCCAGAGGCGGGCGCGCTGCCGCAAGGGCGCGCGGGCGACACCGTCCCCGGCGGACTGGTCCAGCGTGGTCATCGCGGTCCCGTCGTCAGCGTCTTCTCACGTTCCCGCGCGCTGGGGCGGCCCACCGCCTGGACCAGGAAGTTCACGGGCGGAGTCAGGAAGAAGGCCAGCAGGAAATGGCCGATGAAGCCGATCGTGGTGTTGCGGCCCATGATGCCGCACACCAGACAGGCAAGGAGATAGAGCGTGACGAGAATAAGGGGCATGCGCTTCCGGCCTTGGAATGGGAGCACGGCGGGAGGGTGCGGCGGCTGGGGGACGGGGGCGGGGATGCGTGGTGGCGCCCCCGCCCGTGGCTGCGGCGGTCAGGCCGCGGCCGCCTCCGGCGCCGCACCCTTGCGGCGGCGGGCCTCATCGAACTTCTCGCGGAAATAGGTCTTCACCTTTTCCGGCTGGAAGGTCAGGAAGGTGCCGCCCGACGCGAAGTGCTGCTGGAAGACCTTGCCCAGCGCGTAGGTGAAGGCGCTGTTGAAGGCCGGCTGGGTGGCCAGCCGCGTGACCGTGCCGATCACCGGCACCGACCGCAGCGCGATGTGGAGCGCTGCGGAGCTGAGCAGGCTGCCGGCCAGCGCGGTCGGGGCGACCGTGGCGAACAGAGTGCCGACCGCGGAACGGCCGATGTCACCGCGGAAATCGACGCCGTGCAGCTCCGACAGCTCCTTCAGCAGGCGGAGCTGGACGACGGCGAGCGCTGCGGTGTCCACGAAGTTCAGCGGGATGACGCCCGCCGCGGCGGACAGCAGCACATGCTTGCGGATGATCTCCGCCGCGCGGGCCTCCGTGGAGACCGGAGCGACCGGAGCCGGGGCGGCGTCGGACGCGGTGGTCTCCGGAGCGGTTTCCGAAGCGGTGGTCTCCGGAGCGGTTTCCGAAGCGGTGGCGGTGGTTTCGGTGGCGGTGGTTTCGGGGGCGGCCTTCACGGCCTCCGGGGCCGGGGCGGAGGCCGTTTCCGGCTTGCCCTTGCCGCCCGGGGTTTCCTTCTCACTGACCATGCTGTGGTGCTCCAAAAATGGACGTTGTCGAGAGAAAATCAGCAATGAACGCCACGCACCGGAATGGTCCGCGGCGACTGTCGGCCCCGAAGGGACGGCCCGCTCCGAAAACGCCGCCGGTGGTTGCCGGCGGCACCGTCATATGGGCTAACGAATCCGGTTGTTTCCGTCAAAGCAATTGCCATCGAAAAGAACGAGTCTCAGCCTATTCATTCGCAAGAACGCCTTTCATCAATTGTCGGACAATCGCCGCGCGGTGCTCGTGCAGGAAAAAGTGACCGCCGGGAAGCGTGCGCAGCGTGAATCCGGCCCCGGCCAACCGCTCCCACCCGGCGACCTCCTCCTCCGTGGCCTCTGCGTCCCCGTCCCCGGCGAAGGCCAGCATCGGCACGGGCAGCGGCGGGGGATCGCTTTCCAGGAAGGCGTCCGACATGGCGAAGTCGGCCCGCAGCATGGGCAGCATCAGCTCCATCAGGTCGTCGCAGGCCAGAACCTCCGGCGGGGTGCCCCCCAGCGCGGCGAGGCGGGCGTGGAAGGCCGCGTCGTCCAGCCCGCGGGACGGAGGCCGCCGCGACGGGAGATGCGGCGCCCGGCGCCCCGACACGGCCAGCAGGGCGGGCGGGCCCCCCCCCGCCACCAGCGCACGGGCGGTGGCGTAGGCCAGCGCCGATCCCAGCGAATGGCCGAACAGGGTCAGGGGCCGCTCCCCGAGCGGCTCCAGCGCGGCCAGGACGGCGGGAACGGCGTCCTCCACCCGGTGCAGCGGCGGCTCGCCGATGCGGTTCTCGCGTCCCGGCAGGCGCACGGCCAGCAACTCCGTGTCCGGCCCGGTCTCCGGCGCCCAGTCGCGGAAGACGGCGGCCCCGGCTCCGGCGTAGGGGAAGCAGACCAGGGTCCGGCGCGGGGCGGCCACCGGGCGGAAGCCTTGCAGCCAGGGGGATGAGGGCGGGGCCATCACGCCGGCTCCAGCGCGAAGAGGTGATGGTGGCCGTGCCCTTCCTCGATGCGGCCCTCGTTCATGTGATAGACGCGGTCGGCGAGGCCGAACCAGCGCTCGTCGTGGGTCACGCAGATCACGATCTTGCCCTTCGCCTTCAGTTCCGGCAGCAGCTCCTCATAGAAGACGCGGCGGAAATGCGGGTCCTGGTCGGCGGCCCATTCGTCCAGGACGATGACCGGCTTGTCCTCCAACTGCGCGACCACCAGGGCGAGGCGCTTGCGCTGGCCGGTGGACAGGGCGACGGTGCTGAAGCAGCCGTCCGCGACCGTCACCTTGTCCTGCATCTCCAGCCGTTCCAGCAGGGCGCGGACGCGCGCCGGGTCCGGGTCGGCCACGCCGTAGAGGCGGCGCGACAGATGGTAATCGGAGAAGATGGCTGAGATCATATCGCGGTAGCTCTGCATCCGCTCCGCCGGCACCGGCTCGCCATCGGCGAGGAGCCGGCCGCCGGTCAGCGGCATCAGACCGGTCAGCAGCCGCAGCATGGTCGATTTGCCGGACCCGTTGCCCCCGGTGACGAAGGTGATCTCCCCCGCCCGGAACTCCGCCGACAGTGGCCCCACCGCGAAGACCGGCGTGCCCCCTCCGTCGTGATAGGCGAAGGTGGCGTCCGTCAGCGCGATGCTGGCGGGCGGGCCGGGCAGGCGGTCGGCTGCCTCGTCCGGGGCGCTGCCGGCGGCGGCGCGCAGGCGCGCCTCCATCGCCTCGATGTTGGACAGGGCCATTTCGGTCTGGGCGACCAGAGGGGTGACGAAGGAGACGGTGCTGACCGGCCCGACGATGAACAGCGCCGCCGTGGTCGCCGCCACCACCACCTCGTGATAGCCGGTGGTGAAGAGCGGCACGACGAAGACCATCATGCCGATCAGCGTGTAGAACATCGCCTCGACCAGCGCGAAGTTGCGGCCCCACTGCGCCTTCATGTCCACGTTCACCGCCCGCGCCTGCGACGAGGCGTCGGCGAGGTTGCGGATCAGCCCGTCGCCGCGCGGGCGGTTCATCCGCACCTCCTTGAAGCCGCGCAGCAGGTCGGTCAGCCCGTCGAAGACGCGCGCCTCCGCCGCCGCGGCCTCCCTCATGCTGAGGCGCAGGCGCTGCACCCGCGCGACCTTCACCGCCACCGCGATCCCGGCGAAGGTGAAGGCCATCGCGCAGGCCAGCGGCGACAGCCAGGCCAGATAGATGGCGAGGAAAACCAGCATCACCGCCTGCTGCCCGCCGATCGCCAGCAGGGGCAGGGTCTGGGCCAGCGTCTGGGTGTCCTGGGTCAGCACGCCATGAAGCGACGCCCGCCCGATGCGGTCCACGGTCACGAGGTCGGCGCGGCGCACCAGCTCGAACAGGCGCAGCCGGATCTTGTGGATCAGCCGCTCGGCGTCCTGGGACGCGGTGATCAGCGCGTAATTGTGGGTCACCCCGAACAGCGTCACCGTGACCGCGTACATCACCAGCAGCCGCGGGCTGACGATGCCCTTGGTGGCGTCCTTGGCGGCGGCGTCCACCAGCCACAGCAGGGCCGCCGTCGCGATCGCCGACAGGACGTTCATCAGGGCGAGCGTGCGCAAATTCTCCGGGATCTCGCGCAGGACGATGGCGGCCAGCCTCATGCCACGCCCTCCGCCGCGACGGCCAGTTCGGTCAGGCGGCCTTCCTCCATGTGCAGGCGGCGGTCGGCGACGTCGAAGTAATGGTCGTCGTGGGTCACCGCCACGATGGTCAGGCCGCGCCGCTTCAGCTCCGGCACGACCTCCCGGTAGAACTTGAAGCGGAAATGCGGGTCCTGGTCGGCGGCCCATTCGTCCAGGATCAGGATCGGCGCCTTCTCCAGGATCGCGGCGACGAGGCCCAGCCGCTTGCGCTGCCCGGCGGACAGGTCGCGGCGCCCGAAGCGGTCGCCCTCCAGCGCGGTGACCTTTTCCATGTCCATCCAGCGCATCAGGTCGGCGGCTTCCAGAAGGTTGATGCGGTCCTGGCCGTAGAGGCGGGCGAACAGGTGGAAGTCGGCGAAGACGGTCGCCATCAGTTCGCGGTAGGCGGCGACGCGCTGCGGCCCGACCGGCACGCCGTCCACCGTCAGCCGCCCGCGCAGCGGGTGGTAGAGGCCGGTCAGCAGCTTGATGAAGGTCGATTTGCCGGACCCGTTGCCGCCGGTGATGAAGATCACCTCGCCGCGCCGGATGGTCAGGTCGAAGGGGCCGACCGCGAAGGGCGGCTCGCCCGGCGGGGCGGGGAAGGCGAACTCCACCCCCTCCAGCCTCACCTCGGCGAAGTTGACGGGCACCGGAAGGGCGGGGCCGTCGCTTCCCGCCTCGGCCAGTTCGGCGAGCCGGCCTTCCAGCGCCATCATGCGCCCGGCGGCGGCCTCGGCGGCGCTCATCACCGCCAGCGCCTGCATCAGCCCGAAGACCGGGGCCGACATGAAGAAGATGGCGGCGGTGATCTTCACCAACTCCGCCGAAATGGCGCTGGAGTAGGTCGGAACGACGAAGACGACCACGCCCAGCATCAGGTTGAAGGCGCATTCGCCGAACACGAACTGCTGCCAGGTGTGCAGATGCACCTCGCCGCGGGCCACGGTGGTGCGGTCGGACACGGTGCCGAAGCTGGCGTTCAGGTCGTGGCTGCGGGCGCTGTTCAGCCGCTGTTCCTTGAAGCCGTCGAACAGGTCCGACACGCCTTCGAACAGGGTGGCCTCCTCCGCCATCATGGCGCGCTGGCGTTCCTCCAGCGCGCGGCCCAGCCGGATGTAGAACCACGTCCCGACGCCCAGAAGCGCGCCGATCAGCAGGAAGGCGACCGGCGAGACGGTGGCGATGTAGAGCAGGATCGTCCCGGTCAGCAGGATCGCCCGCACCGTCTGCGCCAGGAACTGCGAGTTCTGGGAGATGAGCTGGCTGTTCTGCGTCACGCTTTCGAACAGCGGGGTCTGGCCGAAGCGTTCCAGCTTCCACAGGTCCGCGCGGCGGATCTGGTCGAGCAGCCGCATGCGCAGCGTGTCCACCACCTCCTCCACGTCCGCCGACAGGTGGGCGATCATGCGGCCTTCCAGCAGCATATAGACGATCACGCTGGCGACGAAGGCGGCGGCGAGCGGCACGTTGACGAAGTCGGCCTTCTCCGCGGCGATCTCCTCCGCCCCGCGGTTGACCAGGGCGAGCACCAGCGTGGAGGAGAGCGCCGACCCCAGGGCGTAGAGGACCAGCCGGCGCAGCGGCGCCGGTCCCAGCCGTCCCAGCAGGCGGAGGAGATTCATCGCGCGCCCCGGCGCGGCGGAACCGTCATTGGATGGTCGCTTCCTGTTGCGAATGGACAAACGGGCGTGCGGAATCCTGCGGGGCGCCGTCGTCGATGCGGATGCGCAGCGCGTGGCGTTCCGGGTCGGCGAAGGCGCCGCGTCCATGAAGCGCCTCGTGGTTGTTGATCGCCAACAGGGAATCGGACTCCATGAAGGTCTCCAGCCGCCGGGCCGGATTGTCCAACTCCGCCTGAAGAATGGCAAGCGCGCGGCGAACCTCCGGCGTGTCGTGCCCGGGACAGGCGGCCAGCCCGCGGCGCAGCGTGTCGGTGCGGAAGCGGATGCTGGGCCGTTCGCCGAAGACGGTGGCGAAGGTGACCTCCACGGCGTCGCGCGATCCGGTGTGGGTGAAGGTGGCCGGGATGCGGAAGGGCAGGGCTTGCCGCGACAGCAGGTCGAGCGCCCAGCGCCCCTCCTCGCTGGCGGACAGCGCCTCGCGGACGCAACGCGCGTCGCGCAGGCTGGACCGCCCGCCGCCGCAGGCCGCCGCCTTGGCGAAATAGAGCAGCATGTAGCGTTCGGGGGCCGGGAAATACTGGGTGTCGGTGTGGAAGTCGGCCTCGTCGGCGTGCTCGGAGAAGGTGGAGGCGCTGCCGGTGCGGACCATTTCGGGCCGGACCTTGATATCCCACACCACCTTGCGGTCGATCCGGTCCGTCGCGGTCGGCGCGCCCATGCCGACCGCAAGCGCGTAGAGCAGGCGGCGCCGGGTGTCGAGGTCACGGTGGCCGAGATGGGCGCGGCGGATCAGCACGCCGCTGTGGCTGGTCTCCAGCCGCTCGCGGATCGCCGCGGCCAGGGCGGACAGGCCGGGGGCGGCCTCCGCCAGTTCCCCGCGCAGGTCGGCCTCACGCCCGTCCGGGACGAGGGAGGCGGCGTCCGCCGCCGCCCCGTGGCGGGCGGCCAGAACGTCCAGGATGCGCCCCGTCTCCGCGTCGGACAGCGGGTCCAGGGTGAATTCCCCGGCGCGGAAGCCCAGGTCTCGGACGTGGTTCAGCATGGTGGCTCCAAAGGCGTTCATCGGGTGAAGAGATCCGCGGCGGCGCGCAGCATGTCGGCCTGCCCGGCGCGGGGAACCGGCGGCCAGCCGAAGCCCATGCGGCCCAGCAGTGCTTGCGTCCGCTCGGAGGTCAGTTCCTGCCGCCGCCCGCGCGCCTGGGGGGAGCGCCCGCCGTAGAGGCCGAAGCCCTCCATGGTCTGGGCCAGGGCGCCGTCCATCTCCGGTTCGCCGATGGCGCGTTCCAGCCGGTCGAGCAGGGTGGGGAAGCCGACCGCCCGCACCGCGCCTTCCATGCCCCGCGCGGAGGTGACGAAGTCGGCCAGCGTGTCGCGGCGGTGGTTCTCCACATGGTGCGTCTCGTTGGCGAGGCCGGCGGCGCCCGCCAGCAGCGCCACGGCGCGGGCCACGAGGTCGACATGGCACAGCCAGACGTGCGAATCGTCGGGCACCACCCCCAGCCGGACGAAGGCCGCCAACTGCCGGAAGAAGGCGTTGTCCCGCAGGTTCAATTGCAACGGCCCGCCCTCCGCCGCGAAGACGACGTTGCCGACGCGGTGGATGCTGGCGTTGCGCAGGTCGCCGCGCGCCGCCGTGACCAGCCGCTCCGCCTCCTGCTTGCTGCGGACATAGTAGTTCTCGTCCAGCCGTTCCGGCACCGCGTCGTATTCGGTGACGAGCTGGAAGCCCTCCTCCGGCGCCTTGCCGGTGACCGACAGGGTGGAGATCAGGTGGAAGTCCGCCGGGTCGCTCCGCCGCCGCGCGGCGAGGTCGAGAAGGCGGCGCGTCGCCTCCACATTGTCGGCGTGGAATTCCGCGTAGTGGCCGAAGTGGTTGACGTTGGCGGCGCAGTGGAAGACCGCCCGCACCCCGTCGGCCAGTGCGCCGTGCACCGCCGGGGCGAGGCCCAGCCCGTCGCGGCGCAGGTCGCCCGCCCGGACGGACAGGCGCGGGTCGGCGGTCAGCGCGGCCCCCTTCTCCACCCCGAAATAACCGGCGAGCACGCGGCCCAGCCGGGCGCGGGCCGCATTGTCGTCGCCCCCGCGGACCAGCGCGGTCACGCGGCGCTCCGGATCGGACAGAAGCTCCCGCAGCAGATAGGCGCCGAGATAGCCGGTGGCCCCGGTCAGCAGCACGTCGCCGTAGTCCCGCCGCTCCACCCCGTCGAAGGCCGCGTAGCGGGCGTTGCGCGCCTCGTAAGCCCGCTGCTGTTCGGCCAGCGCCCGGTTGCGGGCGGCGTCGAAGGCGGGCAGGTCCGCCTGATAATCCTGCCAGTGGGTGCGGACGGCGGCGATCACGCGGTGCAGATGGTCCGGCTGGGGGCGCAGGCGCAGCGCGAAGTCGGCAAGCACCGGCGCTTCGTAGAGGTCGTTGATCTTGCAGGCGAACTCCCGCCGCAGCCGGTTGACCACGGCGATGGCCCGCAGGCTGTCGCCGCCCAGCTCGAAGAAGCCGGCTTCGCGCCCCGGAACGGGCCGCTGGAGCTGTTCCGCCCACAGGTCGGCCACCCGCTGCTCCACCGCGTTGCGCGGCGGGGTGCAGGCGCCGGACGCGGCCCCGCCACCATCGGACGGGGCGGCGGCGGTGTGGTCGGCCAGCGCCTGCAGCAGCGCCCTGCGGTCCACCTTGCCGGCCACCGTCACCGGGATCGCGGGCACCCGGATCACCGCCGCCGGCACCATGTAGGCGGGAAGCGCTGCCGCCACATGGGCGGCCCAGGCGGCTTGCGCCGGTTCCGCGGCATCGGGGGCGAGGCTGACGAAGGCCCACAGGGTCTGCGCGCCGCCCGGCGGGGTGTCCACCAGGGCCACCGCCTGCTGGACGCCGGGGTGGGCTTCCAGCCGGTGTTCGATCTCGCCCAGCTCCACGCGCTGGCCGCGCAGCTTCACCTGGCTGTCCGACCGTCCGAGGACCAGAAGCTCCCCGTCCGGCAGCCAGCGCCCCAGGTCGCCGGTGCGGTAGCGGCGGCCCTTCGGCGTCTCCACGAAGGCGGCGGCGGTCAGGTCGGGCCGGTTCAGATAGCCGATGGCCAGCCCCATGCCGCTCAGCCAGACATGGCCGACGCTGCCGGGGGGCACCGGCTCCCCGTCCTCGTCCAGGATGTGGATGGCGGTGTTGGGCAGGGGGCGCCCGGCGGTCATCCGCGGCGAGTCCGGCGCCAGAATCCCGATGCTGGCCGCGGCGGTGTTCTCGGTCGGGCCGTAGCCGTTGATGTAGCGCAGCCGGGCCGCGTAATGCAGGACGTCGGCGGCGTTGGGCGGCTCGCCGACCGTCATCAGAATGCGCAGGGTCGGGAAGTCCGCCTGCTCGAACAGCCGCAGGTAGGAGGGCGGCAGGGTGGCCGAGGTGACGCCCAGCCGTTCCATCCTGGCGCGCAGCCCGGCGGTGTCGTCCATCTCCGCGCGGCGGATGGGAACGACGGCGCCGCCCGTCGCCCAGGTCATCACGGTGTCGGAAATCCAGGCGTCGAAGGAGGGGGAGGAGCTGAGGAGCGTCCGCTCGTCCGGCTGGACACCCATCATCCGCGCCATCGACAGGGCGAGGTTCAGCGTGCCGCCATGATGCAGCATCACCCCCTTCGGCTGTCCGGTGGAGCCGGAGGTGTGGATGATGTAGGCGAGATCGCCGGGCGCGCTGCGCTCTCCGGCCTCCGGTTCATGGGAATGAACGGTGCGGAAATCGTCGGTCAGGGATTCCGGGCGCAGGACGGCGTGACCGGCCTGTTCCAGCGCGCCGGGCAGGGCGTGGCCGTCCAGCGCCACCACGACGCGGATACCGGCGTCGCGGGCGATGAAGGCCAGCCGGTCCGCCGGCAGGTCGCGGGTCAGCGGCAGGTAGGCGGCGCCGGCCTTCCAGATCGCCAGCACCGCTTCGGGCAGGGCGGGCGAGCGTTCCGTCAGGACGCCAACCGGCTCACCGCGCCCGACGCCGTGGGCCAACAGGGCGTGGGCCAGCGCGTTGGCGCGGGCGTTCATCGCGGCATAGCTGGTTTCCCCCTCGTCGGTGACGAGGGCCGGGCGGTCCGGCTGCGAGCACGCCAGTTTCGCGAACTGGTGGTGGATGCAGGGGACGGGGTGCCGCATCGCCGGGCCGTGCTCCCACGCCGCGAGCTGTGTTTCCTCGTCCGGCAGAAGGGCGGGCAGCGGTTCGCCCGGCCCCCGTGCCGGATCGGCCAGCAGGCGCGCCCAGCCGGCCAGCGCCGCGGCCCAGGCGCGGGCGGTCTCCCGCTCGTAGAGGGCGGCGTTGGCGTAGAGCTGGAGGACCAGCCCGCCGTCCGCCTGCCCCTCGTGGACCAGAACGATGTCCTGGGCGGGGGCGCTGTGGCGCAGTTCGTAGCGGATGCCCTCGCCGTCGATGGCGTCGATCCCCGCGAAGCGCAAGCCGTCCGCTTGTGGGCCGGACAAAACCGGATTCTCCGTCACCGCCAGATCGAACAGCGGGTAGCGGGCCGGATGGTGCGCCTGCGGCTGGCCGCGGCGGAACTCCTGGTAGATGCGGGCGAAGGGGTGGCGGCCATGGCGCAGCGCCTCGGCCAGACGGCCCTGGGTGGCCTTGACCGCCTGTTCCAGCGGATCGGCCAGACTCAGGCGGAAGGGCACCGGCAGCATGTTGACGTAATAGCCGACGACGCCCGCCTCCTCCGCCGTCTCGCGGGTGGAGGCGGCGGTGCCCATCAGGAACTCCGCCCGGCCCGTGCGGCGGCGCACCTCCCGCGCCATCAGGGTCATCATCAGGGCGTGCAGGCTGGCGCCGTGGCGCCGCGCGACGGCGCGCAACGCCTCCGCCACGTCCGGGGCGAGGCGGACGCGGTGGCAATGGCTCCCCTTGGCCGCTTCCGCGCTGCGCACGGGCGGACGGGGAAGGTCGAGCGGCCATTCCTCGAAGGCGGCGGGGTCGATTCCGGCGAGCAGGCGCTGCCAATGCTCCGCATCCTCCCGGGCGGCCTCGCCGGCCAGATAGGCCCCCTCCCGCGCGGCGGAGCGTCCGAAGCCGGGGGCGGGGGCACCCGGTGCCCCGCCGTGCAGAAGGAGAGCGAGATCCTCGGCCAGCAAGGCGAGGGACAGGCCGTCGCCGATGGAATGGTGCAGGGTCAGCCAAAACAGGTCGCCACTGCCGTCCGCCACCCGGACCAGCCCGGCCCGCCACAGCGGCGGGGCGGCCATGGCGAAGGGCTCCGTCTGGCGCGCCCGGATGTGCTCCAGCGCGGCGGCGCGGTGGGGGGCCGTTTCCAGCTCCAGCCCGGTAGCCGTGGAATGGGAGGCCGCGGAGTGGACGACCCGGCGGAGCGTACCGCCCTCGTCCTCCCGGAAGCCGGTGCGCAGCGCCTCGTGACGGTCGGCCAGGGCGGCCCAGGCGCTCCGCCAGCGCTCGTCGGCGGGGCAATCCCCCTCCACCGCCACGGTCAGGGGAATGTTGAAGCCGCGGGTGTCCAGCCCGGCCTGCTCGGCCACCCAGAACTCCCGCTGGCCCTCCGTCGCGCGGTCGGATTCGCCCTGGGGCGAGACATCCGCCGGTGCCGCGGCGGCGAGGCGGGCGGCGAAGCCGCGCAGGGTCGGTTCGGTGAACAGGTCGCGGGCGGAGACGGGGCGTCCCAGCTCCTTCTCCAGCGCGTGGGCGACGGCGATGGCGAGCAGGCTGTGCCCGCCGAGCGCGAAGAAATTGTCGTCGCGCCAGACCGGGCCGCGGCCCAACTGCGCGGCCCAGACGCGGGCGGCGGCTTCCTCAAGGCGGCCTTGCGGCGGCACCTGCGCGCCCTGCGGGGCGTGGCCGGCGATCAGCGCTTGCAGCGACGCCCGGTCCACCTTGCCCGATGGGGTGACGGGCACCGTCTCCACCGCGATCACCCCCGCCGGGATCGTCACCGCGGGCAACCGTCCGGCCAGCCAGCCGCGCCAGGACTCCTCCGCCGGGGCCGGCTGGCCGGGCACGGGGCGGACGAAGGCCCACAGGCTCTGCGCCGTACCGGCCTTGCCCTGCACCAGGGCCACCGCCTGCGCCACGTCCGGATGGCAAGCCAGCGCCTGTTCGATCTCGCCAAGCTCGATGCGGATGCCGTTCAGTTTCACCTGATCGTCGATGCGGCCCAGCACCTCCAGCTCACCCGCGGCGCGCCAGCGCCCGAGGTCGCCGGAGCGGTAGAGCCGCCCGGCCCCCGTGCCGACGAAGGCCGCCGCCTCCTGCTCCGGACGGTTCAGATAGCCGCGGGCGAGGTTGGCGCCGCCCAGCCAGATCTCCCCCACCGCCCCCGGCGGCACCGGCTGGCCCGCCGCGTCGCGGATGTGGACCGACGTGTTGGGCAGCGGGCGCCCGACGGACAGGAAGCCGCGGTCCTCCGCGCTCAGCAGGCCCATGGCGCTGGTGATGGTGTTCTCGGTCGGGCCGTAGGCGTTGTAGTAGCTTAGCCGCCCGGCATAGGCCCGCACGTCCGCCGCCAGCGGCGCCTCGCCCCCCGTCACCAGGATGCGCAGGGTCGGCAGCTCCGCCCCGGCGAACAGGCGCAGGTAGGTCGGGGTCAGGTCGGCGACGGTCACCCGCTGTTCCGTCAGGAAGGCGATCAGGCGGGACGGGGCGCTCAGCACCTCGTAGGGCACGGCGCAGAGCGCCGCCCCGGCGGCCAGCGGCACGCCGATGTCCGACAGCGACACGTCGAAGGACGGCGAGGCGAACATCAGCGTCCGGTCCCCGGCGGTCAGGCCGAAAGTCTCGACGGCGCCCAGCACCATGTTCACATAGGCGCCGTGGCTGACCGGCGTGCCCTTGGGCTGGCCGGTCGAGCCGGAGGTGTAGAGGATGTAGGCCGTGTCCTCCGGCCCGCCCGACACCGGCGGACGGTGGGCGTGGGCTGTGCGGAAATCCGCGGACAGCTCCTCCGGGCGCAGAGCGGGCAGGGCGGACAGCGCCTCCGGCACCGCCGTGCCGTCCAGGACCAGCAGCAGGGCCGCCCCGGCGTCCCCGGCGATGAAGGCCAGCCGTTCGGCGGGCAGGTCGGCGGCCAGCGGCAGATGGACGGCCCCCGCCTTCCACAGGCCCAGCAGGGCGGCGGGCAGGTTGGCGGAGCGGCCCGTCAGGACGCCGACCACGGTCCCGCGCCGCACCCCGCGCTCCCGCAGGGCGTGGGCGATGGCGTTGGCCTCCGCCTCCACCGCGCGGTAGGTCAGAACGCGGTCGGCGGTGATGACCGCCGGGCGTCCGCCCTGGCCGGTGCCGGGCCGGTCGATCAGCCGCTCGAACAGCGCGTGGAAGGGCAGCGCCGGACGCTCCGCCGCCGGGCCGTGCTCCCACGCCGCGAGGGTCGCTTCCTCTTCCGGAAGCAGGGCGGGCGGCGGGGCGTCGGCGCGGGCGGAATCCTCCCCCAGCCAACGCGCCCAGCCGGTCAGCGCCGCGAACCAGCGCTCCGCCGTGTCCTTCGCATAGAGGGCGGCGTTGACGTGCCATTGCAGCAGCAGCCCGCCGTCCGCCAGCCCTTCATGGATCAGCACCATGTCCTGGCCCGGCGAATGGCCGGTCCGCTCGTAGGCCAAGCCTTCATGGTCCGCGCGGACGAAGCGCAGCGGGCCGGTGGCCGGTGCGCCCTGCGGATTCTCCGTCACCGCGATGTCGAACAGCGGGTAGCGGGCGGGGTCGCGGTGCTGCGGATGCTCCGCCCAGAAGTTGTGGTAGAGCCGCGCGAAGGGCAGGCGGGCGTGCTCCAACGCTCCGGCCAGCGCCGCCTGGGTGGCGCGCAGCTCCGCCCCGAAGGGGCTTCCGGCGGCGGGGCGGACGGCCAGCGGCAGCATGTTGACGCCATAGCCGACGACCCGCGCGTCCGCGGCGGTCTCGCGGATGTCGCCGGTCGTGCCGAGGGTGAAGACCCGCGAGCAGAACCGCAAGGTGCACACCGCCGCGTGAGGCTCATCCAAAGCCATGCGGAGCGCGCTTACC
>NZ_JAUJFI010000189.1 GCF_030849505.1 Azospirillum isscasi | reverse complement strand
TGATAGAACACCACCGCCACGATGGCCATCAGGCCGACCATCGCCACGCACATCCCCGACCGCGCCAGACGCGCGTTGACCCGCGTGAGCAGGCCCGCGCTGCGCGGAGGGCTGTCGTCCATTGCTTGCAGCTCGATTTCCATGCCGCCTGCTCCCCTCGAAGGACGCGGCGCCTCCCTTCGTGTCATCGAAGGGAGGCGCCGCGTTTCACTGTGCTTACTTCGTGTCCTGGATGCGCTTCACGAGGCCGTCCAGCTTCGGCGTGTTCGCGAACTGCTTGTAGACGGGAGCCATCGCGTCGATGAACTCCTGCTTGTTCGCGACCTCGACGATCTGGGAGCCGGCCTTCACGACCACGTCCTTGGACTTCTGCTCACGCTCGTCCCACAGCTTGCGCATGTAGGGGACGGAGTCCTTGGCGGCCTTGCGGATGGCGGCCTGGTCGTCCTTCGACAGGCGGTCCCACGAGACCTTGGAGAAGACCAGCACTTCCGGCGCCATGGCGTGCTCGGTCAGGGTGTAGTACTTGGCCGCCTCGAAGTGGCGGGAGGATTCGTAGGAGGGGTAGTTGTTCTCCGCCGCGTCCACGATGCCGGTCTTCAGCGCGGTGTAGACCTCGCCGAAGGGCATCGGCGTGGCGTTGGCGCCCAGCGCCTGGATCATGGCGACGAACAGGTCCGACTGCTGGACGCGGATCTTGGCGCCCTTCATGTCGGCCAGCGTCTTGTACGGCTTGGCCGCCGAATACATGCTGCGCGAGCCGCTGTCGTAGAAGGCGAGGCCGACCATGCCCTGGCTTTCCATGGCGGCCAGGATCTCGTCGCCGATCGGGCCGTCCAGCACGGCGCGCATGTGCTCGGTGGAGCGGAAGATGAAGGGCAGGGCCGTGACCATCGTCTCCGGCACCACGTTGTTCAGCGGGGCGACGTTGATGCGCATCATGTCGAGCCCGCCGATCTTGAGCTGCTCGATGGTGTCCTTCTCGGTGCCCAGCGCGCCGTTCGGGTAGACCTTCACGCCGAGCTTGCCGCCGGTGCGCTCCTTCAGGAGCTTGTCGACGTACTTGACGGCCTCGACGGTCGGGTAGTCGGCGGGGTGGATGTCCGCGGAGCGGAAGTCGCGCGCCATGACCGGCGTGGCGAGCATCGTGCAGGCGGCGCAGGCGGCGAGAAGGGCGGCGCGGACGCCGCGGGTCGAGAGATGCATAGCGTATCCTCCTGGCGTTTTTGGACTGGTTATTAGGCTGGGGTCAGGCGAGGAAGTCCTCGCGGGGGGGTGTGAAGATGTCGAGCAGGACGCCCGGCTCCAGCGCCACGACGCCGTGCAGGGCGTTGGACGGCACCATGTAGCCGTCGCCGGTGCCCAGCCGCTGCGTGCGGCCTTCGATGGTCACGTCGAAGGAGCCCTTCTCGACCACGGCGCACTGGACGTGCGGGTGGCGGTGCTGCGGTCCGATGGCGCCGGTTTCGAACTCCACGCGCACCATCATCATGGCGTCGTTGTGGCCCAGGATCTTGCGGCGCACCCCGGCGCCCAGATCCTGCCACTCCACCGCGCCGTCGATCACGAAAACGTCCGTGCTCATCCTCGTCTTCCCCTGTTCTTGGCGGCAGCCCCCGATCGCCGATGGCGTCAGCGGGCGAGCCAGCCTCCGTCCACCGGCAGGATCGTGCCGTGGACGTAATCGGACGCATCGGAGGCCAGGAACACCGCGGGACCGCCCATGTCGGCGGGCTCGCTCCAGCGTCCGGCGGGGATGCGGGCCAGAATTTCGGCGTTGCGGCGCTCGTCGGCGCGCAGCGCGGTGGTGACGCTGGTCGCGACGTAGCCCGGCGCGATGGCGTTCACGTTGATGCCCTTGCCCGCCCATTCGTTGGCGAGCAGCCGGGTGATCCCCGCGATGCCGCTTTTCGACGCCGCGTAGGAGGGCACGCGGATGCCGCCCTGGAAGGACAGCATGGAGGCGATGTTGATGATCTTGCCCTTGCGCCCGTTCCCCAGCGCGTAGCGCCCGAACGCCTGGCAGAGGAAGAAGACCGACTTCAGGTTCACGTCCATCACCGCGTCCCAGTCGGCCTCGGTGAAGTCCAGCGGGTCGTCGCGGCGGATCAGCCCGGCGTTGTTGACCAGGATGTCCAGCCCGCCGAGCGTGCCGACCGCCTCTTCCATCAGGGCGGGGATCGGGGCGAGGCTGGAGAGGTCGGCGGGGATCGCGGCGAAGCGTCGGCCCAGCCCTTCGACCAGGGCGCGGGTTTCGTCCGGCGGGGTGCGCCCGGCCACGGCGATGTCGGCCCCGGCCTGGGCCAGGGCGACCGCGATGGCCTGCCCGATGCCGCCGTTGGCGCCGGTGACCAGAGCGGTTTTGCCCGACAGGGAAAAGGGGTTGGTCATGACGGCGTGCTTTCGTTCTTCAGAGGGGCCTTCAGAGGGCCTTCCGCCTGCACGCCGGAGAAGAAGAAGGGGTTGGCCCCCTGGGTGTCCGGGACGGACTCCAGCAGGGCGCCGAGATGGGTGACCATCAGCCGCTCCGCCTGGGCCGGGTCGCGTGCGGCGATGGCGTCCACGATGCCGCTGTGCTCGGCCAGCACATGGGGGATGCGGCCCGGCTCCGGCAGGGTCAGGCGGCGGTAGCGGTCCACCTGCATCTTCACCTGCTGGGCCATGTTCCACAGGCCGGGGAAGCCGGCGATCTCGGAAATCAGGCGGTGGAACTCCTCGTCGGCCTCGTGGAAGCCGTCGAGGTCGCCCGCCGCCGCCGTCTCCTGCTGAAGCAGGACGTTGGCCCGCAGCGCTGCGACCTGACTGCGCGCGGCACGGATGGCGGCGTAGCGGACCGCGGTGCATTCCAGCGAGGTGCGGATCACCACAGCTTCGGGAAGGGCGTTGACCGGGATGCGGGCGACGAAGGTGCCGGACTGAGGGAAGATCTCGACCAGCCCGTCGTCGGCCAGCCGCAGAAGGGCCTCGCGCACCGGGGTGCGGCTGACGCCGAAGGACTCCGCGACATGCTTCTCCACGATGGGTTCCCCCGGCTTGCGCCGCATCGCCACGATGTCCCCACGCAGCGACCGGTAGATCTCCGCGGTGGCCGTGGCGCGGGCGGACAGGCGCGGTTCCTTGGCGGTTCCCAAGGCGGTTCCGGGCACCTTGCCGGGCGGTTGGGCATCCAGGGCGGGCCTGGAGGTCGAAGCCATTGCAGTCCTCCCCATGCGCCGGCCCGTGCCCCGTCCGGGACCGTTCCGTGCTGTTCCTTGAGGAAGAGCATATTAATATATCAGCGTGCCGCGCAAGCCTGATTCTGCGGGTGGGCCGAACATTTTTCCGGGGAGTGGGGAAGGGGGAGGCCCGGAGCGTGACTGCATCGGCAACAAGGCGAATATTTGTGATAAAATCACAAGTAATTCGGATATGATGTTGCTGGCAGCCATAATGCTGCATACGAAAGTATGATGAGGCCATTCATGAAGTTCACCGATCAGATCAATCTAAGCGGCTACCTAAAGAACATTGGGATCAAGGGCAGCCCCTCTGCTGCTTTGTATCGTGAAAAGCTGTATGTGATTTACAACGGCGCCGGAAATGATGGTTTGTACTTCCTTACCTATGATGGAAAGGATTGGTCCGGGCCGACCCGCCTGGAAGGCATAGTCGGCAATGTCGGCGTCGCGGAGAACAGCAGCCCGTCCGCTATCGTGGCGCGTGATCTGCTCTATGTTTTCTACAACGGGGCCGGGAACGACGGTACTTATTATATCACCTATGACGGCAACGAGGTCAAAGGTCCTGTATCCATAAAGGGCCTCATCGGAGGCATGGGCTTCCAGAAGAGCACCAGCCCATCGGCGACCGTTTACGGAGATCCATATCTGTTCTGGGTTGGCTCCGGTGATGACGGGATCTATTACAGCATCCTGGACCATAACACCTGGACGGGGGGAACGAGGGTCAATGCTTATGCCTCCGGTGTAGGCATCGCCGGCGGCACCAGCCCATTCGCCATCGAGTACATGGCGGATTTCTACCTGTTCTATAATGGACGCGGCAACGACGGCACATTCTACACTGTTCTGACCAATCAAGGCTGGCAGCCGCCGGTCGGGATCAAGGGGCAGATCGGGGAGATGGGGTTCCGGGGAAACACCAGCCCGACGGCCTGCCTCAGTGGCGGCACCTACCAGCTTCTCGTGTTCTATGCGGGGTCCGGCCAGGATGGCATCTATGTCACCTCCTATGACGGCGTCGGCAGCAAGGCTTGGGCAAAACAGGTGCACGTCACCTGTCCGAACGGGGTTCCCGGCATTCTTGACGGCACCAGTCCCTGCGCCGTTACGTACAAGCAGACGCCGTACCTGTTCTGGAACGGCTCAGGCAATGACGGCATCTACATGACGACGGTCGAAGTTTAAGGCGGCCGATCTTGCGCCGGTCTGCCGATGATTCATGTCTTCGGCGGACCGGTTCTCCAGCAGGCGTCAAGTGCGGCACGCCGCGTGCCGGCGCACCGCCCCGAGCGGCTTCCGCCATCGCTCCCCCTTGCCAGCCTCCGTCCGCAATGGCATACTAGTATGCAAGTTGCTGCGATGGACGCCATGACCGACACGCCGACCTCCTCCGCCCCCACCGACATCCGCGGTCCCCGCCTGCACGGGGTCTACGACGCCCTGCGCGCCGCCGTGCTGTCGGGGGAGATCCGCCCCGGCGAGGGGATTTCGGAAACCCGCGTGGCCGCCCGCTACGGGGTCAGCCGCACGCCAGTGCGCGAGGCCTTCCGCCGGCTGGCCGATGAAGGGTTCCTGCGCATCGTGCCGCAGGTCGGCACCTTCGTGGCGCCGATCCAGCTCGCCGCGGTGTCCGACAGCCAGTTCATCCGCGAGACCCTGGAATGCCGGACCGTGCGGCTGGCCGCCGAGCGGGCGGAGGCGGCGGACGTCGCCACCCTCGCCGGCCTTCTCGACCGCCACCGCGCGGTGATGTCTCCCGACCGCCACGCCGAGTTCTTCGCCCTGGACGAGGCCACCCACGCCGAGCTGGCGCGCATCGCCGGGCGTCCGGCGGTGTGGGACCTGCTGGTCGCCGTCAAGGCGCAGCTCGACCGTGTGCGCTTCCTGTCGCTGCACGGCGAAGGCTGGGCGGCCAAAATCGTCGGCGAGCACCAGAGCATCGTGGACCGCGTCGCCGCCCGCGACCCCGACGGCGCGGAGGAGGCCATGCGCGCCCATCTGCGCACCGTCTTCGCCGCGGTGGACGAGATCGCCCGATCCAACAGCCATTTCTTCGAAACCTGAAAGCCGTCATGCGGAGTGTTCCATGCGCCTGAGCCCCGACACGCTGCCCTCGTTGCGCCCCGGCGTGCAGCGTCCCGGCTATGACCGTGCCGCGCTGACCACCGGCATCGTCCATCTCGGCATCGGCGCCTTCCACCGCGCCCATCAGGCCGTCTACACCGACGCCGCCCTGGCCCGCTCCTTCGGTCCCTGGGGCATCGCCGGGGTCAGCCTGCGCAGCCCCGACACGCGCGACGCGCTGGAGCCGCAGGGCGGCCTCTACACCGTCGCCGTGCGCGACGCCGCGGGCGAGCGGCTGCGGGTGGTCGGCTCGGTCACCGAACTGCTGGTCGCTCCGGAGGACCCCGCCGCGGTGCTGGAGCGGCTGACCCGCCCCTCCGTCCGCGTCGTGACCCTGACCGTCACGGAAAAGGGCTATTGCCACGACCCGGCCACCGGCGCCCTGAACGAGTCCCACCCGGACATCGTCCACGACCTCGCCAGCCCCGAACGCCCGCGCAGCGTGCCCGGCTTCCTGGTGGAGGCGCTGATCCGCCGCCGCGCCGCCGGGGTGGCGCCCTTCACGGTGCTGAGCTGCGACAACCTGCCGAGCAACGGCGACACCGCGGCGGGCATTCTGCGCCGCTACGCCGAACTGCGCGACCCCGCGCTGGGGGCTTGGTTCGCCGACAACGTGGCCTGCCCGAACAGCATGGTGGACCGCATCGTCCCCGCCACCACCGACGCCGACCGCGACCGCGTGTCGGACGGGCTGGGCCTGCGCGACTCCTGGCCGGTGGTGACCGAGCCGTTCAGCCAGTGGGTGATCGAGGACCGCTTCCCCACCGGGCGCCCCGCCTGGGAGCTGGAAGGGGCGGAGCTGGTCCCCGACGTCCATCCCTACGAGACGATGAAGCTGCGCCTGCTGAACGGCAGCCACTCCACGCTCGCCTATCTCGGCTACCTCGCCGGCTACGAGACGGTGTCCGACACCATGGCCGATCCGGCCTTCGCCCGGCTGATCCGCGGCCTGATGGACGAGGAGGCCGGGCCGACGCTGCGCATGCCGCCCGGCGCCGACCTCGGCCATTACAAGGACGCGCTGATCGAGCGCTTCCGCAACCCGGCCCTGCGCCACCGCACCTGGCAGATCGCCATGGACGGCACGCAGAAGCTGCCGCAGCGGCTGCTCGGCACGATCCGTGACCGGCTGGCCGCCGGGGCGCCGATCGACCGGCTGGCGCTGGGGGTGGCGGGCTGGATGCGCTACGTCTCCGGGACCGACGAGGCGGGCCGCCCCATCGACGTGCGCGACCCCATGGCCGCCAAGCTCGCCGAACTGGCGGCGGAGGCCGGTCCGGTGGCCGACCGTCTGGCGCCCGCCCTGTTCGGGCTGAACGCCGTCTTCGGCGACGACCTGCCGCGCGACCCGCGCTTCACCGCCGCGGTGACCGACGCGCTGGGCCGCCTCTTCGCCGAAGGGGCGCGCGCCGTTGTGCGCTCGGCGGCGGGCTGAGGCGCATTTACTCACGATTTCCATCGAGACATGCCGGAACCGGCACACCCTTCTTCTCAAGGAGCAGACCATGGAACAGACTTGGCGTTGGTTCGGCCCGGACGATGTGATCCGGCTCAACCACATCCGCCAGACCGGCGCCACCGGCATCGTCACCGCCCTGCACCAGATCCCCTACGGCGTGGTCTGGTCGGTCGAGGCGATCGAAGAGCGCAAGGCGATGATCGCCGCCGACCCCTCGCTGGGCCTGCGCTGGAGCGTGGTGGAAAGCCTGCCGGTCCATGAGTCGATCAAGATCGGCGAGGGTGACCTGACCCCGCTGTTCGACAACTACCGCCAGTCGCTGCGCAACCTCGCGGCCTGCGGGGTGACGACGGTCTGCTACAACTTCATGCCGATCCTCGACTGGACCCGCACCGACCTCGCCGCGCCGGTGCCGGGCGGCGGCACGTCGCTGCGCTTCAACGCCTTCGAGCACGCCGCCTTCGACGTCTTCATGCTGGAGCGCCCGGGTGCCGAGGACGACCATGCGCCGGAGGTTCTGGCCCGCGCCCGCGCCTGGTTCGACAAGGCGTCGGAGGACGACAAGAAGAAGCTGCTCGCCAACATCATGGCCGGCCTGCCGGGCGCCTTCGACCGCTACGACATCCCGGGCCTGCGCAAGATGCTGGACCGCTACAAGGACATGAGCCACGGCGCCCTGCGCGAGACGCTCGCCCGCTTCCTGCGCGAGGTGATCCCGACCGCGGAGGAGGTGGGCATCCGCATGTGCATCCACCCCGACGACCCGCCGCGCCCGCTGATGGGCCTGCCGCGCATCGTCAGCAACGAGGACGACCTGGACTTCATCGTCAACGTCATCGATTCGGAGGCCAACGGCATCACCTTCTGCACCGGCTCGCTGGGCGCCGGGGCGAAGAACGACGTGCCGGCCATGGTGAAGCGCTTCGCCCCGAAGATCACCTTCGCCCACCTGCGCAACGTGACGAAGGACCCCGACGGCTCCTTCCAGGAAGCCGAGCATCTGGGCGGCGACGTGGACATGGTGTCGGTCGTCACCACCCTTCTGGAGGAGCAGAAGCGCCGCAAGGACGCCGGCAATCCGAACTGGCGCATTCCCTTCCGCCCCGACCACGGGCACGAGCTGCTGGACGACGTGGGCAAGAAGACCCACCCCGGCTACCCGGCCATCGGGCGGCTGCGCGGTCTGGCCGAAATCCGCGGCGTGATGACCGCCGTGGCCTCGATGCGCCAGCTTCCGGTCTGACCCATGGAGACGTTCGAGCAGGTCCGGGTCCGGCGTCCGGAGCTTGAACGCTTCGTGGCGGAGCTTCTGCTCCGGGCCGGCGCCCGCCGGGACGGCGCCGAGGCGGTGGCCCGCGCGACCGTGGACGCCTCGGCCCGCGCCTTCGACACGCATGGGGTGCGGCTGGTGCCGCACTATGTGGAGTCGCTGCTCTCCGGGCGGGTCAAGGCCGCCCCGGAGATGCGCTTCACCCGGCAGGCCGCCGCGGTCGGCCGTCTCGACGCCGACGACGGCTTCGGCCACCTCGCCAGCTACCGCGCGGTGGAGGAGGGGGTGGCCATGGCGCGGGAGACGGGCATCGCGGCGGTGGCCGTGGCCCGTTCCTCCCACCACGGGGCGACCGGCTGCTACACGCTGGCCGCGGCGCAGCGGGGGTTTGCCGCCATCGGCATGACCCACTCTGACGCCATCGTGGTGCCGCACGGCGGGCTGAAGCCCTTCAACGGCACCAACCCCATCAGCTTCGCCCTGCCGGTGGCGGGGGAAGAGCCGATGCTGCTCGACATGGCGACCAGCAGCATCCCGCTGAACCGCGTCTTCCTGCGCCGTGCCTCCGGCCAGCCGCTGCCGCCGGAGGTCGCGGTGGACGGGGAGGGTGCCGTCACCACCGATCCCCATCAAGCGGTGGCCCTGATGCCGCTCGGCGGGGCGGAGTTCGGCTACAAGGGGGCCGGGCTGGCGGCGATGGTGGATCTTCTCTGCTCCGCCTTCACCGGCATGGCCCATGGCGCAGCACTTCCCCCCTTCACCGGCACGGAGGAGTCGCAGCCGGTTGCCCTCGGCCACTTCTTCATTATCCTGAGGCCGGAGCTGTTCCAGCCGCTCGCCTTGTTCAACAGCCGCGTGGCTGATTTCCTGGCCGATCTGCGCGCCCAGCCGGCCCGGCCCGGCGCCCGCGTCATGGCCCCCGGCGATCCGGAGCGCGAGGCGCAGGCCGACCGCCGTGCCAACGGCATTCCCGTGGATGTGGCGACCTGGACGGCGCTGCGCGGTCTTGCCGCACGCAAAGGCTGCGTCATGCCAGCCGCGGTGGCAGAGTCTTGACCGAAGAGAATCCTCGAATTCAGTTTGCATTCGAATAAAATACAGGGACAGGCGATCGGCAAATCGCTTGCCCTGTTTTTCTCACACCTCCCAAGTCCAGCCCAGGCCATGCTTTTCCCTGTGATTTCCGCCGCTTAGCCTTGCCACCACTTTCTTTCGGCGGAGGCGCGAAAAGATATGGCAAAAACATCACAATCAATTAAAATCAGGGCTGTGGTGCCGGCCCTTCGGGTGCCCGCGCCCCGATGACGAGGGAAGCGATTGGGATGAGCAACCGTCAGAATCCGCGACACGCCGCTGCTATGCTGTTCCGCGTGGTGGCTGCGAACGGGCGCTGCGACGTGCGTGCGATCGATCAGGTGCCGAAGAGCGCCCAGGAGATCGAACTCGAACGTTTCCTGCGCGACGGCTTCGCCCCCCAACCGTCCGACCGCCGGCGGGCTGTTCCCATCCGGGCCTGATCCGAAGGCCGCTTTCAAAAAAATCGTTCATCGCTGAAAAAAGCGCTTGCCGGGCTTGGCCGACCCGCCTATAACCCGGCTCCCACGACGCCGGGGCCGCTGAGAAGCGGG
>NZ_JAUJFI010000188.1 GCF_030849505.1 Azospirillum isscasi | reverse complement strand
GACGAAGCGCAGCCAGTCGCCCATGGCGTGCCCGTCCGCCAGCGTCCGCAAACGCGCCGCCCGCCGGGCGAACAAAGCCGCGTCGGGCAGGCGCAGCGGGGCCGGGGACTGGCCCGGCACCAGACCGGCAGCGGCCATGGCGGCGGCGGTCGCTTCGGAGATCGGGGCGTCGGTGGAGGAGGCGGTCATGGTGGCTTTCCCGGTCACGGATCACGAACGATGAGAAGGGATAGCACAGCGCAAGAACGGTGCCATGGGGAGGCACCCTCTCCCGCCCCGGGAGAGGAAGGGACCCGCCGCATTGCGGCGGGAGGGTGAGGGTACCGGCAACGGTCAGGCGCTTCGATCCTCCTACGACCCTCACCCGGCCCTTCGGGCCACCCTCTCCCGGGGCGGGAGAGGGATCGACGCACCCCCGACAGATTGTCCCCCATACAAACATTAGGGACATTTTGTCCGTCGTCGGCTGGACAAAATGTCCCTTCGCGGGATGCGGCCATGGCCGTTCCGTCCGCCGGCCCCCAGCAAATTCCCCGCATTCCGCCCATGGCCCCGGCTGGCACGGAATCTGCCCTCTGGCGGATGCGCCACGTCGGCCGGGTCGTCCCGGACGGCCCGGCACATCCGACATCAGGGCCGACACCAGGGCCGACACCAGGGAGGTTTCATGCCCATCACACCCATGCAGGTATCACGGCGGCATTTCTTGAAGGTCACGGCGGGCGGGCTCGCCGCCTCCAGCATGGGAGTTCTGGGCTTCCTGCCGTCCGAGGCGCTGGCCGAGGTGCGCCAGTTCCGCCTCGCCCGCGCCAAGGAGATCCGCAATACCTGTCCTTACTGCTCGGTCGGCTGCGGCCTGCTGATGTACAGCCTGGGCGACGGCGCCAAGAACGCCAAGGCCGAGATCATCCACATCGAGGGCGACCCCGACCACCCGGTCAGCCGCGGCTCGCTCTGCCCGAAGGGCGCCGGCCTGCTGGACTTCATCCACAGCCCGAACCGCCTGAAATACCCGGAGGTGCGCGAGGCCGGGTCCAGCACCTGGAAGCGCATCTCCTGGCACGAGGCGGTCGAGCGCATCGCCCGCCACATCAAGGACGACCGCGACGCCAACTTCGTCACCAAGACCGCCGAGGGCGTGACGGTGAACCGCTGGCTGTCCACCGCGATGCTGACCGCGTCCGCCTCCTCCAACGAGACGGGCATCCTGACGCAGAAGGTCATGCGGTCGCTGGGCATCGTCGGCACCGACGCGCAGGCCCGCGTCTGCCACGGCCCGACCGTGTCGGCGCTGGCCTCGACCTTCGGGCGTGGGGCGATGACCAACACCTGGGTGGATATCGGCAACGCCGACTTCATCCTGATCATGGGCGGCAACCCGGCGGAGGCGCATCCGGTCGGCTTCAAGTGGGCGGTCGAGGCGAAGAAGCGCGGCGCGCGCATCGTCGTCGTCGATCCGCGCTACAACCGCTCCGCCGCGGTGGCTGACGAGTATCTGCCGATCCGCGCCGGCTCCGACATCGTGTTCCTGGGCGGCGTCATCAACTGGCTGGTCGCCAACGACAAGATCCAGTGGGAGTATGTCCGCGCCTACACCAACGCCGCCTACATCGTGAAGGAGGGCTACGGGTTCGAGGACGGGCTGTTCAGCGGCTACGACGCCGCCAAGGGCCAGTACGACCGCTCCTCCTGGAACTACGAGTTCGAGGCGGACGGCACGACGGCGAAGACCGACCCGACGTTGCAGCATCCGCGTTGCGTGTGGAACCTGATGAAGGCCCACTACGCGCGCTACACGCCGGAACTGGTCGAGGACCTGACCGGCACGCCGAAGGACGGCTTCCTGCGCGTCTGCCAGCATCTCGGCTCCACGGCGGTGCGCGACCGGGTGGGCACGATCCTCTACGCGCTGGGCTGGACGCAGCACACGGTGGGCGCCCAGAACATCCGCACCATGGCGATGATCCAGCTCCTGCTGGGCAACATCGGCATGCCGGGCGGCGGCGTGAACGCGTTGCGCGGCCACTCCAACATCCAGGGCCTGTCCGACCTCGGCCTGCTGTCCACCAACCTGCCGGGCTACCTGACCCTGCCGTCGGAGAAGGCGCACCCGACCTTCGCCGACTACATCGCCAAGACCGCCCCCAAGGCGCAGGCGCCGGGCCAGCTCAATTTCTGGGCCAACACGCCGAAATTCTTCGTCAGCCTGCTGAAGTGGTTCTGGGGCGACAAGGCGACGAAGGAAAACGACTGGGGCTACGACTGGCTGCCCAAGTGGGACAAGATGTACGACGTGCTCCAGGTCATGGACCTGATGCACAACGGCAAGGTCAACGGCTTCATCGTCCAGGGCTTCAACCCGCTGACCTCCTTCCCCGACGCGCGCAAGACGGCGGCGGACTTCGCCAAGCTGAAATACATGGTGGTCATCGACCCGATCGCCACGGAAACCGCCTCCTTCTGGCAGAATCACGGCGAGTTCAACGCGGTCGATCCGGCAAGCATCAAGACCGAGGTGTTCCGCCTGCCCTCCACCTGCTTCGCGGAGGAGGACGGGGCCATCGTCAACTCCTCGCGCTGGCTGCAATGGCACTGGAAGGGCGCCAACCCGCCGGGCGAGGCGAAGACCGACCAGGAGATCCTGGCCGAGCTGTTCATGGCCGTCCGCGCCCTCTACGCCAAGGAGGGCGGCACCGCGCCGGAGCCGATCCTGAACCTCTCCTGGCCCTACAAGAACCCGCTGGAGCCGACGCCGGAAGAGCTGGCGAAGGAGCTGAACGGCCGCGCGCTGGCCGACATCCCCGACCCCAAGGACCCCACCAAGTTCCTGGCCCGCAAGGGGGAGCAGATCCCGAACTTCGCCCTGCTGCGCGACGACGGCACGACGATGAGCGCCTGCTGGATCTTCGCCGGCTGCTGGACGCAGGCGGGCAACCAGATGGCGCGGCGCGACAACACCGACGCGGGCCTGGGCAACACGCCGGGCTGGGCCTGGGCGTGGCCGGCCAACCGCCGCATCATCTACAACCGCGCCTCCTGCGACCCCTCGGGCAAGCCCTGGGACCCCAAGCGCAACCTGATCTCGTGGAACGGTGCGGCCTGGGCGGGGGCCGACGTGCCGGACTTCAAGGTGGACTCGCCGCCCGCCGACGGCATGAACCCCTTCATCATGAACCCGGAGGGCGTCGGGCGCCTGTTCTGCACCGACAAGCTGGTGGACGGCCCCTTCCCCGAGCATTACGAGCCGATGGAAAGCCCGCTCGGCACCAACCCGCTGCACCCGAAGGTGGTGAGCAGCCCGGCGGTGCGCATCTTCAAGGCCGACCGCGAGCGTCTGGGCACCCATGACCAGTTCCCCTATGTCGGCACCACCTACCGCCTGACCGAGCATTTCCAGTTCTGGACCAAGAGCGTGCGGCTGAACGCCATCGCCCAGCCGGAGCAGTTCGTGGAGATCGGCGAGACGCTGGCCGCGGAGAAGGGCATCAAGGCCGGCGACTGGGTCCAGGTCTCCTCCAAGCGCGGCCACATCAAGGCCAAGGCGGTAGTGACCAAGCGCATCAAGGCCCTGAAGGTGGCGGGCCGCACCGTCCACCAGATCGGCATCCCGCTGCACTGGGGCTGGGAGACGGTGGCCAAGAAGGGCTTCCTGTCCAACACGCTGCCGCCCGCGGTTGGCGACTGCAACACCCAGACCCCGGAATACAAGGCGTTCCTCGTGAACGTCGAGAAGATCGGAGTGGCGTAAGTCATGGCACTGCAATCCCTCGATATCCTGCGCCGCTCCGCCTCGCCGACGCCGACGCCGCAGGCCCGCAACCCGCAGGAAGTCGCCAAGCTGATCGACACCACGGTGTGCATCGGCTGCAAGGCCTGCCAGGTCGCCTGCTCCGAATGGAACGAGCTGCGCGCCGAGGTCGGCTCCTGCGTCGGCGTCTACGACAACCCGACCGACCTGTCCTCGCAGGCCTGGACGGTCATGCGCTTCAACGAGGTCGAGGAGAAGGGCAAGCTGGAGTGGCTGATCCGCAAGGACGGCTGCATGCACTGCTCCGACCCCGGCTGCCTGAAGGCATGCCCGTCGCCGGGCGCCATCGTGCAGTACAAGAACGGCATCGTGGACTTCCACCAGGAGAACTGCATCGGCTGCGGCTATTGCATTTCCGGCTGCCCGTTCAACGTGCCGCGCCTCAGCCCGGCGGACAGCAAGGCGTACAAGTGCAACCTTTGCTCCGACCGCGTGGCGGTGGGGCAGGAGCCGGCCTGCGTCAAGACCTGCCCGACCGGGGCCATCCAGTTCGGCTCCAAGGAGGACATGATCGAGGTCGCGGCGACCCGCATCACCGACCTGCAATCGCGCGGCTACGACCAGGCGGGCCTCTACGACCCCGCCGGGGTGGGCGGCACCCACGTCATGTACGTGCTGCACCACGCCGACAAGCCGGCGCTCTATTCCGGCCTGCCGGACAACCCGTCGATCAGCGCCGTCGTCGGGGTGTGGAAGGGCATGCTGAAGCCGCTGGCGACGCTGGGCGTCGCCGCCGCCGGCCTGTTCGGCTTCTTCCATTACATCACGGTCGGCCCGAACCGCGCCGATGACGAGGAGGAGGCGGATCACGGCACGCCGCCGCTGCCGCCTGCCAAGGGAACCAAGACCAAGGAACGGGAGAACGCGCTGTGAAGACGACGGAAAAGCTGATCCAACGCTACTGCGCCGCGGAACGCATCAACCACTGGATCGTGGCGGTCTGCTTCGTGCTGCTGGCCATCTCCGGGCTGGCCTTCTTCTACCCGGCCTTCTTCTGGCTGACCGGCGTGTTCGGCACGCCGCAGCTCGCCCGCATCGTCCATCCCTTCGTCGGGGTGGTGATGGTCCTCGCCTTCGCCCGCCAGTTCTTCCGCTACGCCCATCACAACCTCATCAACAAGGAGGATGTGAAATGGATGATGTCGGTGAAGGAGGTGATGAAGGGCAACGAGGTCGGCGACATCGGGCGCTACAACGGCGGCCAGAAGGGCATGTTCTGGGTCATGGTGCTGTGCATGATCCTGCTGCTGGTGTCGGGCGTCATCGCGTGGCGGCCCTATTTCGCGGGCTACTTCCCGATCCCGGTCATCCGCATCGCGCTTCTGGTGCACGCCGCCAGCGCGCTGGTGCTGATCGCCAGCATCATCGTCCATGTCTACGCCGCGCTGTGGGTGCAGGGCACGATCCGCGCGATGGTGGAGGGCGTGGTCACCCACGCCTGGGCGCGCAAGCACCACCCGCGCTGGTTCCGTCAGGTGACCGGTAAGGAAGCCGGGCATTCGTGACGCCCTGATCCCCTCTCCCGGGGCGGGAGACGGAATGTTCTTTCGAAGGAATTCGCCATGAGCCTCGCCACGGACTTCGCCGATTACGCGACCACCCAGCGCATGACCGTCCTGCGGCTGGGGCCCGGCGCCGCCGAACTCTGCGACGACGCGGTGGTGGAGGAGGTGCCGGTGGCGGTCGCCTACAACGGCATCGTCCATGCGGTCATGCTGGCCACCCCCGACGACCTGGAGGATTTCGGCCTCGGCTTCTCCCTGTCGGAGGGGATCGTCGCCGATGCGGAGGAGCTGGAAAGCCTGCGGGTGGTGGAGGGCTGCGACGGGATCGAGGTCCGCATGGAAATCCCGATGGAGCGCTTCATGGCGCTGAAGGGCAAGCGGCGCAGCATCGCCGGACGGTCCGGCTGCGGCGTCTGCGGGGTGGAGAGCCTCCAGGCCATCGCCCGCTCCGGACATCCCGTCCCCTCCGGCGGGCGGCTGTCGGTGGACGCGGTGGGGCGGGCGCTGGCCCGCTTCACCGAGCGGCAGACCCTGCACCGCGCCACCGGGGCGGCCCATGGCGTCGCCTGGGTGGACGCGGCGGGGGACATCCTGGCGGTGCGCGAGGACGTGGGGCGCCACAACGCGCTGGACAAGCTGATCGGCTGGCTGGTGCGCACGGGCGTGGATCGTCGGGGCGGCTTCGTCCTGACCTCCAGCCGCGCCAGTTACGAGCTGGTGCAGAAGGCCGCCCGGCTGGGCATCAGCGGGCTGGTCGCCATCTCCGCCCCCACCGGCTTGGCCGTCCGCATGGCGGAAAGCTGCGGCGTGTCGCTGGCCGGCTTCGCCCGCGGCAACCGGCTGGTCGTCTACAGCCATGGCGACCGCTGGCACGGCGACCGCCGGGAGTCCTGAGCGGCTTCACGGGGGACCGCGCTCCGCCGTCTGGGGGATACCAGCCGGACGACGGAGACCCCGATGCCACTCGACAAGGCCGCGATCAAGAACACCAAATCCAAGCCGCGCGATTTCGAAGCCTGGCGGAACCAGGTCCAGGAGGCGGCCCAGAGCCGCGGGCTCGCCAATCTCAGCGTGGTCACCGATCACCACATCTGCCCGCAGAACATCCTGCTCGACTACCGCGACGGCGCCGTGGACGCCAGCGACGACGGGCTCCTGACCAGCATCGGCACCTACGCCATGAACAACGGCGTGATCGAGCCGGCCCAGACCCCGCAGATCCGGATCGAACGGCTGATGGAGCGCATCCTCTGGGCCTTCGGCAACGTCTTCCCCGGTGCGGAGAACGTGATGCGGGTGGACGACCCCATGGACACCGGCGGGTGGGAGACGAAGGGGGCGCTGGCGAAGGCGGTGTCCTATGCCAACGAGCTGAAGGATCTGCTCGTCCAGGTCAGCGCGGCGCGGTCCCACACGAACTGGCAGAAGGTCGCCGACCACGTCAACCCGCAAGGCCGGAAGATGCTGAAGGCCCGGAAATCCATCCTGAAATGGGCGGATGCCTGGGCGACCCATCCCACCTACCGCATCTACATCCGTCTGACCAAGATCGAGACGGAACACTGCCGCGCCAATTGCAAATCGTTTCCCGGTTCCGGGGCCTGGATTCACCCCGATCACGACGTTCTCAATCAGATCGCGACGAAGCTGTCCATCTGGGAACCGACGGTCAAGGCCAGCAGCGGGGCCGACCAGCGCATCGCCTACAAGGCCATGCGCGACGACATCAACCAATCCTGCTTCAACGGCCAGGACAAATGCCACGACCGCTGGCTGGAGCGCCATCCGACCGTCTGAAGGACGGTCCCGCCCGCCGCCGTCCGCCGCCATCAAGCAAAAGTAGTGTCGTCAAGACAGGGGCGCATCCGAAGATTTCGTTCGGCGGCGCCCCGCCTCATGTTTGCAGCGCAATGGATTAGATCATGCCGATTCATAAAAGATGGGATAAACTGTTGCCAAAGTTATTCGGAAATTGATTCGTTTGCAAAAGGACGGCGCATGCCAAAGGCCGAATCCATTCGTGTGCTTTGTGTGGACGACCAGGAAAGCATGCTTCGTCTCCACCGCTACGCCTTCGCGCAGCTCGGCATCCGGAACGTCACCGAGGTGACCTCGGCGGTTTCGGCCATCGACATGATCCTGAAGAGCGAGTTCGATCTCGTCACGCTCGACTGGAACATGCCGGGGACGGACGGGCTGACCCTGTTCAAGATGCTGCGCAAGCACCCGCAGACGGCCAAGCTGCCGATCATCATGGTCACCGGCAACGCCGAGGAAAGCTCGGTCAAGACGGCCATCGCCGCCGGGGTCCGGCTGTTCCTGCGCAAGCCCGTTTCGGTCAGGGACCTGAAGGTCCGGGTCGAAGCCGCCATCGGCAAGCTGACCTAAGGAGGGCGGGGCCATGAGAGTGCTGGATTCCATGCCGCTGATCGGCAAGGTGTTCCTGATCCTGGCCGTGCTGGGGGCGGCCATCGCCACCGGGTTCCTGCGGCTGAACGCCGCCCAGGAGGCGGCGGAGCGGGAACTGACCGCCGTCATCGAGACCGAACAGCCGGGCATCATCTGGCTGGCCCGCGCCCGCATCGCGGCCAACGCCACCGGGCGGCTGGCCATCGAGGGGCTGATCGAGCCGAGCGGCTTCAAGGCCCGGCAGGTCTTCGCCAAGCTGAAGGAGCAGAACGCCAACTTCAACGCCCGGCTGGAGGAGGCGGAGCGCGCGCTGCGCGGCACCGGGGAGGATCTGGCCGGCATCCGCCAGGGCTATGAGCGGGTCGTCGCGCGGATCGACGCCATGGTGGCGGAACGGCTGGAGCAGAGCGACGGCGCGATGAGCGACACGCTGCGCGACCGCGCCCGCGCCGTGTCGGTGACCGTGGACGAGTTCGACGGGCAATTGCGGGCGCGGGTGGATCAGGCGCTGGCCAACTCCCAGGCGCGCGCCCGCGCCACCGTGGCCCATGCGCGGGAGGAGACGGCCCGGCTTTTCATGATGGTGGCCGCCACGCTGGCCGCCGTCTTCGTCCTCGCCTTCCTGCTGCTGCGGTCGACCGTGGTGCGCCCGCTGCGCCGCCTGACGGACACGGCCAAGGACCTGCTGGCCGGGCGGCTGGACCGGACCGTCCAGGGCACCGGCCGGCGGGACGAGATCGGCGACGTCGCGCGGGTCTGCCAGCTTCTGAAGGACAGCCTGACGGCGGCGGACACCCTGTCCCACCGCACCGTCTCGGCGGCGGAGCAGGTGGCCGCCGCCACCAGCCAGGCCGCGGCGGCGGTGGAGCAGGTGTCCGACGGGTCGCAGCGCCAGATGCAGTCGGTGGAGAGCATCACCGCCGCGGTGACGCGCACCACCTCGATCATCGGGACCATCGCGTCGGTCAGCCTGTCGGCCAAGGACCGTTCGCGCGAGGCGGCGACCCGGCTGGCCGACGCGCTGCGCCAGATGGAGACGATGACCGGTGCGGTGCGCGAGATCGCCGTGACCAGCGAGCGGATCAACCGCATCACCCAGAGCATCGGCGAACTGGCGACCCGCTCCAACATCCTGTCGCTGAACGCCGCCATCGAGGCGGCGCGGGCCGGCGACCATGGCCGCGGCTTTTCGGTGGTGGCGGAGGAGGTCGGCAACCTCGCCCAGCAGACCGCCAACCTCGCCCAGGAAATCGCCCTGCTGGCCGCCGACAGCGGGGAGCGCATCCAGAACGGCGTCACCGTCGCCACGGAGGTGGGCGGCGTCATGCAGACCGTGTCCGCCGCCATCAACGAGACCGACAGCCTGTCCGAGGACATCGCCCAGTCGATGGAGGAGCAGGGCGGGGTGCTGCGCCAGATCGAGCAGAGCCTGCAGCGCCTGACCGAGATCTCCAACGCCAACGCCACGGCCAGCGAGGAGATCGCCGCGACGATGGTCGAGCTGACCCGTCTGGCCGACGCCACGCGCCGGGAAGCGCAGCAGGGGCGGACCGGTGCCGCGGCGGGCTGAGGGGCGTCGGGCTGAGGGGCGGCGGGCCGCCGACGCGGCGGACGCCGTGACGGACGCGGCGCCCGCGGTCCCGCTGCCCACGGTTCTCGTCGTCGACGATTCCTCGATGATGCGGACGCTGATGTCACGGCTGGCCGAGAGCGGCGGGGATTTCCGCGTGGCCGGCACCGCCGCCGATGGGCGCCAGGGCATCGACCGCGCGCGGGCGCTTCAACCGGCCCTTTGCCTGCTCGACCTGGAAATGCCGGTGATGGGCGGGCTGGACGCGCTGCCGGCGATCCGCGCGGTGTCGGACGCGGCTGTGATCGTCGTCTCCTCGATCGCCGGCCCCGGGTCGCCGGAACGGCGGGCCTGCCTGATGGCCGGCGCCTCGGCGGTGGTGGCGAAGCCGTCGGGGGCGGTCAGCGCCGACCTTGCCGAACGCCGTGGCGAGGCCCTGCTGGCCGCCATGCGCGCCGCCCTGGCCCCGCCCG
>NZ_JAUJFI010000187.1 GCF_030849505.1 Azospirillum isscasi | reverse complement strand
GTGGGGCTGTGCGCCGGAGCGGCGGTGGCCCTGCACACGGCGCTGGCCGACCCGCGGGTGGTCGGGACGGCGCTGGTCAATCCGGGACGCTTCGTGCTGGGCGGCGGCGTGACGCAGGAGGAGGCGATCGGGACCGCGGTGAAGCCCGCCGCCGCCTATCTCCCCCGTCTGACGGAGCCGGCGGCCTGGAAGGCCATCCTGCGCCAGGACCGCAAGGCGGCGCGCATCGCGCGCGGCCTGTCGGAACGGGCGGTCCGCCGCCTGCGGATCGGGGCGGTGCGGCTGTGCGCCGGTCTGATGGGGCGGGGCGGCGCTCCGGACGATCCGGTGAGCGGGTTCAAGACCCTGTCGGAGCGCGGGGTCCCCGTGCTGATGGTGCACAGCGAGGGCGACGTCACCCTGGGCGAACTGGAGGCCCAGGCCGGGGCCGGCGGCGGACGGCTGCGCCGGATGCCCGGCCTGCGGATGGAGCGCCTTCCCGCCGCCGACCACAGCCTGATGGAGCGCGCGGCGCGGGAGCGCTTCGCCACCCTTCTCGACGAGCTTCTGGACGGGATCGGCTCCCGGCGAGCGGCGCCGCCGGCTGGCGACTCGCTTTCCGCTGAATCCCTTCGCCAGCCGGCAGCCTGACGCGGGATTCTTGCCACCACGCTGCATCCTGCGCTATGTAATCAGCCGCTTACCGCTACTGAAAAGGGCATGGCTGATGGCCGGTTTCCAAGGATCGCTGCCGCTGATGGGCGGGTTGTCGGTGCGCCATCCCCGGCCTTCGGACGAGGAGTTTCTTCTGGGGCTGTTCATGGACGCCCGGCCCTGGCTGGCCGAGGCTCAGGCCCAGCAGGACCGGGATTTCATCCGCACGCTTTACGAACAGCAATACAACGCCATGCGGACCGGCCAGGAAACCCGCTATCCGCAGCACCTGGATTTCGTGGTGGAGAAGACCGGCCAGCCGGTGGGCCGGATCGTCCTGGATATGGGCCGTTGGGACTGGCGCGTGGCGGAGGTGGAGATCCACAAGCTGGCCCGCGGCAAGGGCATCGGCACCGACCTGCTGCGCAGCCTCCAGGGCACGGCGATGCAGTTCCGCCTGCCCATGACCCTGTCGGTGAGCGAGACGGACACCCGCGTCCACTGGTTCTACTACCGGCTGGGCTTCGATCTGCTGGTGAAGTCTCCGCCGGTTCTGGAACTGATCTGGTTGCCGCCCGGCCATCCGGGCATCCAGCATCTGCCGCCGCAGATTCTTCCGCTTGCGTTGCAGCGGGGCGGCGCGGCCTGAAAAGGCCGTCCCGCTCCCGTTTCCGGGTTGCCGAAAAGACAAAGCCGCCGTGTCCGCGACAATCGGAAAGGCGGCTTGCGGCGGTGCGCGCCGGTGGAACCGGCGGCGGAACCGGTCAGTTCAGGACGAGTTCGAAGCAGGGCCGGTCCGGGTTCAGCGGAACCGTCCGGACGATGAAGAGGGGGCCGAGCGGCCCCTCGGTCGGGTGGTCGATCAGGTAACTGCCGTTCCACAACTCGTTCTGCGCGAACGCTTCGAACGTCAGCGAGAATGAGGTCCGCTTCGCCCAGCGGGGGGTGAACTCCGGGCGCTCCTTGACCACGGCCAGTTCGACCTCAATGATCGTGGACCGGTCCTCCGGCGCCAGGAAGCGGAACGTCTGGCCGATATGCGGGGTGAACTGCTCGGCGGTCAGCGTGCTGAATTCGACGGTCATGAAGGGGCTTCCGGTAGCGGGACGGCGTTTCGGGGGGCGGGGGACACCCCGGTCCGCCGGAGGCGGAACCGGGGTGTCAACCTGTCATCAGTCGCGGGTCGGGTAAATACCCATGGTGACGATGAACATGGTGAGCGCCAGGAACGGCTGCAGGTTGGAGATCGGCACCGGCATGCCCTGGCCGCCGCCCGGCGACACGGACACGACGCCGCCGCCACCGGACAGCGTGACGTTGCCGGTGGCCGAACCCTGCAGGTACGAAGCGGTGGGGGTGGGGCTGGTGTTGGTGTAGGGGCCGTCGGTCTGCCAATCGATGCCAGCGCTCGGATCGCTGACCTTGACGCCGCCAAGCCAGTTGGCCCCGTTGGTGGGGGTCGCCGAAGCGCCCTGACCCGCCGAGAGCGGAATCTGCACGGTGGCGTTGATGGTGGCCGTGCTGCCGCCGCCGCCGGCCGGCGTGAAGGACGCGGCGTGGGTGTGCAGCGGCAGGTTGACCAGGTTCAGCGTGGTGGCCGCCGTGCCGCCGGCGGCGGCCGGGTTCAGGGTCAGGTTCAGATAGGGGCTGATGCCGGAACCGACCATGACGCGGCCGCGCAGGTCCGGCAGCTTGAAGGTCGGGTTTCCGGTGCCGCCGTAAATGGTGCTGATGAGCGAGAACAGCGCCTGGTTCTGCTGCACGGGCACTTCCTGGCCCCAGCACTGGGCGCTGCCCTGCGGCGCGAAGACGCCGGCGAACGGGAAAATAAGGGCGATATAGACGTCCATAACGATACCCCCGAATTTCATTAAAGCTGATTGAGACGGACGGCGGCACGGCATCACCGCTGGGGCAAGCGCGCCAAACCGAACGTGGTGGCAAGAATACCGGAATATTCTCCAAAAGCGCTAGTTCGGTCGCTGCGCCTGAACTGGAATATGTTCTTTCACATTACCAGAAGCGTGGGCGTCTCAAACTTCCGGGCTTTTATCATGCGAAGGTATGTATTTCGCAGGGAGGCAGTGGCGGTCCTGGAAGGTTTTTATGACGAAACTGAAACCCGGAGGATGCATTTCGATGAAATGTTGCAAAATGAAACGAGCTTTCGCCATGTCTGGACGCGAATCGGGTCAGAGTGGGGTATTAAATTCGCAACCTCGGGGTCACCAAGCGTTGTATGCACGTGAGAATAGGTGGTACTTTCCTCAACATCTCACACTTATGAGTGACTGCCTTCGGTGTAGGAAGGAGGCGGTACGGTGATCGTCGGGGAGAGGAATCATGGCGCGTATGCGGGGTGTGAAGGGCGTTGGCGGGAACGGGCTGTCCGGCAAGACGCGCAAACCGTCCTCTTCCATGTTCGCCATGGCGCTGGAACCGCGGTTCATGTTCGACGCGGCTGGCGCAGCCACGGTCTCGGATGCGCATTATCAACCCGATCAGGCGCTGCTGGCGAACCAGACGTCCAACACCGCCGCCGATTCGGCGGCCAAGGAGGCGGCCAAGGAGGCGGCCGTCCCTGACGCCGTGAATTCACCCGCCGGTTCCGCTCCGGTTCTCACCGAACCCGCGGCGGTGACGGCGCGGCTGGCCCAAGTCCAGGGATCGGTCCGGTCGGTGGTGTTCGTCGATACGACGGTCAATGATTACCAGACACTGATCAAGGACGTCGCGCCGGACGCCAAGGTCGTGCTTCTCGACCCCAGCCGGGAGGCGCTCGGCCAGATGGCCGAGGCGCTGTCCGGGCTGTCCGGTCTGGATGCGATCCATGTCGTCAGCCACGGCAACGACGGCCACCTGTACATTTCCGGCCGCGCCTATTGGGCGGACGGTTTGGCGAACCGTGGGCAGGATCTCCAGGCGATCGGTGCCGCGCTGAAGCCCGGCGGCGACATTCTTTTCTACGCTTGCAACGTCGGTGCTGGAGACGTTGGGCAGGACTTCGTTCAGACGATCCACCGTCTCACCGGAGCGGACGTGGCGGTTTCCGGTGACCAGACCGGCAGCGCGACGGGGCAGAACTGGACGCTGGAGGTGCAAAGCGGGGCCATCGAGGCGGCGGTGCCCTTTGCCCGCTCGTCCATGGATGCCTTTGCCGGTCGGTTGGGGACTGTCGTCATCACCTCGGCGACCGGGACGCTGTCGGGATCGCTGAACCATGCGATCATGAATGCAAGCGCCGGCGATGTGATCGAGTTCAGCCCGACGCTGATGCCCACCAAGGTTTCCCTGGGCGTTACGACAACCACTCTGACGGCGGCGGCTCAGAACTTCACGATCAACGGCGACGTGAATGGCGACGGTATCGCCGACATCACGATCTCCGGTGACGACGGCGACGGCGCGACGCTCGCGGCGGCGAACTACCGGGGACTCACCTTCAATGCGTCGGGCAAAACCCTGACGGTCAAGAACCTGATCATGGAGCGCTTTTATCATTCAATCGCTCTTCAAGGTGTTCTGACGGTGCAGTCCGGGGCGCTCGAAGTCGATGGTGTGATCTTCCAGAACAACCTGAACAACGTCATCACCACGACCACCGCGACCACATCCGTGACGATCAGGAACTCGGTTTTTCGTGATAACGTGGGGGAGGTGACCGGTACGGCTGGCTTCGCGGTCGTTCGAACGCAGGTGACCGGAACGCTGACGATCGAGAACAGTCTGTTAGCAGACAACAGCTATGTCGCGAACATGGGCGCGCCTTCGGCGAACTACCCGGGCGCCACCATTGTGCAGCAGCACAACACGGCAGCCTTTACGGTCAACATACGTAACGTCACCATTGCCAACAACAGTTACATCAACAATAACTCCGCCGCCGCCGGTGTAAAGACAGCTGGCATCGGTGTCTATTATGGCGGATCAACCAGCACGGCGACGTTGAACGTTTACAACACGATCATCGCGGGGAACTCGGGCAATCTTGGCGGAACAAATTTTGCCGATCCGAACGCCATCATCTACGACAGCGCCAAAGTTACCCTAAACGCCGATAAAAATTACCAAGGCTCTATAACCGGTGCCGCGACATTCGTCGACTCCACCAATGCCAATCTCAGTCTGCGGGACTATCGTCCGGCTTCGACTGCAACGACGTTCATCAACAAGGGCAACAGCAGCAACGCGAACTATTACGGCGGGAGTTACGACATCCGCGGCATCGACCGCATTCGCGACGGTGTGCTCGACCTTGGTGCGTACGAGGTTCACTGGAACGCCGGCGCGCCGACGGTGGACCTGAACGGGGCGGGGACCGGAAGCGACGAATCCGTCAGCAGCGGGACGCCCAGTTCCGGCGTGCTCATCGCGCCCAACGCCACCCTGGCGCAAACCGACACCGACACCCGCCTGCTCGGCGCCACGGTCACCTTGAGTGGCGTGGTGGACACCGGAAATGAAACGCTGACCCTCTCCGCGGCGGACGTGAATACGGCCAAGCAGTTGGGCATCGCGGCGCTCGCCAATGACGGAGCCACGATCACGCTGAGCGGTGCCGCGTCGGTGGCGAATTACCAGGCGGTGATCCGTCTGACCCAGTACAAGAACTCCGCCAACGGCTTCACCGGGGGCACGCGCACCGCGACGGTCGTCGTCAACGATGGCGAAACGACCAGCACCGCGCGGACCAGCGCGATCACCCTGACCTCGGGCGTCGATACGACGCCGCCCACGGTCAGCAGCATCGCGGTGTCCGGAACTCCGGCGGCCAACGCCTCGTCCGTCAGCTTCACCGTGACCTTCAGCGAGAGCGTGACGGGGGTGGACACCAGCGACTTCACGCTGGCGACGACGGGCACGGCGGCCGGCACGATCGCGTCGGTCAGCGGATCGGGCAGCAGCTACACGGTCACGGTCAACAGCGTGTCGGGCGCCGGCACGCTGGGGCTGAACCTGAAGTCCAGCGGCACCGGCATCCAGGACACGGCGGCCACGCCCAACGCCATCGCGAACCAGGGCTTCACCGGGAGCACCCACACGGTGGACCGGGTCGGGCCGGTCTTCACCTCCTCCGCCACGCCTTCGGTTGCGGAAAACACGACGGCGGTCGTCACGCTGGCGGCCACGGACAGCAACGGTCCGGTGACCTACAGCCTCGTCGGCGGCAGCGATCAGGCGAAGTTCTCGCTGTCCGGCGCGGCGCTGGCCTTCGCCGTAGCGCCGAACTACGAGGTGCCGACCGATACGGACACCAACAACGTCTATACCGTCATCGTGCGCGCGACGGACGCCAACGGCAACACCACCGACCAGACGGTTTCGGTCACCGTCACCAACGTGAACGAGGCACCGACCAGTTCCACGCTTCCGGCGGTCTCGGGCACGCCGACGGTTGGTCAAACGCTGACGACGACCGACGGGACCTGGAGCGATCCGGAAAACGACACTCTGACCTACACCTACCAGTGGTACCGGGCGACCGACACCGCCGGTGCGGGTGAAACGGCGATCACCGGGGCGACGAGCGCCGCCTACACGCTGGCGGCGGGCGATCTCGGCAAGTATGTCCGGGTGGTGGTGACGGCCAACGACGGCAACGGCGGCACCCCGACCGCCGCATCCGGCTATTCCCTGGTCGGCGCTGCGACGTCGTCCGGCGAAGGCTACAACATCTTCTTCATCGCCAACGACGGCACCAACGGCGCGGAGCTTTGGGCCTACAACAGCGTCACCGGCAAGTCGGCCATGCTGGGCGAGTACATCCGCAGCGGTTCGGCGTCCTTTTTCCAGAGCAGCAGTCCGGGCTTCTTCGCCTACCAGCACAACGGGAACGTCTATCTCAGCGGCAGCGATGGGCTGACCGTTCCCTTCGGCGGCGTCGGGACGGAGTTGTACCGGTACGACGGCGCGTCCTTCACCCTGGCGCAGGACATCCGCTCCGGGGCCACGGCGAACGGTTACACGGCGGCCAACAGCGCCGTCGTGGTGCGCGGCGTGATCGGCGGCAAGCTGCTCATGTCCACGACGACGACCGACTCCAACGGCTATCCGGATCTGTTCCTGTTCGATGGCACCACGGTGACCCCGATCGACCTGAACGGCACCGCCAACGCGGCGGCGGTGAACGGGGCGCTGTACAAGGTGATCAACGACACGCTGTATTTCACGGCCTACCTGACGGGTGACACTTCCGTCACGCTGTATAAGATGGATGCCAACGGCGTCGTCACGTCGACCGGTGTTACCGGCGTGAGTCAGGCCACATGGGCCACGGATGGGACGACCATCTATTATTTGACGGACCAGTTGTCGACCGGTACGGCCTCGATCCGCTACTACAACACTTCGACCACTGCGAGCGGCACGGTTCTGGCCAATGAACAGACGGATGGCGTCGCTCTGGTCGGCGATCTCTATTATTATCAGGGCAGGCTGTATTTCTCCGCGCGGATGACGCCCTCGAGCTCCGCGATAAATGGCGACGACACGGAACTCATCGTCTACGACCTCGGCACCAGCACCCGCACGGCGAAAAACCTGTGGGCCGGCGGAGCCTCCGATCCGCGCGGCTTCATCGGCGTCAACGGTGTGGTCTACTTCACCGCCAGCAACGGCACGGACCGCGACATCTTCAAATACGATCCGGTCACGGACACCGCGACGAAGATCGTCGCCAACGCGACGACGCTGGGCTGGACGACCTATGACAAGTCCAGCATTCCCGTGGTCTATGACGGGAAGATCTATTTCGCGGGGACGACGACTGCGAACGGCAACGAGCTGTTCGTTCTCGATCCGGCGACCGATACGATCTCGCTGGTCCGCGAGATCCGTTCCGGATCGACCGGTGCATCCGTCAGTGGGCTGGTCGTCTTCGACAATTTCGATCTGGCGCCGCTTCTGCGCAATCTGACTGCGGTCAAGTTCACCGTCGGCGGGAGCGCGGTGAACGCCGCTGCGAACCTCACCGTGGTGGACATCGACTCCACCAACCTGACCGGCGCCACGGTGACCATCACCGGCTTCACCGCCGGCGACATTCTGAGCGTCACCAACTCCGGCGGCATCACCAGCTCCTACAATGCCGCCACCGGTGTCCTGACCCTGACGGGCACGGCAACGGACGCCGCCTATCAGGCGGTGCTGCGCACCCTGACCTTCAGCGCCTCGGCGGCGGGGAACGGTGCGCGCACCCTGTCGCTGACGGCGACCGATGGCACCAAGACAAGCGCGGCGACGACCTGGAGCCTCGACGGTTCCGCTCCGGTCATCACGAACCTGTCCACGGACACCGTGAACTACACGCCCGGCAGCACCACCGCCGTCATCATCGACCAGGGAACCGCCGTGGCGGTCACCGAGGCGGGAAGCTGGGACGGCGGCACGCTGCGGGTGTCCATCACCAGCGGCGGGACGAGCACCGAAGACGTCCTGGCCATCAACAACCAGACCGCCGGTGTGCAGAAAATCAGCATCTCCGGATCGAATCTCAGTTACAGCGGCTTGGTCATCGGCACCTTCACCGGCGGTTCGAACGGCAGCGATCTGGTCATCACGTTCAACAGCTACGCCACGACCGAGGCCATAACGGCGCTGCTGGCGAACATCACCTATAGGAATTCCAACAGCACCACCTATTCCACGACCAGCCGGACGGTCAGCTTCACTCTCACCGATGGCGTCGGCAACGTCAGCACCGCGGCCACCCCAACGGTGAGCTTCAGTGGCGCCTCCAACGGCGCGCCGACGAACAGCGTGGTTCCGTCAGTCACGGGAACGGCGACGGTGGGCAACGCGCTGTCCGCGACCAACGGCAGCTGGACCGATCCGGACGGCGACAGCCTGAGCTACACCTACCAGTGGTACCGGGCCGACGACACCAACGGCACCAACGCCGCGTCGATCACCGGGGCGACGAGCGCCACCTACACCCTGACCACGTCGGACGCGCACAAGTACCTGCGCGTCGTGGTGACCGCCAACGACGGCAACTCCCACACCCCGACGGCGACCTCGACCTACACGGCCATCGCCAACAGCGCGCCGGTGAACAGCGTGGCCCCGAGCGTGTCGGGGACGGCGACGGTGGGCAACGCGCTGTCCACGACCAACGGCAGCTGGAGCGACCCGGACGGCGACAACCGGAGCTTCACCTACCAGTGGTACCGGGCCGACGACACCAACGGCACCAACGCCGCCTCGATCACCGGGGCGACGAGCGCCACCTACACCCTGACCACGTCGGACGCGCACAAGTACCTGCGCGTCGTGGTGACCGCCAACGACGGAAAGGGCGGCACGCCGACGGCGACCTCGGCCTACACGGCCATCGCCAACAGCGCGCCGGTGAACAGCGTGGCCCCGAGCGTGACCGGCACGGCGACGGTGGGCAACGCCTTGTCCACGACCAACGGCAGCTGGAGCGACCCGGACGGCGACAACCGGAGCTACACCTACCAGTGGTACCGGGCGACCGACACCGCTGGTGCGGGTGAAACGGCGATCACCGGGGCGACGAGCGCCACCTACACGTTGGTGGCGGGCGATCTCGGCAAGTATGTCCGGGTCGTGGTGACGGCCAACGACGGGCGGGGCGGCACCCAGACGGCGACCTCGACCCGCACGGTCGTCGCGGCGGGGTCCGGGAACGGCGCACCGACGAACAGCGTGGTTCCATCGGTGACGGGGACAGCGAAGGTGGGCAACGCGCTGTCCGCGACCAACGGCAGCTGGACCGACCCGGACGGCGACAGCCTGAGCTACACCTACCAGTGGTACCGGGCCGACGACACCAACGGCACCAACGCCGCCTCGATCACCGGGGCGACGAGCGCCACCTACACCCTGACCACGTCGGACGCGCACAAGTACCTGCGCGTCGTGGTGACCGCCAACGACGGCAACTCCCACACCCCGACGGCGACCTCGACCTACACGGCCATCGCCAACAGCGCGCCGGTGAACAGCGTGGCCCCGAGCGTGTCGGGGACGGCGACGGTGGGCAACGCGCTGTCCACGACCAACGGCAGCTGGAGCGACCCGGACGGCGACAACCGGAGCTACACCTACCAGTGGTACCGGGCCGACGACACCAACGGCACCAACGCCGCCTCGATCACCGGGGCGACGAGCGCCACCT
>NZ_JAUJFI010000186.1 GCF_030849505.1 Azospirillum isscasi | reverse complement strand
GCACGCCACCTTGGAGGGGAACTTCCCCTTCAACCCGCTCGCGCCGCTAAAATTCCCTCATCTTGCCGGATGCACCACTAAAGCGGATTGCGATCCGCTTTAAAATCTGAAATGCGGTCCGGAATCACCGTCCCACTTGCCTCTTGACCACGCTTCCTTCAGGGACGTCGCAAGTGATTGCCACATGGGAGGCGATGATGGAGCCGGATCCGATGCTCAGCCGGTTCTCCACCACGATCCCGGTGCCGAACTTGACCTGGCTGCCGACGCGGACCGAGCCGGCGGTGGCGACGTTGGGGCCGGTGGTGACCTCGTCGCCGACCTCGTTGTGGTGCTCGAAGGTCGTGCGGGAGCTGAGAAAGCAATTGTCGCCCACCCTGGCATCGGCGCCGAAATAGCAGAAGGGGCCGATGTAGTTTCCCTGGCCGATGACGACGCCGTCGTCGAACCAGGCGGTGGGGTGGATGGCGTTGGCCAGGGGCAGGTTCAGTTGCCGGGCCAGATCGCGGATCTTCCGGCGGAATGGGATTGAACTGGACACCGCGCAGATCGCGGCATCCACCTCGCCCGCCGCCACCATCGACTCCAGCCGGGACACCGGCCCCAGGACCGGCACGCCCTTGATGTATTCACCGTGCTTGTCCGCGGCGTCGTCGAGGATGGCGACCGGCTGCGTTCCCTCCTCGAACAGCAGGATCGACAGGATCTGGTGGGCGCCGCGGCCCGCTCCGACCAGCACGACCCGGCCGTTGCCGCCGCGGCGGGGCGTGGTGGGCCGCCAGTTGCGGTCGGCTTCCCGGCGGGCGACCTCGCGTTCGACCATCGTGGTCGTGACCAGGCCGCGGCCGGCAAAGAGATCGGCCGCCAGCCCATGCCGGTTCAAAAGCTCGGTTGCCCCCCGCGTGAAACGGACCTCCTCGTCCGTGCCGGCAGCGGCGGCCTGCGCCTTCGACGGGGCCGGAACCGCCGCCAGGGCCTGGTCGCGGGACACCTCGGGCGGCACGATCACCGCCACCGGGCGGCCAACCTCGACGGCGTCGCCAGGCGCGACGGGAAAATAGGCGATGCCCGCCGCCTCGGCGAACACTTCGACCACGGCCTTGGCGCCTTCGATCTCCATGAGAAGCTGGCCGGCGGCCACGGCCGTGCCGTCCGCCACGGCCAGAGCCACGACCTGAAGACGGTCGTCGCTGGCGGATGTGCGTGGGGCCGCGACGATGTGGAAACCGGACAGGGCAGCATCCGTCATTGCATCACGTCCTGAATGGCCTTGCGGATCGCGGCGGCATCGGGAAGCAGGGCGGCTTCGGCTTCGATGGCGGCGGGTATGGGATGGGAGGCCGCACCCAGACGGCGGCAGCGGAAGGGGACATCGCCATGTTCGGCCAACCAAGCGACGATCTCACTCCCCATGCCGGCGAAAGCGCAACCTTCCTCGACCGTGACCAGCCGACGGGTTCGCGAGACGCTGTCGAGCAGCGGGGCCGCGTTGAAGGGATGCAACGCCACCGGGCAAACAATCTCGACCAGGATCTCATCCTCCTCGAACAGGATGTCGGCCGCCCGTTCAGCCTCGCGCAACATGCCGCCGTAGCAAAAGAGCGTGCAGTCGGCCGGCCCGCGCGGACGGATCAGCAGGGTTGGCCAACGCTCATCGGTTTCCTGATAGTCGAACCCGCGGATCAGGTCGGTGCCCCCCTCTTCGCGATAAGCCCCCTTGTTTTCGATCACCAGCAGCGGACCGTCGATCTCCGCCGGGAGCCGGGCGTAAAGGGCGGCGGCATCGGCGCGGGAGTGCAGCGCGACCACATCCAGATCCGGAATTCCGAGAAAATGCTTTTCCAGGGACTGGCTGTGCGTCGGACCATAGCCGTGCCGGCCACCCATGGGTGTGCGGACCACCAGCGGCACCTTGACCCGGCCGCCGTACATGCCGCGGAACTTGGCGGCGTGGTTGAGCAACTGGTCGAAGCCAAGGGTCAGGAAGTCGCCGAACATGATCTCGACCACCGGCCGCCGCCCCGCGAGCGCCAGACCGTTGCCCAGCCCGACGAGCGCCGCCTCGCTGATGGGCGTGTTGAGGACGCGGCCGGGAAAGGCGTGCGACAGATCCCGGGTCGCCTTGAAGGCGCCGCCATAAGGCGCCTCGATGTCTTCACCCAGCAGCACGACCCGTTCGTCCTCGGCCAGGGCGCGGTGAAGGCCCGCGTTGATGGCGTCCACCAGCCGTCCCGCCGGCGGCCGCCAGGGACGCAAGGTGACCGGCCGGAGCATGGTTCCCGCCAGCACCGGTTCCGGCACCGCTGCCGGCGGTGCCCGCCGGGCCGCCCCTTCGGCTGCGGCCACGGCAGCTCGCACCCGGTCCTGGCACGCGTGGGCGATGGGATCGCCTTCGGCCAGCAGGCGGGTCAGGGGGTCGCGTTCCCAATACCGCTCAAGCACCGCGCGCGGGCGATCGTCGTCCCCCTTGGAGTGGGCGTTGAGCCGGAACGTCTCGATGACGTGGAACAGCGGGGCCGAACGGTCGCGCACGGCCGCCACGGCTTCCTGCACGTCCTGAAGCAGAGTGGCGACGTCCCATGTATCGGATCGTCGCGTCGCGATGCCGAACGCTTCGGCCCGCGCCGTCAGCGAGCCTGCCAGCACGTTGTCGACCGGCGTCGACTGGGCGATGCCGTTGCTCTCGCAGACGATGTACAGCGGCAGGCCGAAGCGGCTGGCGATGTTGAGCGTCTCATAGATCACGCCTTCCGCCATCGCGCCGTCGCCCAGCACGACGACCGTGACGCCTTTTGCGCCTTCGAACTTCTGCGCCAGGGCCATGCCGCCGGCCACCGGTGCCATGCCGCCGAGGATGCCGTTGGACAGAAAACCATCGCGGCACAGATGCTGGGTGCCGCCCATGCCACGGCACACGCCCGTCGCCCGTCCCATCACTTCGGCAAACAGGCCGGCGACGTCGCCGGTGCGGCCCAGAAAGTGCCCATGGCCACGATGATTGGAAAGAAGCCGGTCCTGTGGTTCGAGGGCGTTCCCCAATGCCACACCGATCCATTCCTGCCCGGTGCAGGTATGCACGGTGCCCCGAACCAGTCCTTCCCGATAGAGATCAAGCAGGCGTTGCTCCACCGCGCGGATAAGGTAGGCTTGCTCGATGCCAGCCGCGGTGCCGCCGTCCTTTTTGCCCATCGTAATACTCACCGGATCGGTCCGGGCCACAGGGACCCGCGGGAGGGGATAGCTACCAGCCCCTGCCACTATGGTCAACGCACCGGGCCCGGGGCAAGCGGTTCAGGTTGTGAAGCCATGTGAGCGGCGCTCCGCCAAATCCTGCTGATCCACGGCATGGTCGGGCGGTGAAAGACCCCATTCGACGCGGCAGTTTTTGTCCGGTGGGGCGGCAAAAAGCGCCACGCACCGGGACGAATTTGCCGGGTTCCCGCCGCAAAGAGGGGCCGGGAAGAAGGGAGGTCCGGACGGGTCCGGAACGGGGAACCCTTAACGGTGTATTGATTTTTAGCCAATTTTTGAACGAATGAGGGTGCTGGCATACCTCTTGCGTTGTCGGACTCGCCAACCCGGCGAACCCTGAACCCGAGTGCCTGCCATGCCCTTGAGATTCCCCGTCGTTTGAAGTCGTCGGATTCCTGAGCTTCACAGCGCAGGTTCCTGCTTCACCGAGGACCGCTCAGAATGCCGAAGCATCCCAAGGCTCACACCCTCTCCACAGGCGGTCACCGCTTGTCCAGCGGCCAAAATGTTGCACGCGGCGTTATGTTTGCGCGAGAGCCGGCGCTGTTCGCGGGCAAGGCGTTTCTGCCGCTTCGCCAGATGACGTGGGTTGGCGACCTTCTCCCCGGTGCTGAAGACGGTGAGATCTTTCAGCCCCAGGTCAATGCCGGCTTCGGCTCCACCGGTCAGCGGTTCGACGTGGGCCACGGCACGGCAGGACATCCACCGGCGGCCATCCGCTTCGCGCGTCACCGTGCTCGGTGCAGACGGAAGCTCACGCGGGCACACCACGTTCAAGGGTTCAGCCATTTTCGCCAGCGTCAGCGTGCCATCCAGGTAACGGAACGCCGATTGGGTGAACTTGGTCGACTGCGGCCCGTCCTTGCGGCGGAACTGCGGATAGCGCGCTCGTTTCCAGAAAAGTTTGCGGGTGTGTTCAACATTTGTTCCGCTGACGCGGAACCGCGTTTCCTTTGCCGCTTGAAGGCGGCAATCTCCAGGAGGAAGTCCTGATGACCGCTGCTTCGTCGATGGCCGCTTCGTCAATGGCCGCTTCGTCAATCGCCGTCCAGCCGGTGGCCGACACCCCGGTTCCCGAGCGCTCGCGCCGCACGCGATCCGTCTTCGCGTGGGAGGCCGCGAAGGCGGCGGTCGCCGTGTCCGCCTTCGCTGGCATGCTGCTGCCGGTCGCCTTCCCGTCCAAGGCCGGCACGCAGGCGAAGGTGGTGCAGCTTCCCGTCGTCGAGGCGCCGCTGCCTGCCCCCGTGCCCCCTCCCGTGAAGATCCAGAGCCAGAAGGCCGGAGTGTCCGCGGCTTCCTCCTCCCCGCTCAAGAGCAGCCCGGTGCCGCAGCCGGCCAAGAAGCCGGTGCCGAAGAACACGTGACAGGGGCGGAACCCGTCCTCAGAGCGGGATGAAGGTCCCCCTCGCCGTCAGAGCGAGATGAAGGCGATGTAGGGCTGGTCGCCGGCCATGCCGGTGGTGACGGTCATCGCGCCCACGGCTTTGCCGGTGAAGGTCATGCTGGCATCCACGGTGCCGTTGCCGTCGATGTCGCAGCGGACGGTGGCGCCCTTGTAGCCTTCGGCGCCGCCCATCTCCTCCCAGCTCAGCTTGGAGTGGCCAGGCATGAAGCCCCAGAGGGTGGCCCATTCGCCCCGCTCCAGATCGACGATGGTGGACCAGGTGACCTCGCCCCCACGCCCGTCCACGAAGAAGGTGTCGCGGCCCGGCCCGCCGATCAGCCAGTTGGAGCCCGATCCGCCGTCCAGCACGTCGTCCCCGGCCCCGCCCGACGCGGCGTCGTCGCCGCCCAGCAGGTTGATGAAGTCGTTGCCGTCCGACCCGCCGACCACCTCGTCGTCGGCGTTCCCCAGGAAGCTCCATTGCAGGGTGGCGACCGGCCCCTCGTAGGCTTGGGCCGCCACCGTCCGCTGCACCCCGTCCACGATCCGGCTGAAGGGCACGGACGGGTGCGCCGGGGTGGGGTCGGGAGCCGGGGAGGAGGCCGGCGGAGAGGCTGGTGACGAGACCGGCGGAGTGGGCGGTGGGGTGGGTGATGCGCTGCTGTCGGGCTGGGGTGCCGGTGGGGCGGGTGGTGCGCCGCTGTCGGGCTGGGGTGCCGGTGGGGCGGGTGGTGCGCCGCTGTCGGGCTGGGGCGCCGGCGGGACAGGGGGTGTGCCGTTGTCGGGCTGTGGCACGGGCACCGGGACCGGGGCGGGCGGCTCGTTGGCCTGGGGCTCGGAAGGGGGCAGGGGGGTGGTCCCGCCGCCCTGCGGGGGCGCCGTGCCGCCGCCGGAGGCGATGCCCATCAGCGCCCAGGCGAGATCCTGGATTCCGGCGATGAGCGCCGGGGACAGCGGCAGCAGGCTGTAATCGTGGTTGTAGGCGTCGGCGAACAGCGGGTCGCCGGTCCGGTCGTTCGCCCCATAGGCGCCGACCTGATGCAGGAAGTTGGCGTCGATGGCGTTCTGCCCCGCCGACAGGATCGTCACGTAGCCGCCCAGCGGCACCGCCCCCGACACGAGGTTGCCGGTGACCGTGTTGTTCGCCGGAATGCCCGCCGCCCCGGCCAGGGGCACCCATTCGACGCGGACGAAGCTCTCGCCGTTGGCGCCCAGCACGCCGATGTTGTTGGTGACGATGTTGCCGTGGCCGCCATGGATCATCACGGCGGCCCAGGCGGTGTCGCGCAGGAAGTTGCCCTGGACGGTCACGCCGCTGGTCAGGTCGTCCAGATAGATGCCGTAGCCCTTGTAATCGCGCAGCCACTGGCCGGTGCCGGTGGTGGCGATGCCGCCGGTGTGCTCGATCCAGTTGCCCTCGATCCGCGTGCCGGTGTTCAGGTTCGAGCGCCCGAGCAGCTCGATGCCGCCGGAATCCGCCGTCTCCAAACCCGTGTTGCGGATGCGGTTGTGGAGGATGGCGTTGTTCAGGCTGATGGTCGCGCTGTCCCAGTTCTTGACCGAGATGCCGTAGCGGGAGCTGTGGTCGATGTCGTTGTGGGAGATCACCGTGTCGCTGATCCCCGACGCCATGATTCCGCCGGCGTATTTGCGCACCTCGCCGATGCGCTGGATGCGGTTGCCGGTCACCGTGTTGCCGATGGACTGGCCGGAGAGCGCGATGCCGTTGATGCCCAGATGGTCCAGGTAGTTGCCGCTGACCAGATTGCGGTCCGACCCCTGGGTCAGCCGGATGCCTGTGCCGACGTTCACGAAGCTGTTGCCGGCGATGGTGTTCACGTCGCCGCCGATGACGTCGAGCGCGTTGCCGTCCGTGGCCGTGTTGGTGAAGGTCAGCCCCTGCACGGTCACCCCGGCGGCCCCGTCCAGCCGCAGCAGCGTGCCGAGCCGGGCGACCTCCACCCCCGTGCCGTCGAACGATTCGCCGGCCTTGATGACCAGCCGCCCGTCCGAGGCGCGGTGGGCGAACTCCCCCATCTGGTCGACGTGGGCGCTGTTGCCCAGCAGCTTGTAGGTGGAGCCGTCGCGCATGGTGAAGGGCGCGTCGGAGGTGAAGGTCAGGGTGCGGGTCACCTCGTCGATGCCGGCGACCGTCAGGATGACGTCCTGAAGCCGTTCCGTGTCGAAGACCTGGACCCGGCTGCCCGGCACCAGATCGGCGGCGGTGACGTCGCCCGCGTGGTAACGCAGCGCGTTCCGGCTGGCGCCGTAGGCGCTCGCGTCGGCGACGAACCAGCCGGTGGTCGGGTCCTCCGGGTCGTAGGCCGCCTTGGAGGCCAGCCGGTAGCGCACGCCGCCGACGGTGACGTCCAGCCCCGGCGCCGCGGACAGCGCCGCCGACCAGACGCCGTTGCCCTCGTAGGTGAAGCCGCCGACCCGCTCGCCGCCGCTGAGGACCGCCTGCTCTCCCGGATAACCCAGGATGCGGACGCCGCTGTCCTGCGCGCCGAACTCCAGCGTCCTGGTCAGGCTGTGGGAGCCCTCGCGGACGTAGGTGGTCTTGACGGTGCCGGCGCGCATGGCCGCCTGCGCCCGCTCCAGGCTGGCGAAGGGGCCGTCGGTGCCCTCGGCGTTCGGCGCGGCCAGCCGTCCGGACCAGCCGTCGTTGCCGTTCTTCGCCACGTAAAAAGCGTCGCCCTGCGGGGCCGGGGCATCCGACGCGGTGCCCTGGAAGACCGGGGCGGCGACCGCCAGAGTGACGGACCCGTCCTGGGCGGGTGCCGGAGCGGCGAGGCTCTTGCCGTTCACCGCCACGCTTCCCAGCGACAGCGCTCCCACGGGCAGGATCTGCACCGTGTGGGCGATGGACGGGTCCAGGGTGACGCCGAAGGTGAAGCGTTCGGCGGTGCCGGACGCGGCCTCCGCCTCCCCGACCGGCGTGCCGTCCACCAGGACCTTGAAGCGCACCGGCCCCGTGGCGGAAGCGCCGCGCGCCGCCTCGACCGTGATGGGGACGGGCCGGGTGACGACTTCCTCCGGCTTCGGCGGGGGGCGGACCAGCGGGCCGCCGAACATCTCCTCCCCCAACCCGAAGGACAGCAGCCCCCCCCAATAGAGCCCCGTCTGGCCGGCAACCACATCCTTCCCGTCCACGGCCCCCTTGTCGTAGGTGGCGCGCGGGTCGGTGGACTTGACCTCCTGCCCGTCCACGGTGATGGAGCCGACGAACAGGTTGCGGTCCACCCCATTCACCACCCCGTCGTTGTCGTACCAGATGGAAATCCGGTGGGCCTGATCGGGATCGAGCATGGCGGTGAAGCGGTAGGGCGTGCTGGAGGTGGCGGCGACCCACGCCTCGCCGATCGTCACGCCGTCGACCAGCAGCCGGAAATGCGGCGCCTGGCCGGCGGACACGCCCCAGGCGTTCACGACGATCGGGATGTCGATGGTCCGTTGCGGGGACGTGGACATGCGGGACCCTGGAGCCTGCGGGCGGGGGGCCGCCCGTCCCGAGGGTTGCGGAATGCTCCCTCGCGTCCCAAAACTGGCATACCACTATCGATAGGGTGTGTGACATTGGTCCCAGAATGGCCACAGCGGGATCACTGGTCACAGCCGGTGCGGGAAGGCTTGCCGGACCTTGCGGAGCGGCGGTAGATAGCGGTGCCCTTCCCGCTTTCCTGCACCGAGTCCCCATGCCCCTGCCGCCGCTCTTCGACGCGGACGCCCTCGCCCGCTACGCGGCGGCGGACGTCATCTTCCTGGCCCAGGACGGGTTCAAACAGCCTTCGGCGCGGGTGCGCTGCTACAACTTCGCCAAGGCGCTGCGCCAGCAGGGGTTGCGGGCGGAGGTGCTGTCCTTCTTCGACCATCTGGGGGCCACCGACCAGGCCGGCGCCCTGTCCACCATCCCCGAGGAGGAGAAGATCCGCCTGAACCTGGAGGCCCACCGGGTGCTGGCGGCCAACCCGCGGGCGGTCCTCTATGTGCAGAAGGTCGGCTACCACACGCTGGCGGCGGCCTTGGCGGCGGAACGGGGCGGCAACCCGGTCGTGCTGGACTACGACGACTACGAGCTGGACATGCAGCCCTACCGCCGGCTGGAGCCCTGGTTCCCCAGCCTGCGGCCCGACCAGCTTTTCCACACGGTCGCCAACCGGGCCGGCGCCTGCGTCGCCGCCAGCCACCGGCTGCACGACCTGCTGCGCCCGCTGAACCCGAACACGCACCTGGTCCACACCGTCGCCGACCAGGACCTGTTCACGGCCGATGGGCGGGACGCGCCGCGCCGCCGCTTCGGCGAGCGGGTGAACATCCTCTATTCCGGCGACTTCTGGGGCGACATCCCCATGAAGGACGTGCTGTTCGCGGTGGATGCCTTCGCGCTGGTGCCGCGCGCCGTCCGCGACCGGTCCTGCTTCCACATCATCGGCTTCGGCCGCGCCTGGAACGAGTTGAAGCTGCGCGTGCGGGAACGCTACCCGGACCTGCCCAACATCGAGTTGCACGAGTTCATCCCGCCGACCGAGATCCCGGCCGTGCTGCGCGAGATGGACATCGGCGTCCTGCCTTACTCGAACAACGAGTTCAACGTCGCCAAAAGCCCGACCAAGATGTTCGAGTTCCTGCTGGCCAAGGTGGCGGTCTGCGCCACGCCGGTCGGCGAGGTCACGCACTGCCTGGAGAACGGCGTGTCGGGCCTGCTGGCCGAGGGGATGGAGGGCTATTCGGCCGCGCTCGCGCGGCTGATCGGCGACGACGCCTTCCGCCGGGACGTGGCCGAGGCTGCTTGGCGGGTGGCCATGGAGCGTTTCTCGCTCCAGGGCATCGCCCCGCGGCTGGCCGCCGTCGTCCGCGGCCTGCTGGAGCCGGAGGAGCGGGCGGAGGCCCCCGCCGTGACGACGCTGGACGATTTCCTGGCCGCCCGTCTCGCCCGCCCGGTCCCGCCGGCCCCGCGCGAGGTGCATCTGATGCGCCGCGATCTGGAGGCCCTGCTGGCCACCGAGGATCTGGAGGCCGCCGACCCGCGCCGCTGGAGCGGGCCGCTGGTCGCCGCCCTGTCGCTCGCCGACGGCTCGCTGCTGTGGAAGGGCACCTACGACAGCCAGCAGGGCGCCGACACGTACGGCAGCCCGGGCGTCTGGGAGGAGAAGGTCTACATCGGG
>NZ_JAUJFI010000185.1 GCF_030849505.1 Azospirillum isscasi | reverse complement strand
TGATCCGCACGTTGCGCGCCGACTGGCCGCTGCGCAGCGCCTCGGCCACCGCGGGCTTGGCCTCCCCGGCGTTGGGGCCGAGCGGCGCCAGAAGCTTCTGGTCGGCCACCACCTGCAGGGCGGTGAGCGCCCCGGTGAACAGCGCGTTGACCGCGGCCCCCGCGTCGGGACCCAGCGCGGTCGGCTCCCCGGCGGCCAGCGGCGCCTCCAGCGCCCTCCAGCCGTCGCGGACCTCGCGGGCGATGGCGACGATGTTCTGCGCCACCGCGGCGGCCAGCGCGCCGCGGAAGCGCCCGGCTTCATCTCCCTGGAACCCGGCGGCGGTGACGCCCTCGTCGAACAGCAGCCGCTCCAGCACGGTCAGCCCCTGCACGGCGGCGCTCTGGCGGGCCAGCCCGCCCGGCTCCAGCAGCTTCGGGTCGCGGGCCTTCAGCATGGCGAGGATCTGGCGCTGCACCACCCCGGCGCGCTCCGGCCAGAAGGCGATGCGGTCGGCGCGCAGTTCCATCGACAGCGGTCCGGGGCGCAGATGCTGGGCGCCGGCCCAGGCGTCGTAGACGGCGCGGTGGGCGGCGCGGCAGCCCTCCAGCCCCTCCGGCGTCGGCGCCGCGGCGAACAGCGCCAGCCTTTCGGCGTAGATTCCGGCGGCCCCGGCCAGCGCGTCGAAGCGCGGCAGGACATGGGTGCGGACCAGGCCGCCCAGCACGGCGGCGTCCCCCGCCGGCTCCCGCGCCGCCAGGGCGATTTTCCCCGGCAGAAGGAGCGACAGGGCGGCGGCCGACATCAGGCCGATCATGCTGCGGCGTTGCATACTCGTCACCTATGCCAATCGAACATTGCGGTTTCAAAGTCCCAGAACGAAACGTACCAGCTTTTCGCGGTCGCCGCGCGGCAGGGCCATGAAGGCACCGCGCGCCTTGCCCGCCTCGCCGCCGTGCCACAGGATGGCCTCGGTCACGCTGCGCGCCCGCCCATCGTGGAGCAGCGCCAGTTGTCCATCGGAACCCGCCTGCTGCCTCAGCCCCCACAGCGGCGTGGTGCGCCAGTCGCGGCCCCGCGCCTCGCCCATCGCCACGCCGTCGGCCAGATCGTCCCCCAGGTCGTGCAGAAGCAGGTCGCTGTAGGGGAAGACCGTGCGGCGGGACAGGGCGGGCCGGGCGGCGTCCTCCGCCGTCGTGAAGGAGGGGCGGTGGCAGGACGCGCAGCCGGTGGCGGCGAAGAGCGCGCTCCCCGCCTTGTCGCGCGGCGGCTCCAGCCCGCCGTCCGGCGGCAGGCCGTGCAGATAGCCGTCGATCAGCCCGATCACCGTGGAGGGGATCTCCAGCCCTTCATACTGCGGGGAATCGCCGTGCGGCGCGTTGCGGCACTCGGTCTGCGCGGGGGTGCAGTCGCCCCAGGGCTCGGGATAGGCCGGGGTGGACATGCCGATGTCGAGGCTGAAGGCTTCCGAATTCTGGCGGTGCAGCGTCGGGTGGACAGCCTTCCAGCCGAAGCGCCCGAGCTGCCGCGTGCCCTCCGGCGCCACCCAGTTGGGGCGCCCGGCGATGCCGTCGCCGTCGCGGTCCTGCGGATCGGCGCCGGCCAGGATATCGGCCTCGGGGATGCGTTCCAGCAGGCCCATGCCGCGCACCGACGGGGCGACGCGGGCGGACAGGGCCGTCGTCCCGGCCAGCGGCCCGTAATTCAGATCGGTGATGGAGAGCAGCGGGCGGCGCAGCGTCGCCGTGTCCCCATCGGGGAAGCGCACCGTCTCCTCGCGGTAGGTCAGGGCCGGCCGCCCCTCAACCGCGAAGCCGAGCACCGCGTTGGTCTGGATCTGCCGCCCATAGATCGGGTCCGGGGTCAGCTTCACCGCATAGCCGACGCCGCGGTCGCCGGGCGTGCCGGGATCGGGCGGGCGCCCCTGCCGGGCCGCCGGGTGGCAGGCCGCGCAGGAGCGGGCGTCGTAGAGCGGGCCGAGCCCGTCGTTGGCGTGGGTCACGGTCGGAGCGCTGACCCACATCCGCCGGAACAGCTTCTCGCCGATCCGGACGTCGAGGTCGCCCGCCGCCGCCGGCAGGGCCGGGAGGAGGGCGAGCAGAAAGGCGAAGCGGGCTTTCATCGGCAGGGGCATCGGTTCCGGCGGACAGCCGCACTCCGTGTTCGTAACAGGCCGGGCCGCGGCCCCTCCACCGCGCGGGCGGTCAGCGGGGAGCGGACAGCGCCGCCCCGCGCGGGAAGGAGGGGCCGCGGCCCGTTGTCCACCGGCTTACTTGCCGACGGCGGACGGGTTGTCGAGGCTGTCCGAACCGGTCACCTCGATCGAGACGCCCAGGGCGGCGACGACGCCTTCCAGGGCCTTCTTCTGATCGACCAGACGGTCCACCGCGGTGGCGACGATCGCGTTGCCGTCCGCGTTGTCGGGGCCGATCATCTGGTCATAGGCCATCTTCCCGCTGTCGGCGGTGTCCTTGATGACCTTCATCGCGGCGGTGGCGGTGGTCATCGCCTGCTTCACCTTGGCGTCGGCGTCCGGCGCGGTGGCGGCGACATACTGCGACAGGGACGGGCCGGTCACGACCTTGCCGTCCACGCGGGTGTAGCTGCCGCTGTAGACGTTGACCATGCCGATCTGGTCGTAATAGTGCGAGTTGTGCGTGTTGTCGGAGAAGCAGTCATGCTCCTCCTCCGGGTCGTGCAGCATGAGGCCGAGCTTCATGCGCTCGCCGGCCAGCTCGCCATAGCTGAGGCTGCCGAGGCCGGTCAGGATGCGGGCGATGCCGTCCGACTCCTTGGCCTTGGCGATGGAGGCGCGGGCCTTGCCCTTGGCGCCCCAGGACTTGGCCATCTCCTCCAGATCCTCGACCAGCATCTGGGTGGCGACGGTCAGGAACTGGGCGCGGCGGTCGCAATGGCCGTTGGTGCAGTCCTTGCCCTTGGCGAAATCGGTCGCCTTGCGGTCGCCGGCGCCGGGACCCGTGCCGTTCAGATCCTGGCCCCACAGCAGGAATTCGACGGCGTGGTAGCCGGTCGCCACGTTCGCCTCGACCTTGCCGGCCTCGTGCAGCGTGTCGGCCAGCAGCTCCTTGGTGATCTTGCGGGCGTCGATGGACTTGTCGCCGGCCTTGATCTTCGGGTTGGCGATCACGTTGGCCTTGGCGAAGGGGTTGCTCTCGCCACCGGCGTAGCCGTCGTCCACATAGTCGATCAGGCCCTCGTCGAGCGGCCAGGCGTTGACCTTGCCCTCCCAGGCATCGACGATCGGGTTGCCGAAGCGGAAGGCTTCGGTCTGCATGTAGGGGACGCGGGCGTTCAGCCACGCCGTGCGGGCGGCGGCCAGCGTGGCGTCGGACGGGTTGGCCACCAGCGCATCGACGGCCTTCTTCAGCGCCTTGGCGGTGCTGGCGGCGTCCTCGTAACCGGCCTGGGCGATGTCCGCGTAGGTCTTCACCACGTCCTTGTAGGCGGGCTTGGACGACTGGGCGTCGGCGGCGAGCGGCGCCAGCGCGATGAGAGCCGCGGCGGCAAGGCCGGAGGCGTGCTTGAACATGAAGGTCTCCTCAAGCGTCGGTGAGCGGTGGCGTCAAAGCCATGATAGTGCGAAGCATTCTCAACATGCGCCGCGAACCACTCTCATTGTCAAGATGCATTCGAGCCGGGGAGCGCGCTTTGCCGGTTTTGCGGCGGACGGCGGGGCCGGCGAACGGTCCCGCCGTCCGGTGCTCACTTCACCAGCGGCTCGTAACGGGCGTCGGTCAGCGTCTTCATGAAGGCCACCAGCGCCTTGATTCGGCGGTCGTCGAGCGCCGGGCCCTCCTCCAGCTCCTTGATGGAGACGGTGGGGGCGATCTCCGGCTTGCCCCAGGGCTTGCCGGTTTCGGGGTTGATCTGGTCCGCCGGCCTGGTGCTGTTGTACTTGTTGTAGAAGCGGACGACGGTCTCCAGGTCCTTGAAGACGCCGTTGTGCATGTAGGGGCCGGTAACCGCGACGTTGCGCAGGGTCGGCGTCTTGAATTTCCCGTCATGCGCCGTCTGGCCCTTCAGCGCCGGGTTCTCGGCCAGCCCGCGGTCGATGTGCGCCGCCCCCACCCCGTTGGCCGCCCGCAGCTCCGCGTTCACCGGGACGCCGATGTTGTGATACTCGTAATTGGTGAAGGTCTCGTTCTTCGCCGCCGGCATGGCGTTCAGCTTGTGGCAGACGTTGCAATTGGTGAACTGCTGCGAGAAGAACAGGGTCATCCCCAGTTCCTCCTCGCCGGTCATCTTGTATTCGCCGCGCAGATACCGGTCGTACTTGGAATCGAAGGGCGAGAAGACATCGGTCCTCTCGAAGGCGGCGATGCTGTCGGTCATCGCGTCGTAGGCCCGCTCGGCGTCGTCCAGCACCCCCGCGCCGTAAAGCGCGACGAAGCTGCGCGCGTAGTTCTGGTTCTCCTTCAGCCGCCCCAGCACCTCCGCCTTGGAGGCCATGGCCATCTCGGCGGGGTTCAGCGGCGGGCCGCCGGCCTGCTCCTGGAGGGTGGCGGCACGCCCGTCGTGGAACTGGCCGCCGAAGGGAACCCCGTTGGCCTTGACGCCGAAGCGCGGCGAGAGATGGGCATAGGCGGCGGTGGGGGCGTTGCGGTCGCCCAGCGACTTGCCGTCCGCCCCCAGCGACGCCGCCCCGCGCGGGTCGGCGAAGCCGAAGTCGGGGTTGTGGCAGGTCGCGCAGGACTGGCTGCGGGTGGAGGACAGGTTGTTGTCGAAGAACAGCGCCTTGCCCAGTTCGGCCTTGGCCTTCTGCGTTTCCGCCGGATCGGCCGCCATGCCGGAACCGCCGGCGACCAGCAGGGCGGACAGCGCCGCGGCCGGCGCAAAGTATTTGCCGAACAATGACATCCTGACTTTCGCTCCTTGACGGCGGTCGCCCGCGGCGGCAATCCAAGACGGGGGGTCCGCCGGCAGTATCCATGGCCTTCGGCGTGGATGATAGTTATTCTCATTATCACGAAGGTGCGACCTATTGCCACTGGTCATAGGATCGTTGGGATTAACACGCCGCCCCCGTTCGTCCGGCGCCGTTCCCGGACGGACGATCCGGTCCGGTCGCATCAGGGCGACGGAAAAGGTACCCCATCCCGGCTACCGACTCTGCATCGCCAACCGGCGGACTTGCCGCCATTCCGGGGCGGGGCGGCACCACCGGCGGGAGTCCAAATGCTCCGCACGCGGCGGATGGAGCGGGCTCCTGCGGCTTCCGCATAGCCCGATAATACTTTCACTTTCTAAGCATTTTCTTTCAAAGCAACCCGGCGGTCATTCAGGCGCTCTTAAGGGGCACTTGGTTCCGCTTCTTTCGGGCGGTGCTTTTGAACATGCCCGCCCCTGCGCTTTTCATGGATTCGGCGCGCAAAATTGAATCGTGCATTGCAAGAACAACGGTCTCGGCCCGGCGGACTACCCCTATCGATAGGTTTATTAAAATGCCGTGCTTGGACATCCTTCAATCACAGACGCCGTGCATTCCCTGAAAATCAGTAATCGAAACCCCTCCGCTTCACTGTACTGAAGCGAAAACCCTTCACATCGCAATTTTCAAACGGAGACCATCAATGACCACGTTTGCCAACATTCGCGCCATCCTTTGCCCCGTCCGCAACGCCGCCAAGGACCGCAAGGGAATCACGGCCCTTGAATACGGTCTGGCGGCGGCTCTGGTCGCGCTCGTCATCATCGGCGGGGCCCGCACCTTCGGCACCAGCGTCAGCACCCTGTTCACCGGCATCGGCACCACGGTCGGCGGCACCTCGACGACCATTCCGTAAGCGCCGCAAGCCCTCCCTCCTTCCCACGGCCCTCTTCCACGGCCCCTCCCACGGCCCCTTCCCACGCAAAGCTCCCGCCATGGATACGATCGCAGCCTTCGATCTCTGGTCCCTGGCACGGCCCCTGGCGGGGCTTGCGCTGGGTTGGGCGGCGGCGGACGACCTGTGCCGGCGCACCATCCCGGACACGGCGTCCATCCTGCTCGCCGCGCTCGGCCTGACCGTTCCCCCGCTGCAAGGCGCCCCCTTCCCGTGGGTCACCCTTGCCGCCGCCGCCGCGCTGTTCCTGGTCCTGTGCGTCCTGCACGGGCGGGGCTGGCTGGGCGGCGGGGACGTGAAGCTGGCCTCGGCCATCCTGCTGCTGGTCGGGGTGGAGCGGGCGGTGCCCTTCGCGACCGCCACCGCGCTGGCCGGCGGCGCGCTTTCCCTTCTCTATCTCGCCGGGTGGCTGGCCCTGCGGAAGACGCGCCCGGCACGCCGGCTGCTCCGCCGCTTCGGCGGGCGTTCCGGAGCGGCCCGTCTGCCGGCCCGGCTTCTGGCGGCCGAGGCGCACCGCGTCGCCACCCGCCATTCCGTGCCCTACGGCGTCGCCCTGGCCGCCGGCGGGCTGCTCACCCTCTCCAATCCGACCGGAGGAGCGGCATGGTTCTGAGAATCCTTTTCCTGTCCCTGCTGCTCGTCGGGCTGTCGCTGGTGGGCTACGTGTCCTTCTCGATGCTGCCGGCGCCACCCGCCGCCGTCGCCGTCCCGGCGCCCGCGGCGCCGATGGACTCCGTTCTGGTCGCGGCCCGCCCGATCTCCACCGGCATGCTGCTGCGCGCCGAGGATCTGCGCTGGGAGCCCTGGCCGCCGGGCCGTCTCGGCGACGGCTACATGGTGCGGGGCCGCGTGGCGGAAAGCGCCTACAGCGGCGCCGTCACCCGCCGGTCCTTCGCGTCGGGCGAGCCGATCATGGCCGGACACATCGTGGCGCCGGGGGAGCGCGGCTTCCTCGCCGCCGTGCTGTCGCCGGGCAGCCGGGCGGTGTCGGTGGCGGTGGATGCGGTCAGCGCGACCGGCGGGCTGATCTGGCCCGGCGACCGGGTGGACCTGATCCTGACCCAGAATTTCGAATCCCAGGCGGGGCGCGACCTGCGCAGCCGGGCGGTCGGCGAGACCGTCCTGCAGAACCTGCGCGTCATCGCCATCGACCAGCAGCTCGGCGAGGCGAGCATGGTGAAGGGCGGGCCGGAGGGGCGCATTCCCCGCACCGTGACGCTGGAGGTCACCGCCCGCCAGAGCGAGACGGTCACCGTCGCCGCCACCATGGGCAAGCTCTCGCTGGCCCTGCGCAGCCTGCTCGCCGACGAGAGCGCCGCCGCCACCGCCGGGGCGGCCCCCACCTGGGCCGAGGACGTGTCGCCCGCCCTGCGCCAGCTCCCCGCACCCCACAGCGCGGAGGCGCCCGCCGCCCGCCGGCCAACGCTGCTCATCATCCGCGGGTCAAAGACGGAAACACTCGAACGCTGAACCGGCGCGCCGACCCAGGGGGACAAAGAGCATGGGGACGAAGACCATGACGATGGCAAGCATCACCACCGGCCGGAGCGCGGCCTTCCGCATCGCCGCGGCGGCGCTCCTGGCCGGTCTGTTCGCGGCGCTGGCCGCGGCGCCCGCACAATCGCAGCAATCCCAGCCGCGCCCCCGCGAGATCACGCTGGAGGTCGGCGGCGGGCAGCCGGTCAACCTGCCCGCCCCGGCGGCCAGCGTCTTCACCTCCGCCCCGGAGATCGCCGACGTGCAGGCGTCCGGCCCGCAAGCCTTCTTCATCGTCGCCAAGACGCCGGGCCGGGCCAGCGTCTACGCCCTGTCGGCGGACAACAAGCCGCTCGCCTCCTTCAGCGTCGTCGTCACCATGCCGGTGGGCGACCTGCGGTCCAAGCTGGTCGCCCAGGTGCCCAACGCCGCCATCGACGTGCAGAGCACCGGCAACGGCATCACGCTCACCGGCACCGTCTCCTCCCCCGCCACGGCGCGGCAGATGGTGGAGCTGGCCGAGCGCTACGTCGGGCAGGGGCAGACCGTGACCAACCGGCTGACCGTCGCCGCCCCCGCCCAGGTCAACCTGCGGGTCCGCGTGGCCGAGGTGTCGCGGCAGGTGACCAAGGAGCTGGGCGTCAATTTCGAGGCCATGTTCAACATCGGCTCCTTCGCCTTCGGGATCGCCACCGGGCGGCCCATCCTGGACGCCGCCGGCAACCTGATCCGCGCCGCCGCCCCGACCAATTCCCTCGGCGGCAGCTACCGCTCCAGCAACGGGCGGGTGGACATCAACACGGTGGTGGACGCGCTGGCCGAGGACGGGCTGATCACCGTGCTGGCCGAACCGAACCTGACCGCCCTGTCCGGCGAGACCGCCAGCTTCCTGGCCGGCGGCGAGTTCCCCATCCCCGTCGCCCAATACGACCGCACCACCACCATCCAATTCAAGAAGTACGGCGTCAGCCTGGACTTCACCCCGACCGTGCTGACCGGCGGCCAGATCAGCATGCGCGTCCGCCCGGAGGTGAGCGAGCTGACCAGCAACGGCGCCGTCGTGGTCGACTCCATCCGCATCCCCGGCCTGGCGGTGCGCCGCGCCGAGACGACCATCGAGCTGGCCAGCGGGCAGAGCTTCGCCATCGCCGGGCTGCTCCAGAACAACACCGCCGCGACGCTCGACGCCGTGCCGGGGCTGGGCGACGTGCCGGTGCTGGGGGCGCTGTTCCATTCCAGCAAGTTCCGCCGCAACGAGACGGAGCTGGTCATCGTCGTGACCCCCTACCTCGTCCGCCCGGTGTCCGCCGCCAACGCCCTGTCGGCCCCCACCGACGGCTTCGTCGCGGCGACCGACGTGGAGCGGATCTTCCTGAACCGCGCCCAGAGCCTCCAGCCCCCGGCGGGCAGTGCCACCCCCGCCGCCACCCCCGTCATCGGTCCGGGCGCCACCCGCCTGCACGGCGACGCCGGCTTCAGCCTGCAATGACCCCTTTCGCGGAGCACAGTGCCATGCGAACGCCGATGCTGCTTCTGCCACTCCTGACGGGCTTGCTGGGCGGCTGCGCCGTGCCGCAGACACCCCCGCCGATGCCCACCGCCCAGGCGCCCACGGTGAAGGCGCTCAGCAACGCCGTTCCCCTCGCCATCGACCCGCGCAGCGGCGCCATCGCGGCGGAGGAGCGCGGGCGGGTGATCCGCACGGTGGCCGGGCTGGGCCGCGACACCACCCCCCATGTGGCGGTCACCGGCCCGCTGCTGGCCGCCCCGGCGCGGGCCGCCGCCGTCTCCCTGCTGGGCGAGGCCGGGGTGCCGCCGGAGAACGTCACCTTCGCCCCCGACCAGACCGGCGCCCCGGCCCTCCAGGTGACGACCTATGTCGCGCTGGCCCCGGATTGCCGGGCGTGGAGCGACATCTACAGCGGCTGGTACCAGAACAGCCCGACCGAGACGCTGGGATGCAGCAACCAGCGCAACCTCGCCCTGATGCTGGCCGATCCGCGCGATCTCATCCAGGGCCGCGACACCGTGCCCACGGACGGCCAGCGCATGGCCGGCGCCGTCCAGCGCTACCGCGCCGACAAGGTGAAGCCCTTCGTGAAGGGCAACGGTTCCAACACCTTCTTGCTGGCCCCCGGCATGAACGGAACCCAGGAGGACCAATGAGCCTGCTCGCCACCCTCCTCGGCGAGGCGCCGTCGCAAGGAGACGCCGCCCGCGGCGCCGCTCCCCGCCTGCTCGCCTATGTCGCCGACGCGGCCAGTGCCGCCCTGCTGAACCGCACCGCCCCGTCCCTGCTGCCCTGCGAGGTGCGGACCGGCGACATCCGCAGCGCCGCCCGCGACCTGGAGCGCCAGCGCTCGCCCGACCTGCTGCTGGTCGATCTGTCCGGCGTCGCCGACCCGCTGGCCGCCATGGAAGCCCTGGCCGGGGTCTGCGATCCCTCCGTCCGGGTCATCGCGGTCGGCGACAGCAACGACATCGGCCTCTACCGCAACCTGCGGCGGATCGGGGTCACCGACTATCTGTTCAAGCCGCTGTCCCGCGACCTGCTGGAGGGCGCGCTCCGCCCCGCGGGCTCCGGCGCCGCGGCGGACGACGCGCCGGGCCGGCTGGGCAA
>NZ_JAUJFI010000184.1 GCF_030849505.1 Azospirillum isscasi | reverse complement strand
CTGCGGCCCGGCGCGGTGCAGCGCCAGCTCCTGAAGGCCGCGCCCCAGATCGGCGTGGAGCGCCGCCGTCTCCTCCAGCCGGAAGCCGACGGAGACCAGCCGCACCGCGTCCGTCCCGCCCGCCTGCCCGAGCAGGCTGACCGGCAGCGGCTCGACGCGGTGGCTGTAGGGCAGCCCGGCCTCGACATGGCGGGCCGGCGGATCGACCACGATCTTTCCGGCGGCGACGGTGGCATCGGCGCGCACCGTCCCGTCGGCGACCACCGCGACGGTCCGCCCCTCCAGATGGTCCAGCCCGCTCCACACCGCGGTCGGGCCGCCGTGGTCGCCGACCAGCGCGGCGTCGAGGTGCAGCGAGTCGTCGAAGCGCTCCACGCTCCATCGCCCGGCGCGGTCCACCAGGGCATAGACCTCGTCCCCGACCACCGCGACGGAGCGCACCGCCCCGTCCGTCTCCAGCCGGGTCCAGGCGGTCACCTGCTCCAGCCGGTAGACGGTCAGGGCGCACAGCGCGCCGTCCTCCATCACCACGAACAGCAGACGGCGCCCCTGGTCGTAGTCCTGGTCGCGCGGCCTCACCACCAGATGGCGGGCCAGCAGCGCCAGATCGTTGGCCTGATAGGCGGCCTCCGTGTCGGTGTAGAGGAACTCGCGGATTTCCCGCCCGTTGCGCGACACGAACAGGGTGGCCCCGTCCACGTCGCGCGGCGGGACGGAGCGGTCCACCGGGGAACCGATGCGCGTCTGCCGGTGCACCTGGATGTTCTGCGGCGTCAGCGGATCGCCCGACACCATGTATTCCGCGCCGGAGGTGAAGACCTGCAGGTGCCGCCCGGAAAAGACCGCGCGCACCGCGTTCACCTGATCCGACAGGATGCCGAACTCGATGGCCTCGTCGTCCTGGCCAGTGCCCAGATCGAAGTTCCACAGATCGGCGGAGCGCGACAGCCACAGCCGGTTCGGCAGGTCGCGCGACCCGCCGACGACCAGCCGGTCCTGGTGGAAGGCCGCCGACACCGGCCAGCCGCGCAGCGGCGAGAAGGACTGCTCGTCCCAGGCCGTCGTGGCGGCGGTCCCGGCCAGCGTCTCCAGCGCCGTCGCGGAAACCTGCATGGCGGAGACCACCCCCTCGACGCGGAGCTGCCGGCCCTGGATGCGGATGCGCGTTCCCTGCTGCTTCGGGTCGAAGACGGGGGCGGAGGCCGTCACCGTCACCAGCCCGTCCGTGCCCGACGGCGTCAGCGTCACGGCGGGATCGGCGAAGCGGTAGAAGGGCATGGCCAGCCGCTCCCCCTCCGCGACGTAGCTCCAGTCGGTGAGCGTCCACGCGCTGGCGGCGCTGCGGGTCAGCTTGCGCGGCGGCACGTCGGGGTGGCAGACCAGCAGCGTGTCGGCGCTCTGCGTCCAGGTGATCTGGGGGAGCTGGGCGGCGGTCCAGGGTGCCGTCACCGTGGCGACGGGCGCGTCGTTCCCGTAGACGTCGATCCGCCCGTCCGAGAAGACCAGCAGGTAGGTCTGCTCCGTGTTGAACTCGAAGGCGACCAGCCGCCCGTCGCCGTGGGCCGGATCGACGAAGGCGAGGCCGGAGCGGCGCGTGACCCCCCCGGTGGGGTGGATGAACAGGTTGCGGAGCGCCAGCGCCCCGTTGTCGTAGGCGCGCAGGTCGCCGCGCCCGAGCAGCCGGCGGGAGATCTCCCCCGCCGTGAAGTTGGTCTTCACCTGACGGATCCGCGCCATCAGCCCCTCGCCTCGATCAGGGTGAAATCCTCGAAGCCCGGCTGGCTGTCCTGCAGGGCGTCGATCTGGCGGGCACGGCGGAACTCGGTCTCGGCCAGCCGTTGCAGCAGCTCCGCCCGGCTGGTGTTCTCGGTCAGCGGGATGCAGAACTCCGCGGCCAGCCGGGCGATCAGCGCCTGGTCGAAGAAGGCCGGGAAATCCTCCTCCGCCGGGCGCCCGACATAGCTCAGCACCACCGCGTCGGAGGCCGCGTGCAGCGCCCGCCCGGCGATGCGGTAGTCCAGCCCGCGGCCCCGCCCGCCGACCCCGGCGCCGAGCGCCCGCAGAAAATCGGCGGGAAGATGGAAGGCCGCGCCATAATCGGCCAGCGGGTCGTCCGCCAGCCGCGGCAACCGGGCCTGCCGGGTGGCGAAGCTCCAGGCGTTGGCCGACAGCAGCGCGTCGCGCGCCGGTTCGTACAGCGAGGCCGCGACCTCGGCCTCGGCGGTGCCTTCGTCGAAGGCGGTGATCGCCGTCGCCCCGATCTTGATGAGCGCGCGGCTGCACAGCCCGATAGCGGTCAATGCCATGGGATCGGTCCTTCCGATCAGGAGAAGCGAAAGCTCCACCGGCTTTCACAACCCTCTCTCCGCTGGGAAGAGGGCGCCCGAGAAGCGGGCGGTGAGGGGGATGCGCGTGGCGGTACGTCCGGCACGAGCGCAGCCCCCTCACCCTGACCCTCTCCCCGCTTTCGGCGGACCAGAGGTCCGCCTGTCGCGTCAGCGCAAACTTCGTTTGCGCGTGAGCGGAGGGGAGAGGGAACACCGGAAGGAACCCGTCAGTCCGTGTTGGACGCGCCGAAGGGCGACAGGTTGGTGACGTCCACCACCCCCGCCGCGTTGGCCGCGACCACGAGGACGCCGGCGGCGGGGATCCCGGCGGTGCCGGTGTTGGCCAGGATCATGTCGCCGCTGCGCAGCAGGTCGGACGCGCCGTTGAAATAGCCGCTGTTGTCCACCAGCGTGGCGGCGTCCGGGGTCGTGTAGTGCCAGAGCGTGAAGCCGTTGGCGTAGGCGAGGACGCTCAGGTCCTTCGAAAGATAGGCCATGGGAGGAAACTCCGTGTCGGTCGGGCTGGTAAGGGCGGCGGCGTCAGGCTTCCAGGCAGCGCATGGTGACGACGCCCGCCGCGTCGATCAGCCCGGCGCCCTGCGACATCATGTTGTTGACGAAGTGGGCCGCGCGGTCGCCGTGCCAGGAGATGTCCGTCTTCACATCGGCGCCGGAGGCGTGGCCGATGGCCGTCTTGTGGTACCAGTGGCACAGCCGCACGCCGCCCTCGGCCTTCAGGCCGGAATGCGGCATCCACAGCGCGCCCAGCCAGCGCTTGGCCTGGGTACCGCGCCAGGGCAGCTCGTCGGCACCGACATATTCGGTGCTGGCGAACTCCTCGATGCCGAGGAGCTGGCTCCACTGCTTCCAGCCGACGACGGCGTAGCGCTGGCCGTCGTCCGGCACGTCGGCCTCGCCCAGCTTCTCGAAGGCCGTCAGCACCTTCGCCTTGGTCAGCCCGTCGCCGGCGCCGCCCGCGTAGTTGGTGGACTTGTTCAGCTCACCGAGGATGAGTTCGTCGGTCTTGCGGCCCAGCGCGTAGGCGCCGGCGCTGGCGATGATCTGCCGCTCGTCGATGTTGGTCTTCAGCTCGTCCAGCCGGTCGACCCAGTCGCCGGCGTAGAAGTCGTAGAGGGTGCATTCCACCGGCGTGTGGTCCAGGTTCATCACCGGAACCGCACCGTGGCGCGCCTTGGTGGAGGCCGTGCCCTTGCCGACCTTCTGGAAGACGGTGGAGGCGCCCTGGACGTTGTTCTTGGTGCGCACCGTGTTGCGCAGCTTGGAGCCCATGCGCTGGTAGGCGTCGTGCACTTCGCGTTCGAACTGCTTGACGAAAGCCTGGGCGACCGAGGTGGACATCGGAATGATTTCCTTTCGCGTTGTGCGGGGGTCCCGTCCGGCGGGGAGCATTCCGCCACCCGGTTGTCAGGCGCGCCCGGTCCCGGAAACAAAACCGGGGACCGCGCGCCCGGCCGCGGGCGAAGCGCGAAAAAGAAAGGGGCTGGCCGGGCCTTTCGGTTGTCCGGCCAGCCCCTTTCAGGACAGGCATGGAGGGGAGGTTTAGGATGCCGCCACCCGCCGCGGGAGGGGACGCACGTCGGGCGTTGGCAAGACCGGTTCTAGGACATACATCCCGTCATGTCAAGAATATTTTCCTTGCAAGGAAGCGATCCTCCACCGCGGTACCCCGTTGGAGCGCGGAATAACCCCCAGGGCCGCACTGTTGAATGATGCGCCTTTATGGCCCGAAAACACGTTGCAAAAAGAGGAATACGCTTCATGAAGACGATCATCACCGCCTGCGGCAAAACGATCATCACCGCCTGCGGCGCCGCCGCCCTTCTGCTCGCCGCGCCGGCCCTGGCCGACAGCGCGTCCGGAACCGCCGCCAAGGAAGCCCCGGCCAACAAGCCGACCGCGCAGGTCGCGGCCACCCACGGGGCGCTCGACCCGGCGGTCGCGAAGATGACCGCGGCCCAGCTCAAGGGGAAGGACGTCTACGGCAGCGACGGCAAGGACATCGCCGAGGTCGAAGGCATCGTCCGCAAGAGCGGCCAGACCTTCGCCGTGCTCGATGTCGACCACGTCGCCGACATCAGCGACAAGGACGTCGTGCTGCCGCTCGACCGCCTGCACATGAAAGGCGACCGTCTTACCGTCGATATGACGGAAGCCGATCTCAAGGGCCTGGAGAGCTGGCAGAAGGGCAAGTACGAGGACGTCAAGGGCGCCCTGCGCTGATACCTGGAACGGTCCGGGGGCCGCACCGGCCCCCGGGCCTGCCCTCAGGCCGTCCGGCGCAGGCGCACGGTCAGCAGGTCGGCGGCCTGCCCGGCCGGAACCGGACGCCCGGTCAGCCAGCCCTGGACCAGGGTGCAGTTGTGGTGGCGCAGGAAATTGGCCTGCTCCTGCTTCTCCACCCCCTCCGCCACCACGTCCAGCCCCAGCATGTCGGCCATGGCGATGATGGTGGAGACGATGCCGTTGTCCTCGCGCTCGCTCGGCACCCCGTTCACGAAGGAGCGGTCGATCTTCAGCGTCGTCACCGGCAGCCGCTTCAGATAGCTCAGCGAGGAATGGCCGGTGCCGAAATCGTCCACCGCCACGCGGATGCCCATGGCCTTCAGCGCGGCCAGCACGGTCAGCGCGTGGTCCATGTCCTGCATCACCGCGCCCTCGGTGATCTCCAGCTCGACCAGATCGGGCGACAGGCGGTGGCGGTCGATGATGCGGCGGAAATCCTCGGCGGACCGCTGGCGCAAATGGCGCGGGGAGATGTTGACGGCCACCGGCACCGGCTCCAGCCCGCGGTCCAGCCAGTCGCGCAGCTGGCGGCAGGCTTCGTCCAGCACCCAGTCGCCCAGCGGCACGATGAAGCCGGTGTCCTCCGCGACCGGGATGAACTCGCCGGGGGAAATCATCCCGAATCCGGGCTTGTCCCAGCGCAGCAGCGCCTCGAACCCCTCCAGCGACTGGTCGATCAGCGACACCTTGGGCTGGTAGTGGAGCTGGAACTCCCCCTGCGCCAGCGCCGCGCGCAGGTCGCGGTCCAGCGCCAGGTGGCGGTGGGCCTGGTCGGCCAGCTCCTTGCGGAAGAAGGCGTGGCGGTTGCCGCCGGCCCGCTTGGCGGCGTAGAGCGCCGTGTCGGCGGAGCGGATCAGCTCCTGCGCGCTGTCGGCATGGTCGGGGAACAGCGCGATGCCGATGGACGGGCGGACGTAATGCTCCGTCTCCATCAGCAGCACAGGTTCCTCGAAGGCGGCCAGGATGCGCTGGGCGGCGATCTCCGCCTCCTTCGTGTCCCCCACCTCGTCCAGGATCACCGCGAAGTCGTCGGTGCCGATGCGGCCCACCGTGTCGCTGGCCCGCACCGTCACGACGATGCGCGACGCGACCTCCTGAAGCAGCAGGTCGCCGGCGTGGTGGCCCAGCGTGTCGGTGATCAGCTTGAAGCGCGACAAATCCAGGCACAGAACCGCGAAGCGGCGGCCATGGCGGCGCGCCCGCTCGATGGAGGAGTCCAGGAGCGACTCGACCAGCGCCCGGTTGGGCAGGCCGGTCAGGCGGTCCCGCGTGGCGAGCCGCAGCAGCTCCCGCTCGTGGCGCAGCCGCTCCGTCATGTCGGCCAGCGCGCAGACGTAGCTGCGCCGCCCCTGCACGTCCAGGCAGGAAACGGCGAGCGACGCCTCGACCCGCCCGTCCTCCCGCTCGATCCCCAGCTCATCCGCGCGCTCCGTGCGGCCGGAGCCCGTTCCCACCGGAACGGTGCCGGCCAGGGCCTCCGTGCCGAGCAGCCGGGCGACCCGCTCGCGGTCCTCCCCGGCGAACAGATCGGCGAAGCGCCGCCCGTCGAGCTGGACCGACGGCACCCCGAACAGCGCGACGGCGGCGGGGTTGTGCTCCTCCACCAGCCCGTCCTCGCCGACCAGCACGATGGCTTCGCCGACGTTGTTCATGATGCCGAACAGCCGCTCGTCGCGCTCGATCAGCGCTTCGGCGGCCTGCCGGAAATACTCCATGGCGCGGGCCATGGCGCCGAACTCGTCCTGGCGGTCGCGTCCGGGGATGTCGATGCCGGTCTGCCCGCCGGTCAGCCGCTCCATGCTCTCGGACAGCGCCTCTATGGGGCCCAGCACATGCTCCGACAGGAACACCGACAGGGGCCAGCTCAGCACCAGCAGGACGGTGATGAACAGGACGAAGGCCAGGGCCTCCGCGGCGAATTCGCGGTCCAGATCGTCGGTGCCGCTGGCCGCGGCGACGGCCCAGCCCCAGGGCTCGAAGACGATGCTGGCGCGGACGGAGTGCCCTTCCCCCATCCACCCCTCGGGCACGAGCCCGTCGGTGAAGACGCTGACATGGAAGGGATCGCGCCCGAGCGCCCGCAACGCCAGCCGGGCCTGCCCCTGCCCCTCGTCCCGCGCCACGGCCCCGGTGTCGATGGCGGTGTTGATCTCGCCGAGCATCGCATGCGCCGACTCCACCAGAGCGTGCGTCAGCCGTTCCCGCTCCGTAATCAAACCGTTGCGCAGCAGGTAAAGCGCAGGTATTGCCGCCATGAGGCAGCCGATCAGGCCGATCCAGGTCAGCCAGCGGATCTTGCGGCGCAACGTCATCACGGTTCCGGCGGCGGTCGTCGTGTCCGGCCTTTGTCTGTGGCCGGTTGTCATTCTGTGACGGAGCCTCGCTTTTTTATTACAGCCACGCAACGCCCAAGTTGCCCGCCACCGCAGCCCACCCCCGATTTCAATCCCGCTGCGACATTTTGCCCGCTCGGCGCGGCATGGCAACGCGGGAACCATCGCGAAGCCACGCCGCGCCGCCGCCTCAGGCGTTGGGATAAAGCCGCCGGAAGCCGTCGGTCACCCGCGACACCACCGCCGGGTCGCGGTCGCGCCAATAGCGGGGGTCGCGCATCAGCGCCTGAAGCTCCGCCTCCCCGCCGCCGGACGGCGTGCCGGCGGGCAGGGACAGGGCGGCGGGCTCGGCGCCGCTCATCATCCGGTGCAGCGCCATCACCCCTTCATAGGTGGTGGACAGCCCTTCCACCGCCGCGGGCGGCAGGTTCTTGACGGCCCAGGCGTGGAGCTGCCGCGACACCTCCCGCCAGCGCTCGGCCCCGCCGAACTGGGCGGACAGCCGTTCGACCTCCCGTTCCGCCTGGAACTCGGCGGCCAGTTCCTGGATCAGCGGGACCAGCCGTTCGGCGGCAAGGTCGTAGACGAGCTGCGCCTGCTCCGGCGTGAAGCCGGCGCCGTGCAGGCGGCCGTTGATCGCCGGGTCCGGCTCGAACAGCCCGTGGTCGCAGGCGATGCAATAGCCCTCCGGCCCGTCCGGCACGCCGGGGACCTTCAGCAGGTCGGGCCGCTCGCCGCCGGGGGCGGACAGCTTGCGCTCCAGCTCCAGATAGGACTTCAACAGCGCCTCCACGCGCACCGCGCCGGTTTCCGGGTCGCGGAACTTCTCGGGCACCGCAGGCGGGGCGCCGGGAGCGGGGGCGGTCAGCAGATTCTCGGCCATGGAACACTCCTTGTTCGATAAAGAGGGGATCAGGCGCCCTGCCCGCGGGCGGTTAGGGCGAGGATCAGGGCGACCAGACGGCGCTGGCCTTCCAGGTCGCGCAGGGCGGCGTCGGAGGCGTCGGGACCGAGCGTGCGTTCCAGCGTCATCGCCGTCAGCGTGCCCAGCACCCGCGCCCCGTCCGGCCCGGCGAAGCAGCGGGCGAAGCTGGGGGCCGGATCGCCGCCGGTTGCGGTTGCGGGAGCGCCGTCCAGCCAGTCCCAGCCGGCGGGATCGGCCATGCGATGATCAGCCATGGAACGCCTCCGCCCGCACCAGCTTGGCGGGCACCCCGAAGGCTTCGCCCAGCCAGCGGGCGGTCGCCGCGGCGTCCACCGTGGACAGCGCCTCCGGGCCGAGCTGCCGCGCCGTGTCCAGCCAGCGCAGCGTGGCCTGCACGTCCCGCTGCGCCTGCGCCTGGGCGAGCGGGGAGCGGTGCTGGAGAGCGACGGTGCGCCCGTCCACCACGATGTCCGGGATCTCGCCGCGGCGTCGCAGGATGCCGACGGCGCGCAGCAGCAGCGGGGTCAGCAGCTCCGCCTGGAGCCGCCCATAGGTCGCGCCGAGCAGCCGCGCCATCTCGGCGGAGCGTTCGACCACCTCGGTCGCGGTCATGCGCGGCTGGTCCAGCGGCCCCAGCCGGTCGGCCAGCAGCGCGTGGCGGATGCGCGCCCGCAGATCGTCCAGCACGAGCTGTGACACGTCGAACCGCCCGGGGTTGGCGAGCGGCGTCAGCCCGGCGGACCCCACCGCCTTGGGGATGATCGTTCCCGGCACCAGCCGGATGGTGGCGGGGTTCAGCACCCCGTCGTCGTCGGCCTGCCAGATGCCGGTGACGGCGACGGAGGCGTTCTTCAACACGAGTTCGACCACCTTGTTGGCAGTCTTGATGTCCGGAAGCGCCTTCATCACCGGCGACCGGCCATAGGTCTCCCCCGGCGCCTTTAGCCATCGGAAATTGATGAAGGGCGATTGCGCGAAGCGCCCCTCGGCCAGGGTGGAGGGGTCGGTCAGTCCGCTGTCCAGAACCACCATCCAGCGGTAGGCGAGCCCATCCGGCAGCACCGCCTCCACCAGAGGGAAGCGGTGGTCCGGCTCCTCCGTGCCGCGTTCCCGTACCTCGTCCGGGACGGCGGCGCCGGGGAAGCGCCGCTCGATCTGGGCCAGGGTCGCCTCGCTGCGGCGGAAGGTGCCGTCCAGCCGCCCGTCGCCCCCCTCCTCCAGCACCGCCTCGGCCAGCGGCACGGCGGTGAAGCGCAGGCTGGACGCGCCGCCCGGCGGGGCCTCCTCCATCAGAAGGCAGGCGGTGCCCACCGTCACCAGATCGAGAAACGCCTGATGGATCTCCACGGCGAAGTTGGAGCGGTCGACATGGGCCTGCACGATGCCGGCGGCACGGTCGAGCATCGGGGCCACGCGGTCGCGCTCCCCGTCCGGCAGGGACGGGCCGGGCTGAAGCCCGAACCAGCGCGACCAGGGCGGGGTCAGTTCGGCCAGCAGGCTGGCGGCGAGTTGCTCCACCGCGTCGGGGGCGGTGCCGTCGAACAGCCGGTCCACCCGCCGTTCGCCGGGGTTTCCGCCGCCGCGGAAGGGCTGTCCGTTGGGCAGGGCGTGGTCGTAGCATTCCTGCCAGTGGCTTTCCCAGACCGACCGGCGCTCCCGCGCCGCCCGGTAGCGTTCCAGCAGTTGGTCCGGACCGTTGCCGGGACCCTGGCCGGAACCGTGTTTCCGGTGTTCCCGCCCGGTCTGCGCGCTGTCGCTCATGGCGTCACTCCCCCAGAAGGCGCTTGCGCAACGGCACGAGCGCGCTGACGTCCAGCACCCCGCGCCAGGAGGTCTGGACCGTGCCCGCCCGCCCGCGGCTGCGCCGCTGGATCAGCGCCTCGGCGGCCTTGGCCGGGTCCTTCTCCTCCTCCGCGGCCGGAGCCGGAGCCGAAGGGGCCGGATCGGCGGAGGGCGGGGGCGCGGGAGCGGGCGGCTCCGCCACCGGAGCGGCGGGGGTCGGTTCCGGCACGGCGGTCCACCAGGGCGCCGTGGCGGGGGGCGGC
>NZ_JAUJFI010000183.1 GCF_030849505.1 Azospirillum isscasi | reverse complement strand
CAGGCCGACGAGGACGGTCAGGCCGGCGAGGTCCGGCGCCGGCGCCGGCGGGGTGGGTCCGGGCGGGGCGGGGTCCGGCGCGGCGGGCAGCGTCAGATCGACCCAGAAGGTGGAGCCCGCCCCCGGTGCGCTGTCCACCCCGATCTCTCCACCCATCAGCGCGACCAGCCGCCGGCTGATCGACAGGCCCAGCCCGGTCCCGCCGAAGCGCCGGGTGGTGGAGCTTTCCGCCTGGGTGAAGGGCTGGAAGAGCTGGCGGCGCGCCGTCTCGGAAATGCCGATGCCGGTGTCCGCCACCTCGATGCGCAGCCGGGCGCCGGCCGGACCGTTGCCGTCCTCCCGTGCGGCCAGGATGGCCTGCACGACGATGCGCCCGCGCTCGGTGAACTTGATGGCGTTGCCGCACAGGTTGAACAGGATCTGGCGCAGCCGCACCGGATCGCCGACCAGGGCCGGCGGGATCGCCGGCTCCACGTAGGTCAGCAGCGTCAGCTCCTTGGCCCGCGCCGCCGGGGCCAGCGTGTCGGCCACCCCTTCGACCAGGGCGGGAATGGAGACGGGCACCTGCTCCAGGTCCATCTTGCCGGCCTCGATCTTCGAGAAGTCGAGGATGTCGTCGATGATCCGCAGCAGCGAGGTCGCCGATTCCCGCATGGTCGCCACGGTGTCGCGCTGCCCGGCGTCCAGCGCCGTGCGCTCCAGCAGCTCCAGCATGCCCAGAACGCCGTTCATGGGGGTGCGGATCTCGTGGCTCATGGTGGCGAGGAAGGCGGACTTGGCGGTGGTCGCCTGCTCCGCCTGTTCCTTGGCGGTTTCCAGTTGGCGCTCGGCCAGCTTGCGCCGCGTGATGTCGTAGACCCAGGCGAGATAGACCGGGCGCCCGTCCAGCGTGGCGGGGTCCACCGACAGCAGCGCCCAGAAGGTCGACCCGTCGGCCCGCCGCACCCGGACCTCCGCGTCGCGCAGCGTGCGGCGGAAGAAGGTCCAGTGCGTCTCGTGCGCCTCGGTGTTGTCCGGCTCGATGAACAGGTCGGCGATGGACACGCCGGCCAGCCGGTCCTTCGGCACGCCCAGCAGATGGACCAGCCGGTCGTTGCACATGACGAGGACGCCGTCCTGCGTATAGGCGCAGACGCCGACCGGGCTCGATTCCAGGATGGCGCGCATCTGCTCCCGGCTCTGCCGCAGTTCGTGCGTGCGCTCGGCCACCCGGGTCTCGATGGAGCGGATGTAGTCGTAGGCGCGCAGCGCCGCGATCACCGCGGTGAACAGCCCCTCCGCCGACAGGTCGGCCTTCGACTTGTAGTCGTTGATGTCGCAGCCGACGATCACGTCCCGCTGCGGAGCCTGCCCCGGCTGGCCGGTGCGCAGGATGATGCGGACCTCCGGATTGCCGAGCGCGCCGCGGATCCAGCGGACCAGCTTCAGACCGGCGTCGTCGTCCTCCATCACCACGTCCAGCAGGATGACGGCGATGTCCCGGCGGGCGCGCAGCACGGCGCGGGCCTCGGCGGCGGAACGGCAGCCGATCAGATCCAGCCGGCGGCCCTGGAACTCCACGCCGTCCAGCAGGAGGGCGGTCATGGAATGGACGTCGTCCTCGTCGTCCACCACCAGGACGGGCCAGGGCGGGTTTCCGTTCCCGGCGTCGCCCTCCTCGTCGGCGAAGAGGATTTCGTCGTCGTTGTCGGGCATGATCAGGTCGTCGGTCATGCTGCGTCCGTCATGCTGGGGCCGTCATGCTTCGTCGGTTTCCGGGGCCTCCCCCGCGGCGCCGGTCATGTGGGGCGCGGTGGCGGGAAGCCGCAGGATGAAGGTGGTGCCTTGTCTTGCCGTGCCGTTGGGGGCCGTGCTGTCGTGGGCTGGGCTGTCGTGGGCTGGGCTGTCGTGGGCTGGGCTGTCGGGGGCTGGGCTGTCGGGGGCCGGGCTGTCCACGGAGATCCGCCCGCCCAGCGATTGCGTCACGAGGTTGAAGACGATGTGAAGGCCGAGCCCGCTGCCCCCGGTGCCGCGCTTGGTCGTGAAGAAGGGCTCGAACACCTTGGGCAGATTGTCCGGGGGGATGCCGATCCCGTCGTCGGAGAAGCGGATGTCCAGCTCGCCGTCCGGCAGCTCCTCCACGGTCAGGTCCATCCGCCCCTCGCGCCCGTCGGGGAAGGCGTGGGTCAGGGCGTTGATGACCAGATTGGTGATGACCTGGCTGAGCGCGCCGGGATAGCCGTCCATGGCGATGCCGTCCGGACAGGAAATGGTCATCCGGTGCGGGCTCTTGCGCAGGCGCGGCCCCAGCGAGGTGATGATCTCCTCCAGATAGGAGTGCAGGTCGAAGCGGCGGCGTTCCTGGCTGGTCTGGTCCACGGCGACGCGCTTGAAGCTCTGGATCAGCTCCGCCGCGCGGGTCAGGTTCTGCTCGATCAGGCGCGAGGATTCGCCCGCCGCCGCCACATAGGCGGTCAGGTCGGACTTCTTCATGGTCCCCTTCCCGAAGGCGTCGGTCAGCGCCCGCGTCTTCGACGCCAGATGGGTCGAGCAGCTGTAGGCGATGCCGACCGGCGTGTTGATCTCGTGCGCGACGCCGGCCACCAGCAGGGCGAGCGAGGCCATCTTCTCCGCCTGGACGAGGCTGTCCTGGGTCTCCTTCAGGTCGGCGTAGGCGGTCTCCAGCGCCTCCATGGCGTGGAACACCTCCTCGGCGGAGCGCGCCTCCACCGTCACGTCGGTGAAGGTGCGGACGAAGCCGCCCTCCGGCAGGGGGTTGGAGCGCACCTCGATGATCGTGCCGTCGGGCCGCCGCCGCTTGAAGGCGAAGGGCTGGTCGGGGACCACGGCGGTCTCGTCCAGCTCCAGATCGGGGTCGATGCTGAAATCCTCGAAGGCGCCCTGGGCGCGCTGGAGCCGGACGATCTCGGGGAACAGCGGGTTGCCGGTCAGGAACCCCGCCGGCACGTCCAGCAACTCCGCCGCGCGGCGGTTGGACATCACGACCCGCAGGTTGCGGTCCACCATGATGATGCCCTGGTCGGTGTTGTCGAGGGTGATCTGAAGGATGTTCCGCTCGCGGGCCAGATCCCGCTCGGCCTGCATGCGCTCCGTCACGTCGGACATGGTGCCGGTCAGGCGGACCGCGGTGCCCTCGCCGTCGCGCAGCGCGGTCGCCCGGTCCTCGATCCAGGCCCAGCCGCCGTCGCGCCGCCGCATCCGGTAGACGGTGGCGTAGGCGCTGTCCTTGTCGCGCACGCGGTTGCGGGATTGCGCGATGACCTGCCGCCGCTCCTCCGGATGGATCAGCGACTCCCAGGTCTCCGCCGTCATCGCCAGCTCGGACGGGCCATAGCCCAGCAGGGCCGGAAATTCCTTCGACCACCAATACTGGCCGGTCCGCAGGTCGTAATCCCAGACGGAGGAGCGCGTGGCGGCGATGGCCAGCCCCAGCCGCTCCTCGCTCTGGCGCAGGGCGGCCTCCTCCTCGTCCAGGCGGGTCAGCATGCCGTTGTAGGCGGCGATCACCCGCCCCAGCTCGTCGGCGGAGGACCAGTGCACGGGCTGGCGCAGATGCTCCTGCTCCGCGGTGCGGATCGACGCGATCAGCCGGCCCAGCGGCACGCCGATGGTCAGCCGGTGCGCGGTCAGGGCGGTGACCAGCGTGCCGACCAGCATCAGCAGCAGGAGCCACAGGGTGTTGACCATCTCCTGCCGGATCTGCTCGTCCACCGAGGCGTAGGAGAAATGGAGCGTCAGCGTGCCGAGCCGCCGGTTCTGCACCTGGATCGGACGGCGCACGGAGTCATGCCCGTCGAAGGGGCGCCCGGCGAAGGGGCGGCAGTCGGCGTCCGGCCAGGCGAAATAGCCGTCGGCCAGCTCGTCCGCCACCTCGATGCACAGAAGCTCGCGGTTGACCGAGATCGCCTGGATGATGTTGCGGATGGCCGGAACGTCCACGGCCCACAGGCTGGAGGACAGGGCGACGGCGTTGATTTCCGCCACCGCCTCGATCCGGTCGCGCAGGGCGCCGCGCAGATCCTTGTACTTCCCGTAGAAGAAGATCGAGGAGAAGCCCAGCGTCGTCAGCATCAGGATCGGAATCAGGATCAGCAGGAATTTCGCCGACACCGTCGGCACCGTCTTCCACGCCTGCTCGATCACCGTCATGAAAGGTATTCCGAACCCGGGGCCGCAAGCGGGGCGGACCGGCGGCACAGCACCGCCTTTCCCCGGTCCTGCGGTTGTACTACCAACGGACGCCGGTCGTCCATGGTGTGATGGGCGTGAAAATTCTCCTTTGGATCGGTTAAAGTGACGCAACTGTTGCTTGATGCTTGAGGGGGTGATGCCCTTGCACTACTGTGCGCGGGAGCCGCTGCGGCGGTGCAACACAAGAGGATGTCATGGACTTTCAGGTCCGCAAGGACGGCGAATCCATCGAGCTGCTCCTGAGCGGCCGGTTGGAGTTCACCGACCACGATCGCCTTCACGACGTCATTGAGCTGTTGGAGACAAGGGGTGTACGCCGTTTCATCATCGATGCGAAGGACCTGACCTTCATCGACTCCGCGGGGATCGGCATGCTGCTGATCCTTCAGGACGAGACGGAGCAGCGCAACATCAAGATGATCGTCCGCAAGCTGCACGGGGACGTGAAGCGCTCCATCGATCTGGCCCGGATTGGTGAGATCATCACCATCGAGGAGTGACCGGGCGATGGACGGCTCCGCCGCTCTCCCCGCCTTGCCGGCCACCGGCCCCGCCGGCGTGATGCGCCCGTTCAGCGTGGTGCGGGACCGCGTGCCGGCGGACGTCGCCGCGCGGGCGGCGGCGCGCTTCGGCCTGAGCGCGGCCGGTGGCGGGACCGCCGCCGCGGTGCTGCTGGCCCGGGCCGACCGGGACATCGTGCGCAGCGCCTTCGGGCTGAACGGCTTCCTGACGGTCGAACTGACGGAGCGGGAGGACGGCACCGGCACGCTCGACGCCGACTGGCTGGGCGCCCCGCCGGTGGAGCAGGGATTCTACCTGTCGCTGACCACCGGCACGGCCTATGGCCTGCAATGCGCGGTCCTGGTCTGCGACGAGCTGGCGCGGCGCGGCGTGCTGACGCCGGAGCGGCGCGGCAACATCGAACTGTGCCTGCACGAGGCCATCGCCAACGCCATTGTCCACGGCAATCTGGAAATCCCCAGCGCCACCAAGGACCAGCCCGACGGCTACCGCCTGTTCAGCCGGCTTCTGCGAGAGCGGTTGGGCGACGGCGCCGTGCGGCAGCGGCGGATCGACATCTTTGCGCGCTGGACGAGCGAGGGCCTGACCATCGCGGTGGTGGACCAGGGCAACGGCTTCGACACCACGGCCCTGCCGCAGGACACCGACAGCGGCGCCCATTCGGGCCGCGGCTTCCTGTTCATGCGGGCGCTGGCCCGGCGCATCAACGTGACCGATGGCGGGCGCTGCACCCTGCTGCAGTTCGACCTGTGACGGGCGGGCGGGTCCGCGCATGGCCATCTCGCTCGCCGCCAGCCGTGTCCTGATCGTTGACGACAACGAGTTCAACAGGAAGTCGCTGGCCCTGATGATCCGCCGCGCCGGGCTGACGCAGATCGACTTCGCCGAGAACGGGGAGGACGGGCTGCGCAAGGTGGACAGCTTCCGGCCCGACCTCGTCCTGCTGGACGTCAGCATGCCGGTGATGGACGGGCTGGAGATGTGCCGGCGCCTGCGCGAGCGGCTGACCCACGAGGAACTGCCGATCCTGTTCCAGACCGCGCTGGACAGCGACGAGGAGCAGGTGCGCTGCTTTGCGGCGGGTGGCAGCGATTTCATCTCCAAGCCGATCAAGCCGGGGGAATGCGTCGCCCGCGTCCGCCACCAGCTCGAAAAGCGCAAGCTGTTCACCGACCTCGCCAATTTCCGCGGGCGCGTGGAGCGGGAGCTGAAGCACGCCAAGGCGATGCAGCTGTCCCTGCTCCCCGAGCCCAAGCAATTGGAGGCCATCGCCAGCCGGTACGAGCTGGTGCTGGACGCCCATTTCGAAACCTCGTCGGAGCTGGGCGGCGATTTCTGGAACGTCTATCCGCTGGACAGCCACCGCGTCGCCTTTCTGCTGGTCGATTTCGCCGGGCACGGCATCACCGCCGCCATCAACACCTTCCGCCTGCACACGCTGATCGACCGCTTTCCCATGCAGCATGTGCCGCCCTCGGAATGGCTGGCCGGGCTGAATCTGGCGCTGAAGGACGTGCTGCCGACCGGGCAGTTCGCCACCGCCTTCTTCGGCATCCTGGATCTGCACACCGACACGCTGACCTACGCCTCCGCCGGGGCGCCGAACCCGGTTGTGGGGATCGCGGGGGAGCTTCGGCTGCTGGATTCGGCGGGGCTGGTGCTGGGCGCGTCGCGCCGCGCCGTCTACGCCGACCGCAGCCTGCGCCTGCCGCGCGGGGGCTGCCTGTTCCTCTACAGCGACGCGCTGATCGAATGCAGCGGCCCCGGTCCGGACAACGGCCCCATCGGCCAGGACGGGGTGCCCGGCCTGCTGCGGGGCGCCATGGCCGCCAACCGCGCCCGCCCGCTGGGGCCGCTGCTGGAGCGCTTCTATGCCCGCACCAGCCTGCCGCTGCGCGACGACCTGACCGCCGTGTGGATCGCCCGCCGGGCGTAAGTAAGGGCCTGCCGAAACGAAAAGGCCGCCGCGGTTGCCCGCGGCGGCCCTGATGGGTGGCCCTGATGGGGGAGATGGCGCGGCGCGGTTACGCCTGCGTCTCGGACGTGGCGACGCGGCGGCGGACCCACATCACGCTCTTCACCGCGAAGATCGTGACGCCGATGCCCAGCGCGATGAGGAGAAGGATCTTCGGACCGTTCTCGCCGATGGCGGCGGCGGCCTCGCCGAACAGATAGCCGGCTCCGGCGAAGCTCCAGGCCCAGAGGCCCGCGGCGATGAAGTTCCAGAACAGGAATTTGCGCCAGGGCATGCGTGAGGTGCCGACCGCGACCGAGGCGATGTTGCGCACCCCGTAGAGGAAGCGGAAGGCCAGGATGAAGCCGACCCCGTAGACCTCCAGCCAGTGGAGGACGCGCGCCGCGCGGGCCTCCGCCGCGGGGAAGCGGGCCAGCGCCTTGCCGCCCCATTTGCGGCCGATCCAGAAATAGCACTGGTCGCCCATGAAGCTGCCGATCCAGACGGCGGCCACCAGCCAGTACAGGTTGACGATCCCGAGGTGGGCGCCCATCCCGCCGAAGATGACGAAGGTTTCGCCTTCGAAGAAGGCCCATATGAAGGCCAGGGGATAGAAGGCGTCGCCCCATTCCTGGAGCCAGGTCATCCAATCCAAAGCACCCTCCCCGCGGGTCGTTCCTTTTGGGCTCGGACCGCCGGGAACGCGCCGGGAAACAGGGGCGCGGCCATCGGTCAGGCTTCGGACACATCATTGCACATAAGTGCGTGTCGTGTCGCGCAATCATTCCCGAATCGGAGGGAGGGACCGGCGCAAAGTTGAGGTACGCAACGATCCTTTGCGAAGGGATTATTTTGTGTCCGTCGATGTATGCCCTGTGTGTATGGCCGGGGCCTTCTCAGCCGTCCTCCCCCGACAATTCACCGACCGCCTGCCGGGCGGCGCGCAGCAGCAGGGGGTTCGGTTCGGCGGGGCCGTCCTCCCCATCCTCCTCCCAGGCGCCGGGGGCGGCGCGGCGCTTCAATTCGCGCGCCGCCTCGATCAGCAGATGGGCCAGCTTCTGATCGGGCAGGGCCTGGGCCAGCGCCCGCAGCTCCGCGTTGGTCAGGGCCGCCGGGTCGAAGTCGGCGCGCGGGGCCATCGGGACGGGCGGCGGCGGGACCAGGGACAGGGTCAGAGGGGGCGGGGACGGGGGTGGAACGTCCTCCCGCACCACGTCGATGGCCATCGGCTCGGCGACGGTGGTGGCGCGGGACCGGCGCGCCGGCCGGCGCGCCCGCTCCGTCTCGGGCAGGCTGTCGAACAGGAGAGGTTGCGTGCTCATCCTTGCAGGCTCACTTGCGTGCTCATCCGGTCACCCGCGATCCGTTCAACGCTGGTTTGCCAATTGTTCTCTTTTCATTCTAGGGAACGGATGCCGGAAGTCGAGTGGAAACTTCGAAGGCAGGGAGGCGGGCGGGGTCAGGCGATCGCGTCCAGAAACCGTTCGGGGCGCAGGATGCGGGTCCGGCCCACATGGCGCACGGACAGAAGTTGCCGGTCCACCGTCACCAGCCAGTCGGCGTCGGCGGCCAGCGCCACGGCCAGGAACATGTCGTCGTCGGGGTCGCGGCACAGCCGCTCCACCGGGGCGGGCTCGATCCTCCGGGCCTCCGCGGCGAAGGCGGCGAGGAAGGCGGCGCGCTCCTCCGCCGGGCGGTAGCGGTCGAAGTCCGGACGCATCAGCACGTCGCGCAGCTCGGCCAGCGTGGCGTCGGACACGAAGGCGGCCCCGCGGGACCGCACCGCCTCGACGCTGTCCCGGATGGCGAGGCTGCGGCGCGGCACCTCGGCGCCCAGCAGGGCGTAGCCGACGAGGATGTTGGTGTCCAGAACGGCCCGGAAGGGCCGGGCGCCGGGAAGGGGGAGGGTGGTCATGCGGGAGTCCGCCTGCCACATGTCAGCCAGCGCGGGTCAGCAGCAGCGCCGTCAGGTCGTCGTCGATGGGGCCGGCGGCGCGCAGACGGTCCAGCAGCCCGTCCAGGAAACGGCACCCGTCCGCTTCGCCCATCCGTTCGGCGACCAGGGCGGCGAGGCCCGGTTCGTCCAGCACGTCGTCGCCGACCGGGATCTCGATGGCGCCGTCGGAATAGAGGAACAGGCGCCCGCCCGGCGGCAAGGGGACCGAGCGCTCCTCATACTCCGCCGAGGCCAGCAGGCCGAGCGGCAGGCCGGCGCTGTCGCCCATCAGCGGCGCGGTGTCGCCCGGCGCCCAGACCATCGGGCGCGTCGATCCGGCGGAGGCGTAGACGAAGCGGTTCTCCGCCGGCTCGATCACCCCGGCCAGCATGGTGGCGAACTGCCCGTTGGGAAGCAGGGCGCACAGCCGCCGGTTGATGGTGGACAGGAAGCCGGCCGGGGTCATGCCGGTCACGTCCATCTGCTGGCAGATCGCGTGCAGGCGGAAGGTGTTCAGCGCCGCCCCCACCCCATGGCCGGAGAAATCGACCATGTAGAGCATGGTCCGGCCCTGGCCCTGCCCAAGCGTTTCGTGCCGCAGGTCCCAGAAGTCGCCGCCCAGCTCCGACGAGGGGGCGAAATGGGCGGCGATGCCCACCCCCGCCGCGGCCTCGACCTCGGCCAGCCGCTCCGGCGAGGGCATCAGCCGTTCCTGCATCTTGCGGGCGAGCGCCAGTTCGCTGACCGTCCGCTCGTGGAAGCGCTGGAGATCGTGCAGAAGGGCGCGGTTTTGCAGATGGATGCGCACGCGGGCCAGCAACTCCACCGCGTTGATCGGCTTGGTGACGTAATCGGTGGCCCCGGCGGCGAAAGCCTTGGCGCGGTCCTCCGCCCGGTTCAGGCTGGACTGCACCAGGACCGGCAGGTCCTTCCAGGCGGGGATCCGGCGCAGGCGCCGGCACATCTCGAACCCGTCCAGGTTCGGCATCATCAGGTCGAGCAGGATCAGGTCGGGCCGGAAGCTGTCCAGCCGGGCCAGCGCGTCGTTGCCGTCCTCCGCCATGTCGATGCGGCTGACCCCGCCGCGCTCCAGCAGGGCCTGGAGCAGGTGGCGGTTCACGCGGTTGTCGTCCACCACCAGGACGCGGGCCGTCTCCAGCCCCGGAATCTCCGGCAGCTCGTTCATCGGGCACCCCCGCGCTCGATCCAGACCAGCGTTTGGTCGTCGCGCGGCACCGCGCCTTGGGCGGCGGCGAGCGCGCCGGTCACCGCCGCGAAGGCGCCGCCGCCCTCCGCATCGGCCGCCATGTCGGAGGCGCTTTGCAGCAGGCCG
>NZ_JAUJFI010000182.1 GCF_030849505.1 Azospirillum isscasi | reverse complement strand
CGGGGCGGTCATCACCGGCGCGGCGTGCGGGCCGTCGCGCCCCAGCGCCAGGGCGGAACCGGCCAGCGCCGCCACCGGATCGGCGATGCGCCGCCCGACCGCCAGCGCCATCGCCAGGCTGAGGACCAGAAGCACGCCGCCGCCCGTCAGCACCAGCGTGACCGAGCGGCGCAGCGGCTCGGCGATCAGATCCTGCGGGACGCCGACGGAGACGGTCCAGCCTGACAGCTCCGACCGGGCGAAGGCGTTGAACAGGGGCGTGCCGTCCCGCCCGATGATGGAGAAGGTGCCGAAGCTGGCCGAGGCGGTGCGGCGGAACACCTCCGCCGGGATCGGGGTGCCGGTGAAGGAATCGTGCGACGCGGTGCGGGTGATGAAGATGCCCTGGCGATCCCACAGGGCGGCGACCCAGCCCTCCGGAAGCCCCTGCCGGCGCAGCACGTCGATCAGGGTCACCGCGGGCAGGCTCATCGCCAGCACGCGGTCGGAGGGGCCGTTGCGGTTCATCGGCAGGGCGACGGCGACCAGCGGGTGCTGGGCGATGGCGCCGTTGAAGATTTCCGAAATCTGGGTCTGGCCGCTCTCCGCCGTCCGCCGGATCACCCCGGCCACCGCGGCGCGGGGGAGCGGGTCGCCGAAGGGGCGGCGGGTGCTCATCAACTGCTGGCCCTGCGCGTCCGCCAGAAGGATGTGGACACCCTCGCGCCGGATGCCCTTGTGCCTCAGCACCTCCGTCGCCTGCCGGTGGAAGGCGGCGAGGTCGCCGTTGTCCAGATGGGGCGAGGTGGTCAGGACCTGGAGCGCCGTCTCCATCGCCATGAGTTCGCGGTCGACCGCGACGGCCAGCGTCCGGGCCAGTTCCTGGCCGGACCGTTCGATCGCGGCGCTCTGCGTCTCGGCCATGCGGATGACCGTCCAGCCGGCGAAGCCCAGCATCGGCAGCATCGCCGCCATGACCAGCATCACCAGCCCGGTTCGGAGCGACAGGCCACCCGCCCTGGACCGGTCGTCGCCGGGCGTCCCGCCGCCTTCGGCGGGCACGTCATCATCCTGCGCGTGCACAGGCAAGACTTCCCATACTCCCGTATGAACAGCGAGGGCTGCGTCCGTAACCATCGCAGAGTCCGGCCGCAAAGGACACAGCTTTGACCGGGCGGGCGCACCATCGAAAGGGGTGGAAACGGCGAAAAGCCGTCCAACCGGATGGTGCCGGACGGAAAGCCGGTCCCCGGACAAAAAAAGGAGCCGCGGACGGCTCCTTCTTCATCTCCGGGTGGTGTGCCCGCGGAGCGTCAGGCCGGCTGCCTGCCGTCCATCAGCGCCACGAAGCGGTCGAACAGATAGTGGCTGTCCTGCGGGCCGGGCGAGGCTTCCGGATGGTACTGCACCGAGAAGACCGGCTTGTTCTTCAGCCGGATGCCCTCGTTGGAGCCGTCGAACAGGCTGACGTGGGTCACCTCGGCGTCGGCGGGCAGGGTCTCTTCCATCACCACGAAGCCGTGGTTCTGGCTGGTGATCTCCACCCGGCCCGAGGCCAGATCCTTCACCGGATGGTTGGCGCCGCGGTGGCCGAGCGGCATCTTCTTCGTCTTGGCGCCCAGCGCCAGCGACAGCATCTGGTGGCCCAGGCAGATGCCGAACATCGGCAGGCCGGTGTCCAGCAGGCCCTTGATGGTCGGCACGGCGTATTCGCCGGTGGCCGCGGGATCGCCGGGGCCGTTGGACAGGAACACGCCGTCCGGCTTGTGGCGCATCACCTCATCGACCGTGGCGGTGCCCGGCACGACCGTCACCTTGCAGCCCGACGCCGCGAGGCAGCGCAGGATGTTGCGCTTGGCGCCGAAATCGATCGCCACGACGTGGAAGCGCGGGCTCTCCTGTTTGCCGTAGCCGGCGCCGAGCGTCCAGGCGCCCTCGTCCCAGCCGTAGGTCTGACGGCAGGACACGTCCTTGGCGAGGTCCATGCCCTCCAGCCCCGGCCAGCCCTTGGCCTTGGCGACCAGCGCGTCCAGGTCGAACTTGCCGTCCGGCGCGTGGGCGACGACGCCGTTCGGGGCGCCCAGATCGCGGATGCGGCGGGTCAGGCGGCGGGTGTCGATGCCGGCCAGGCCGACCAGCCCGTAGCTCTTCAGCCAGTCGTCCAGATGGCGGGTGGCGCGCCAGTTCGACGGGTCGGTGATGTCGGCGCGCAGGATCAGGCCGCGCGCGGCGGGGGTCACCGTCTCGATGTCTTCCGGGTTGGCGCCGGTGTTGCCGATGTGCGGGAAGGTGAAGGTGATGATCTGGCCGGCGTAGCTGGGGTCGGTCAGGATTTCCTGATAGCCGGTCATGGAGGTGTTGAAGCACACCTCGCCCACCGAATCCCCCACCGCACCGATGCCTCGGCCCTTGAAGACGGTGCCGTCGGCCAGAACCAGGACACCGGTGTAAGCGCCGGCATCGCCCGCCGGGAGAGTCGATTGAGCCATCCTTCAGACCTTATCAAGAGCCGCCGCGGGCCACATATCACCTGCTTGCGGAACGGCGGCGCCGCGTCCCGTCCCGCTGGGCGCACGCGTCGTCGTCGGTCCGTGCTCCTCCATCCCGGTTCCTTGCGGTCGGGGGGCTGAGCCTGGATCGATTAGTCGGGACGGGTGGGCCGGTCAATCGTATATGACGATTGGCACACCGATTTCCAGCGGCGCGTTTGCATAATCGCCGTGCTCGGCCAATGGGGCTTGGCTGGCGGGGCTCGGCTGGCGGGGCTCGGCTGTTGGAGGGGGGACGGAATCGGCGCGTCGGGCCAGGATTCGGAATTGGCGTGGCAATCCGGCGCAAATTTAGGAATATTACCGGTCCGCGCCGCTTCCCCGGCATGATCCGCCGTTGATCCTTTCGACCTGACGAACACCCTGACGAACACGAGGACACACCCAATGCTGCGCACGCGCCTGAACGAGGCTTTGAAGCAGGCGATGCTCGCCAAGAACCAGCGCGCCGTCTCGACCGTGCGCCTGATCCTGGCCGCGCTGAAGGACCGGGACATCGCGGCGCGCTCGCGCGGCGTCACCGACGGCATCGACGAGGCGGAAATCCTCTCCATGCTGCAGACGATGATCAAGCAGCGTGGCGAGTCGATCAAGCTGTACGAGCAGGGCGGCCGCCTGGAGCTGGCCGAGCAGGAGCGCGAGGAGATCGCCGTCATCGAGGGCTTCCTGCCCAAGCAGATGTCCGAGGAGGAGGTGGCCGCCGCCGTGAAGACCGTGGTCGAGGAGATTGGCGCCACCTGCATCAAGGACATGGGCAAGGTGATGGCGGAGCTGAAGGTGCGCTACGCCGGGCAGATGGATTTCGCCAAGGTCAGCGGCACCGTGAAGCAGCAGCTTTCGGCCTGTTGATCCGTTTCCATCGCACGGGTGCCGCCCGCCCATGGCCTTTCCGCCCCAATTCCTGGAGGAGCTGCGCACCCGTCTCGCCTTGTCGGACGTGGTGGGCAAACGCCTGCGCCTGATCCGCGCCGGGCGCGAATACAAGGCCCCGTGTCCCTTCCACAACGAAAAGTCGCCCTCCTTCTACGTCAACGACCAGAAGGGGTTCTTCCATTGCTTCGGTTGTGGGGCCCACGGCGACATCATCGGCTTCGTCATGCGCCACGACAACCTCGCCTTCCCGGAGGCGGTGGAGGCGCTGGCCGGCGAGGCGGGGATGCCGGTTCCCCGCGCCACCGAAGAGGACAAGCAGCGCTACGAGCGGCGCAAGACGCTGCACGATCTGGTGGAGCAGGCCGCCCGCTGGTTCGAGCAGCAGCTCCACGCCCCTGCGGGCCGCGCCGGGCTGGAGTATTTCCAGCGCCGCGGGCTCGACACCGATGCCATGGCGCGCTTCCGGCTGGGCTTCGCCCCCGGCGATTCCGGCGCGCTGCGCGGCCAGCTTCTGAAGCAGGGCTTCTCGGAGGAGGACATGGTCACCGCCGGCCTGCTGAAGCGGCCGGACGACGGGCGGACCCCCTACAGCTTCTTCCGCAACCGGGTCATCTTCCCGGTGACCGACCGGCGCGGCCGGGTGGTCGCCTTCGGCGGGCGCATCCTGGAGGGCGACGGGCCGAAATACGTCAACACCGCCGACACGCCGCTGTTCCACAAGGGCACGCTGCTCTACGGCCTGTCGCGGGCGCGGCAGGCGGCGGCGGACGGCAAGCCGGTGATCGTCGCCGAAGGCTACATGGACGTCATCGCGCTGGTCCGCGCCGGCTTCGAGGGCGCGGTGGCGCCGCTCGGCACCGCCCTGACCGAAACGCAGGTGCAGGAGCTGTGGAAGCTGATCCCCGACGCGGAGAAGGTGCCCTTCCTCTGCTTCGACGGCGACAACGCCGGGCGCCGGGCGGCGTGGCGGGCGGTGGAGCGCATCCTGCCGCACCTCGCCCCCGGCCAATCCGCCCGCGTCGCCTTCCTGCCGGAGGGAGAGGACCCCGACAGCCTGATCCGCCTGCAAGGCCCCCGCGCCATGCAGGAGGTGCTGGGCGCCGCCATCCCGCTGTCCGAGGCGGTGTGGCGCATGGAGACCGAGGGCAAGCCCACCGACACCCCCGAATCGAAGGCGGCGGTGAAGGCCGCGCTGGAATCGCGGGTGGGGCAGATCGCCGACCGCGACGTGCAGGTCTTCTACCGCACGGAGATGCGCCGCCGCGTGGACGAAGCCTTCGCCCCGCCGCCGCGCCAGCGCAACGACCGCGGCCCCTGGGTGCCCGGCGGGCAATGGCAAGGGGGAGGGCAGGGCGGGCGTTTCGGCCAGCAGACGCGCCGGCACACGCCGGGCCTGCCAGGGCTGCGCACCGCGCCGCCGCCCGGCCATCGCCGCCGCAACCCGGGCAATCTCGCCGCCGCGCGGGAGCGTGTTCTGCTGGCGGTCATCATCAACCACCCCGAGTTGTTCGACGAGTTGGGCGAATCGCTCGGCATGCTGCCTTTTTCCGACCGGGAACTGGAAGAATTGCGGCAAGCGGTCATAGGATCGCTTGCCGGATGGCGGGAAAACGACTCGGGACTTGACGCCGCATCGCTTTGTCGCCACTTGTCTTCCGCCGGCTACGATACCATTGTCCGCTCTCTGCTCAGCGAGTCGACCTATGTCCATGCCGGCTTCGCACGCCCGGACGCCTCCTCCCTGGAGGCGAAGCGGGGGTGGTGGCCGACATGGCATCACCTGCACCACAGGCAGGTGATGGCCGAATTGAGAGAAGCGGAGGCGGCATTGGCCCGTGACAACAGCGAGGCGAACTTCGCGCGGGTCGTAGCCCTTCAACAGGAGGTCATCAGGTCCGGAATGGGTATGACGGATGACGAGGATCTCGACGATGCCTAGCGGCCAGCGCCGCCGGGCATGGTGCGGAAGGGCAGGGCCGGAGGGATTGAGACCCGGATGGGTCAGACCGGACAAGGTCCGAGACGGTTCACAACCGGTTTAAGCAGGTGCGGATCGACAGCGGGGGGCCGCTGCGATGCGTGCTATGGGTTTTTACTATGGGGTAATGCGGGGGCATCGATCGCATGGCCACGAAAGCTGCGAACAGCGTTGAAGTTTCCGAAGCCCGGGACGAGGCCGGCGACGGCCCGCTCATGGACGGCATGGGTCTTGCCGTCAAGAAGATGATCGCCCGCGGCAAGGAGCGTGGCTACGTCACCTATGACGAGCTGAACGCTGCCCTGCCGCAGGACACGTCGTCTTCCGAACAGATCGAAGACACGATGGCCATGCTCTCGGAGATGGGCATCAACATCGTCGAATCGGAAGAGCAGGATTCGGAAGGCAACGCCAACGCCGACGGCGAGGGCGAAGGCCGGTCCGCCGGCAACCTGGACGATGACGACATCGGCCGCACCGACGACCCCGTGCGCATGTACCTGCGCGAGATGGGATCGGTGGAGCTGCTGTCGCGCGAGGGCGAAATCGCCATCGCCAAGCGCATCGAGGCCGGGCGCGAGATGATGATCGGGGCGATCTGCGAATCGCCGCTGACCATCCGCGCGATCCTCGAGTGGCACGACGCCCTCATGGAAGGGAAGATGCTGCTGCGCGACATCATCGACCTGGACGCCACCTATGGCGGCGGCCCGGACGGTGAGGAGATGCCCGAGGGTCTGGCCGAGGTGGTGGAAGCCGCCCCGGAGGAGACCGAGGAGGAGCGTCCCCCGCGCCCCGAGGGTGAAAGCGAGGAGGAGGGCGACGAGGACGGCGAGAACAGCCTGTCTCTGTCCGCCATGGAAGCCGCGCTGAAGCCGCAGGTCATCGAGACCTTCGAGAAGATCAAGACCACCTACGACAAGCTGCACAAGCTGCACGAGGGCCGCATCGCGGCCATCCAGCGCGGCGAGGACGTGGCCAAGCAGTCGGACAAGAAGTACGACAAGCTGAAGACCGAAATGGTCGAGCTGATGAACACGGTGCGCCTGAACAACCAGCGCATCGAGCAGCTTGTCGAGCAGCTCTACGCCCTGAACCGCAAGCTGACCGGTTTCGAGGGCAAACTGCTGCGCATGGCGACCGACTGCCGCGTGAAGCGCGAGGACTTCCTGAACCACTATTTCGGGCACGAACTCGACCCGAACTGGCTGGAGCGCATCCGCGGGCTGAACCCCAAGACCTGGGGCAAGTTCTACGACAAGTACGAGAACGACATCCGCAAGACCCGTGAAGGGGTCTCGGGCATCTCGGACGAAGCCAAGCTGCCGATCAGCGAATTCCGCCGCATCGTCTCCACCGTCCAGAAGGGCGAGAAGGAGGCGAGCCGCGCGAAGAAGGAGATGGTGGAGGCCAACCTGCGCCTCGTCATCTCCATCGCGAAGAAGTACACGAACCGTGGCCTGCAGTTCCTGGACCTGATCCAGGAGGGCAACATCGGCCTGATGAAGGCGGTGGACAAGTTCGAGTACCGGCGCGGCTACAAGTTCTCGACCTACGCGACGTGGTGGATCCGGCAGGCGATCACCCGCTCCATCGCGGACCAGGCGCGGACCATCCGCATCCCGGTCCACATGATCGAGACGATCAACAAGCTGGTCCGCACCAGCCGCCAGATGCTGCATGAGATCGGCCGCGAGCCGACCCCGGAGGAACTGGCGGAACGTCTGATGATGCCGCTGGAGAAGGTCCGCAAGGTCCTGAAGATCGCCAAGGAGCCGATCTCCCTCGAAACGCCGATCGGCGACGAGGAGGATTCGCATCTCGGCGACTTCATCGAGGACAAGAACGCGGTCCTGCCGCTCGACGCGGCCATCCAGGCGAACCTGCGCGAGACGACGACCCGCGTGCTGGCCTCGCTGACGCCGCGCGAGGAGCGGGTGCTGCGCATGCGCTTCGGCATCGGCATGAACACCGACCACACGCTGGAAGAGGTCGGCCAGCAGTTCAACGTGACGCGCGAGCGCATCCGCCAGATCGAGGCGAAGGCCCTGCGCAAGCTGAAGCACCCGTCGCGGTCGCGCAAGCTGCGCAGCTTCCTGGACACCTGAGGGTTTTTCAGGGCGCGCGCCCTGGACGGCATGCCGGTGTATGAAAAGCGGGGGCCTTCGGGTCCCCCTTTTCATTTTTGGGCTTCGGCCTGCTTTGAACGGGGTTGCATAAGGTCCCCATTCTGGGCACATTCGGCATCCCTCGGTCAGGGCCTGTAGTTCAGCGGTTAGAACGCGCCGCTCATAACGGTGTTGTCGTCGGTTCGAATCCGGCCGGGCCCACCATATTTTCAAGGGGTTAGCTGACGTCGTATCTTTCTGATGTGGCCCGTAAGTGCGCTGTAAGTGCAGCGCTTCTCCGGAGGTAAGACAGAAGGGGCATCTGCCGGCGGTAGAATCGGCTGGTGAGGGAGTCACTCATCGATATGTGGCCCTTGTCATCCGGTACCGGGTTTCCGGCGAACTTGTCGTGATCCTGCGTATACGGCATGGAGCACAAGCTCCGGAGTGATCCCCTGCATTCCAAATTGGAAAAAGATTTCGTTAGGGCGTGTCGCTTTGCGGCAAAAGTCGCGCAAAAAAGATGACGCCCTGCATATTGCGGCCTGACCGTCGAAGCGAGCACTGCGTATGTGGCTCCTGCCCTCCAGCGGGACTACCCAGCGCGCTGTCGGAGCCCATCAAGCCAAAGGGCCGCTCCCGGATGGGGCGGCCCTTTGCGGCTGAGTAACTGTAAACACTAGGGAGAGTGGCGCGCCCGAAGAGATTCGAACTCCTGACCCCCAGATTCGTAGTCTGGTGCTCTATCCAGCTGAGCTACGGGCGCTTCTCTCTGCCGCGGCGGCGGTTGCCGTCGTCTGCGGTGGCGCGGTTTTTAATCGGGCTCCGGGCGGAAGGCAACCAAAATCTTGCGGTCCGTGAAATTTTTCCGTCAGAGGGATCTCAGCCGATTGACGGACTACAGAATGGCGGCGGTTGGGCTTACCTTGCCCCTGTCTGTGTCCAGCCAGAAGGGAATTCGAGGACAGCATGGGTATGACGTTCCTGGGCCGCGCCTTTTCAGGCCGGGCGGCTTTCGTTGCGCGGGCGGCGCTCGCCGCGGCGCTGTCCCTTCCGGCGGCCGGCGCCGTCCAGGCGGCGGACGACCGCGCCGGCGCCGCCATCCTGGTGTCCGCGGCCATCGGCAACGAGGTCGTGCAAATGATCGAACTCGGGCCGAAGGTCATCCAGGTGACCGTGAACGACCGCGTCGTCTACGAGGACCGCGAGGGGCGCACCCTGTCCTTCGTGAACGCCTACAACATGGAAGGGCGCTGGCTGGTGCTGCTCCAGGAGAGCGTGGACGGCAAATGCGCCGCGCGCTACCGCGTGCTCGACCTCGGCGGGGCGAAGCCGTCCGTGTCGCTGCCCTTCGGGACCTGCAGCAACGCCCCGAAGGTGGAGCAGGCCGACCGGACGCTGACCGTGTCGCTGCCCAATTCCGACGGAAAGAGCACGGCGGCCTGGAACTACCGCGACGGGACGCTCGTTCGCATGCGCTGAACGGAAAGGGAGCGGCGAGGACGGTGGGACATCTGAACCTCTGGCACGTCAACAAGGCGATCTCGCTTCTCGGCAGCGCGGCTTTCGTGCTGCCGGTGGCGGGCATCCTGATCGTGATGCTGTGGCGCCGCCATTCGGCGGTTTCGGCGGCGCGCTGGCTGGCCGTTCTGGCCATGCTGATGGGCTCGGTGGCGCTTCTGAAGATCCTGGGCCACGCCTGCGGCTTCCGGCTGTTCGACGACCGGCTGACCAGCCCCAGCGGACACGCCGCACTCGCCGCCGCCGTCTATGGCGCGGTCGGGGTGATGGCCGCGCGCTCGCTGGACGGTTGGCGGCGCGGGCTGGTGATCCTCGGCGCCCTGGGGCTGGTGGGGGCGGTGGCGGCCTCGCGCATCCTGCTGCGCTACCATTCGGTGACGGAGGTGGTGGTGGGCCTCGTCCTCGGCGGGCTGGCGGTGGCGGCCTTTGCGCAGTGCTTCCAGCGGATGGCGCCCTCCCGCCTGAACCTCAACCCGCTGGTCCTTGCATTGGTCGTGCTGTTCGGCGTCGCCACCTACGCGCTTGGAGACCGCACCAACGCGGAGCCGATGCTGAAGCATTTCGCTTATCTGCTTCGAGAGGAATCGCCGGTCTGCGGCCCGGTGCCGCCGCTGAGCAATTTTCTTGAACGGCTGTAGTGTTCGCTTTTCTTTGCCGTGCTCCGCGTCTCATCCGCTTGTGTTCTTCGTTGAACTTGGCAACCGGAATGTTTGCGTTGCGGCAACGGTTCAGGGTTGAGAGCGGGCTTGCGGCGGGGCATGGTGAGGGCCTATACCGACGCCCCGTTCCTGACCCGTTCTATTTTTTCGGTATCCCTTCCGGTCCATGTCGCTGTTCGGCTCCCTTCCGCGCGCCGCCGCCACCGCCAGCGCGACGGTCTCCTTTTCACAGGAGGATCTGGCACGCGTCTTCGATGCGAAGACGCTGCAACGGGGGCGCACGCTCATCCTGACCGGCGCGGTGACGTTGCTGGGGGCGGAGGGGCGGATCGCGGCCACGGTGACCGACCTGGGCCGGACCCTGTCGGTGACGGTCGTCCCAGTGCGCGGGCGCAGCCGCGTGGTCTTCGACAAGAGCTGCACCTGCGGGCGGAACGCCTGCGCGCACATGGCCGCGGCGGCGCTGATGACCCTGGACTCCCGTCCGGAAGGGCGGCAGATGTCCCTGTTCGACTCACCGCCCCCGGCGCCGCAACCCGCGCTTCAGGCCGTCGCCGGCCCTGACCCCACGCCTCCGCCGGTTCCGGAGCCTCCTCCACCGCCACCCCCGCCACCCCCGCCGCCGCCCGACCCGGTGCTGAGCGTCCGCTGGACGCTGGAGCCGGGGAAGGACGACGCGGCCATGTTCGTTTCCGCCGTCATCGCCGTGGACGGGGCGGGGGAGGGCGACGACGTTTCCACCCCGGCCAGCCC
>NZ_JAUJFI010000181.1 GCF_030849505.1 Azospirillum isscasi | reverse complement strand
CGCCGCCCCGTCCCCGGCGACCAGCAGCGGTGCGGCGGCGGGCAGCAGCCCGTCCAGCCAGCCCGGCGCCGCGGCGGGCTCCAGCATCGCCGGTTCGCCCAACGGGGTCAGGTCGGCATGGAAGAGTTGCAGGAACGGTTCGGTCCGGCGGGAGTCCACGGCGACCAGCACGGCGCGGCCGGCCCGCTCCGCATCCGGAAGGCCGTGGGCGACCGCGTCGAAGCTGGTGATCCCGACCACCGGCAACCCGGCGGCCAGGGCGAAGCCCCGCGCCGCGGCCAGCGCGATGCGCAGCCCGGTGAAGGCCCCCGGCCCGACGGTCACGGCGATGCGGTCCAGCGCGCCGAAGGCGCATCCCGCCTCCGCCAGCGCCGCCTGCGCCAGGGGCACCAGCGCTTCCGCCTGCCCGCGGGCCATCGGCTCGCGCCGCCGCACGGTGACGCGGCCATCGTCCCACAGCGCGGCGGAACAGCCGGAGGTCGCCGTGTCCAGTCCCAGAACTCTCATGACCCCCACGCTTTCATCAATTCCGCCATCTTCAAAGCCCCACTTCAGCCCTGGGTCAAGAGCGTGCTAGACAGCCCCGGTCTTCCCTGACGGCATGGATCATGCTTACACCCATCGCACCGCCGGACTTCGACGTCGACATCGACCTGCTCTACGCCACGCCGGACAATCTGACCGGTGTGCCCATCTACCGGCACCCGCACTGCCTTCTGCACCCCGACGCGGCGGAGGCGCTGCGCGCGGCGATCCGGCTGGCGCGCGGCATCGGCTGCCGGCTGCGGCTGTACGATGCCTTCCGCCCGGTCGAGGCGCAATGGGCGCTGTGGCGGGCGCTGCCCGATCCGTCCTACATCGCCGATCCCTCGGGCGGCTCCACCCATTCCCGCGGGATCGCCGTGGATCTCACCCTGACCGACGGCGCCGGGCGCCCGCTGGACATGGGGACCGGCTTCGACGACATGACGGAACGGTCCCACCACGGCCGCACCGACCTGACCGCCGGGCAGCAGCGCAACCGCGCCGCCCTGCTGGGCGTCATGACGGCGGCGGGCTGGCGGCACTACGCCTGCGAATGGTGGCACTATCAATTGCCGGACGAACGGCGCTACCCTCTGCTGACCGACGCGGCGCTCGGCGGGCTGATGATGGGCTGATCACCCGCAGGGCCTCTGCGGCGGCCTCTGCGGCGGCCTCTGCGGCGGGATGTCACAGGGATTGTTGCAAGGCTGCATCACGGACGCGCCCGAAGCACGCACCCGAAGCACATGGTATGTGTTGCGGACTTGTTCCCGGTGCTGTGTTTGTGCCACACCAGCCGTGGTGCGGCCCGGACCCTTGTCCGGCCGCCCGATCCCTACCGGACCCACGATAGGCCACCATGCCGTTCCGCCGCGCCGCCGCCCTGTTCGCCGTGGCCGCCGCCTGGGCTTTCCAGGCCATGGCGGGCAGCCCCGGTGTCGAGGCGGACGGGACGGCAAGCACCGCGGTGGTCTTCGCCTACGACCGCTTCGGCGAGGATCAGAACCCGTCCATCAGCATCCGGCTGGACCAGTTCGACGCCCATCTGGAGGAGCTTCAGGACAGCGACTATCAGGTCCTGCCCCTGCCCCGCATCCTGGAGGCGCTGCGCAGCGGCGCGCCGCTGCCCGACCGGACGGTGGCCATCACCATTGACGAGGCCAGCCGCTCCGCCTTCCGCGAGGCGTGGCCGCGGCTGAAGGCGGCAGGGCTTCCGTTCACCCTGTTCGTGGCGACCGACGCCATCGACCGCGGATCGCCCGCCCATATGAGCTGGGCCGAGGTCCGGCAGCTCGCCGCCGCCGGGGTGACCATCGGGGGCTTGGGCGCCTCCACCCAGTCGCTGGTTTCCCGCCCCGCCGACGAGGTGCGGGCGGAGCTGCGCCGCATGGCCGACCGGCTGCAGGCGGAGACGGGCCACCGCCCCACCCTGTTCGCCTACCCGCAGGGGGAGGTGTCCGCGGCGGTGCGGACCATCGTGACGGAGCAGGGGTTCGGCGCGGCCTTCGGCCAGCAGTCCGGCGTCCTGCACCCGCAGGCCGACCGGGCGTCCCTGCCCCGCTTCGTGATGAACGAGAGTTTCGGCAGCGTGGACCGCTTCCGGCTGGCCGCCAACGCGCTGCCCCTGCCGGTGACGGAGCTGACGCCCGACGACCCGCTGCTGACCGTCAACCCGCCGCCGCTCGGCTTCACCGTGGCGGACGGGGTGGGCGACCTGTCGCGGCTGGCCTGCTTCGCCGCCGGCCAGGGCCGCACGGCGCTGGAGCGCGTGACGGAGGACCGGGTGGAGGTGCGCATCCGCGACCCCTTCCCGCCGGGACGCACGCGCGTGAACTGCACCCTGCCCGCCGCGGACGGGCGCTGGCGCTGGCTGGGCATGCAGTTCGTGGTTCCGGAATAGCAAGAACACCGGCGGGCGCGGAGCGGAGGCCCCGCACCCGTCCGTTGCGGACCGTCAGCGGACGGCGCGGACCTCGACCACCTCGGGAATGTAATGGCGCAGCATGTTCTCGATGCCGGCCTTCAGCGTGGCGGTGGAGCTGGGGCAGCCGGAGCAGGCCCCCTTCATCTCCAGATACACCACGCCCTCCTCGAAGCCGTAGAAGGTGATGTCGCCGCCGTCCTGGGCCACCGCCGGGCGCACGCGGGTGTCCAGCAGCTCCTTGATCTGGGTGACGATCTCGTCGTCGTTCTCGCTGGCGGCGTGGCCGTCGCCGGTCGCCTCCTCCAGCAGAACCGGGCGGTTGGCGGTGAAGTGTTCCATGATGACGCCGAGGATCGACGGCTTCAGCAGGAACCACTCCTTGTCGCCGGCCTTGGTGATGGTCACGAAATCGGCGCCCAGGAACACGCCCTGAACCCCGTCGATCTCGAACAGCCGCTGGGCCAGCGGCGAAGCGGCGGCGGCGTCGCGGTTGGGGAAGTCCGCGGTGCCGCGTCCGAGCACGTCACGCCCCGGCAGGAACTTGAGAGTCGCCGGGTTGGGCGTCTGCTCGGTCTGAATGAACATGGTGATATCCTCCATCGGCGCCGAACAACACTGGCGGCGTAGGCGAAACTTGGGCAGAATCCGCCGACAGATCAAGCATCGCATCCCTATGGTCATCGATCCGTGAGCATGGCACCGCCCGCGGCCCCCCCTGCGGCCCCCTCCATCGACGACGACGCGCGGGAAGTCGTCGAATGGCTGCTGCTGGAAGGCCGGCACGCCCCCGGCTTCGAGCAGATGATGGACCGCTTCTGCCGGCGGCTGATGGCGTCCGGCCTGCCGCTGATGCGCGTGGTCTGCGCCCTGCCCCTGCTGCACCCGCAGATCCGCACCATCGCCTTCTTCTGGCGCCGCAACGCCGAGCAGGTGGAGATCGCCACCCGCGCCCACGGCACGGAGAACAGCACCGAGTATCTGACCAGCCCCTTCGCCACCCTGATCGACGACGGCGCCGACGGGCTGCGCTACCGGCTGGAACAGATGGAGCCGCCCTGGCCCTACCCCGTCTTCGCCGAGCTGCGGGCGCAGGGGGCGACCGATTACGTCGCCATGACCGTGCTGTTCGCCGGGGGGCGGCGCAACGTGCTGAGCTTCACCACCGACCGGCCCGGCGGCTTCTCCACCGCCGATCTGGCGCTGGTCGACGCCGTGCTGCCGGCGCTGGGCGCGGTGCTGGAGACGCTGGCGCTGCGGCGGCTGGCGACGACCGTTCTGGACACCTATGTCGGCCACCGGACGGGGGCGCGCATCCTGTCCGGCGACATCCGGCGCGGCACCGGCGCCAACGTCCGCGCGGTTCTGTGGTACTGCGACCTGCGCGGCTTCACCTCGCTGGCCGATCGGCTGCCGCGGGAGGAGCTGATCGCCCTGCTGAACGGCTATTTCGAGATCATGGGCGGCGCCGTCGAGGCCCGCGGCGGCGAGATCCTGAAATTCATCGGCGACGCCATGCTGGCCATCTTCCCGCAGGAGGAGAACGACCCCACCGGGGCCGCCGCCTGCGCCAAGGCGCTGGACGCGGCGGAGGACGCGCTGACCGACATGGCCGCGCGCAACGCCGAACGGTCCGCCTGGGGGCAGCCGACGCTGCGTTGCGGCATCGCGCTCCACATGGGCGAGGTCATGTACGGCAACATCGGCTCCGCCAACCGGCTGGATTTCACCGTCATCGGCCCGGCGGTCAATCTGGTCAGCCGGATCGAGGGGCTGTGCAGCCGCCTGGACCGCAACGTCCTCACCTCCGCCGAGGTGGCCGAGGCGTGCGCCAGCCGCGTCATCCCGATGGGCTGGCACCCGGTGAAGGGGCTGAACGACCCGATCGAGGTCTATGGGCTGAAGGGAGAGCGCAAGGACTGATGGACAAGGCCATTCAACGAACCCACGGCCGCCGATCTTGACCGGCTCCGATCCCTCCCGCCTCCCGTCGATCCGTTCCTTCGCGCTCGCCGCCGCCGCCTTCTCCGCCGGCTGGTCGCTGATGATGCTGGAGATCCTGGGCAGCCGGCTGATGGCGCCGCATTTCGGCTATTCGGTCTACCAGTGGGGCGCCGTCATCGGCGTGGTGATGACCTTCATGGCCGCCGGCTACTGGACCGGCGGACAGATCGGCGACGGGCCGAAGGCGGTCCCGGCGCTGCGCGCCGCCCTGCTGGCCGGGGTCGCTGCCGCGGCGCTGACGCCCTGGCTGGGCAAGCCGATGCTGGCCGACGCTGCGGGCCGGTTCAGCGCGGTGGAAGGGTCGGTCCTGGGGGCGGCGCTGATCCTGGGCGTGCCCTCCTTCGCGCTGGCCGTGGTGTCGCCCATTTGTGCGGGGCTGAGCAGCCTGTCGGGCGCCGCCGCGGCGGGGCGGATCTACGCGGTCGGCACGCTGGGCAGCATCGGCGGCACCTTCTTCGCCTCCTTCTACGCGATCCCGGAGGTCGGGGTGTCGGCGGGCTACGCCCTGGCGGCGGTCCTGCCGGCGCTCGCCTGCGTTTTCGTTCCGGGTGGTAAACGGATGGCCGCCGTTGCGGCTTTGGCCGTTCCGGTGGCCTGGGCCGCCGGCCATGGCGAGGGGCAGGGCTTCGCCGTCTACCGCGAGACGCCGCACAACACCATCATGGTGCAGGAGGATGCCGAGCAGATCCGGCTGCATCTGAACGTGGCCTGGGCCACCCAGTCGCGGCTGCGCAAGGACGGCGGGCCGACCGGCCTCTATTACGACCTGTTCGCCGCCGTGCCGGCGCTGGGAAACGGCACGCGGGTGCTGGTGCTCGGGCTGGCCGGGGGCGCGGCGGCCAAGGAAATCCTCGATGTCTGGCCCGGCGCCGACATTCTGGGGGTTGAACTGGACCCGGCGGTGGTCGAGGTGGCGCGCGACAAGTTCGGCCTGCGGCCCGAGGTGCGCGTCGCCGTGGAGGACGCCCGCCGCCATGTCGAGCGGTCGGAGGAACGGCACGACGTGGTGATCGTCGATCTCTATTCGACCGCGCTGATCCCCTTCTTCACGGCGACCGAGGAGTTCTTCGCGGCGGTGGAGCGGCGGGTGGCGCCGGGTGGCGTGCTGGTCATGAACGTCGCCTCCCCCATGGACCGCGACGCGCTGGTCGGGCCGCTGGCGGCGACGCAGGGGGCGGTCTTTGCGTCGGTGTACGTGGCCGACGCCGGGCGCGGGAACTACCTGCTGATCGCCACGAAGGAGAAACGTACGCTTGAGGATCTGGGCGTACGCCTGCGCGCGGCACCGGCGGGTGCGGCGTACGCCGCCTCGCGCATCCTGGAAACGCTGGCCCCCGCCGAGTTGCAGGGCCATCCCGTGCTGACCGACGACCGGTCCGACATCGACCAGCGCAGCCTTGCCGCCCTCTACGGGCGGTGAAGCGTCAGGTGATGGCGTCCAGCGCGTCGATGCCGATGCCGCCCGGCACGATGGTCAGCGGGATGCGCAGCTTCGCGAGGCCGCGGTTGGTGAAGTAGGAGATCAGCGGCCCCGGCCCTTCCGGATCGGTGCCGGCGGCCAGCACGAGGATGGAGATGCTCGGCTCCTCCTCGATCAGGGCCAGCACCTCGTCGCGGCGGTTGCCCTCGCGCACGTACAGGGCCGGCAGGGTGCCGGTCAGCCGGTTCACGTCGCGGGCGAGCTTCTGAAGCTTCTGTTCCGCCTCCGCGCGCTGCTCCTCGCGCATCAGGTTCTCCAGGGCCAGCCACTGCTGCACCTCGCCCGGCTCGATGACGTAGAGCAGCGCCACCTTGCCCCCCGACTTGCGGGCGCGCAGGCAGGCGTAGCGCAGCGCGAGCTGGAGTTCCGGGCTCTCGTCTACCACGACCAGGAAGATGCGGACCGGCGGCTTGGCCGTGGAGTCCGGCGCGGTTTCAGCCGGATCGGAAGCAATCGGATCGCTCATCGTCACATCCTCCGGAAGATGGCGCCGGCCAGCCAGCCGGCGGCGATGGCGCCAATCACCGCCGCCATACCGTAGAACATCGGCTGATTGCGCGCAAAGTCGTAGATTTCCGCGCTGAAGCCCACCTTGGACACCACCAGCGGCGTGGTCTGGGCGCTGACCACCTCGCCGTCGCGGATCAGCAGCGCTTCCACGTTGTACAAGCCCGTCGGCACGTTGGCCGGGAAGTAGATGTTGGTCCGGAACAGCCGCTCGCCAAGAAAGGACACCTGCCCCAGCGAGATTCCGTACAGCCCGGCCCGCTGCTTGTTGCGGATCAGGGCGGAGCGGAACAGGGCGAGCTGCTCCGGGGCCAGCTGCTCCCGCGGGCCGAGCTGGAGGTTGGGCAACCCGATCTGGTGGCGCTCCAGCACGGGACGGCCGACGAACTGGTCCAGCGGGCGGTTCGTTGCGACCATGTAATAACCGGGCACCTGCTCGAACCGGGCGCTGTGCGCGTTGATCCAGATGCCGGCGATGCGCTCCTTGCGGCGGACCGTGACGGGGGTGCGCGGGCCGGTCACCACGATGGCGACGTCGCCCGCCCCGTCGGTGGTGCCGAACAGCACGACCTCCGTCCCGGTGAAGCCGGTGTTGATGGCGATCAGGTGGCTCGACAGGTCGGCGACGAGCTGCTGCGCCCAGACGGTGGCGGCCAGCAGCCCTCCGGCGAGAAGCCCCGCCAGCCCCCCGGCGGCCCGGACGGTCCACAGCCGCCCGATGCGGCTCACGGCAGCCTCGTGGAGATGGTGAAGACGTCGTTCGGCTCGACCACCAGATCGAAGGCGAGCTTCAGCGCCACCGCGACGACCAGCGAGGCCAGCAGCAGGCGCGCCTGCTCGCCGCGCAGCTTGCCGCCCGCCTTGGTGCCGAACTGCGCGCCGACCACCCCGCCGATCAGCAGCAGCAGCGCCAGCATCACGTCCACCGTCTGGTTGGTGGCCGCCTGGAGCAGCGTCGCCATGGCCGTGGTGAAGATGATCTGGAACAGCGAGGTGCCGGCCACCAGCCCGGTCGGCATGTTCAGCAGGTAGATCATCGCCGGCACCAGCATGAAGCCGCCGCCGATGCCCATGATCGCCACCAGCATGCCGCCGATCGCCCCGATCCCCGCCGGTAGCAGGGCCGAGATGTAGAGCTTCGACCGCTGGAACCGCATCTTCAGCGGCAGGCCGTGCAGCCACATGTGGCGGTGCAGCTTGCCCCGCTTCGCGGTGGGGGCGCGGCGGCGGATCAGCGCGCGGCTGGCCTCCACCATCATCATCGTGCCGATGGTGCCCAGGAAGAAGACGTAGGACAGCGTGATCGCGATGTCGATCTGGCCGATCCGCTGGAGCATGGAGAAGATCCAGACGCCGGCCACCGTGCCCACCATGCCGCCCATCAGCATGACGACGCCCAGCTTCACGTCCACGTTGCCGCGGCGCCAGTGGGCCAGCACGCCCGACACGCTGGCCGCGACGAGCTGGTTGGCCTGGGTGCCCACCGCCACGGCGGGCGGCACGCCGATGAAGATCAGCAGCGGCGTCATCAGAAAGCCGCCGCCCACCCCGAACATGCCGGACAGAAAGCCGACGAGCCCCCCCATGCCGAGCACGAGCAGGGCGTTGACCGACATCTCGGCGATCGGCAGATAGACTTGCATGAGGGGCGAAGCCGGCGGACGGAAGGGTCCGCCAGCTTATACCCCACAGGTCACGTTACGGCAATCAGGCCGGAACGCCCGCGTCCTTCAGCAGATCGGCCAGGACGACTTCCGGACGGGCGCCGACATGGCTGATGACCTCCGCCGCGGCCAGCGCGCCGATGCGCCCGCACTCCGCCGCGGACAGGCCGCGGGTGAAGCCGTAGAGGAAGCCGGCGGCGTAGAGATCGCCCGCACCCGTGGTGTCCACCACGCGGGCCACCGGGGACGCCGGGACCTCCACCACCTCGCCGCCGGAGACGATGACGGCGCCCTTTTCGCTGCGCGTCAGGGCGGCGGTCTTGCCGAGACGCTTCACGGCCTCCAGCGCGTCTTCGAAGCGGTCGGTCCTGTAGAGGGCGGTGATCTCATGCTCGTTGGCGAACAGGATGTCCACATGGCCTTCGACGAGATCCACGAACTCCGCGTGGTGGCGGTGGACGCAGAAGCTGTCCGACAGCGACAGCGACACCTTGCGCCCGGCGCCGTGGGCGGCGGAGGCCGCCTTGCGGAAGGCTTCCTTGGCGCGCGGCGGGTCCCACAGATAGCCTTCCAGATAGGTGACCTGGGAGTTGGCGATCAGGGCCTCGTCGATGTCCTCCGGCCCCAGTTCCACGCAGGCGCCGAGGAAGGTGTTCATGGAGCGCTGGGCGTCCGGCGTCACCAGGATCAGGCAGCGCGCGGTCGGGGCGCCGCCATGGCCCGCCGCCGTCTCGAAATGCACGCCGGCGGCGCGGATGTCGTGGCGGAAGACCTGGCCGAGCTGGTCGCCGTGGACCTTGCCGATGTAGGCCCCCTTGCCGCCCAGCGAGGCGATGCCCGCCATGGTGTTGCCGGCGGAACCGCCCGACACCTCGATGCCCGGACCCATGCGGCCGTACAGCTCCTCCGCGCGGGCGGCGTCGATCAGCGTCATGGCCCCCTTCTCGATGCCGTTGGCGGCGAGGAAGGCGTCGTCGGCGTGGGCGATCACGTCGACGATGGCGTTGCCGATGCCGGTAACGTCGAATTCAGCCGGGGCCATGGGCACTCCTTGAAACGGTGTCTGAACTGGGGAGGAAAACCGGGCGCGAGTATAGCGGCCCCTCTTCACATCTCAAGCGCGGCGCATGCCCCCTGGAACGGGCCCCTGGAACAGAGCGGCGCGCCGTCGTAGATAAGCGTCGCCTGGCCGCGCCGGCCCATGAAACCGGCCCATGGACAGGCTGGCCCAAGAACAGGGGAATCCGGATGATCCGCGCGCTGCTTCTCGCCATCGCACAGCTTTCCGATCCGGCGTCCCGCCGCGTCGTGTGGATCGGCGTGCTGTCCGCCATCGTGGCCTTCGCCCTGCTGGCCGGCGGGGTGTGGTGGGCGCTGTTCCACACCGCGCTGACCGGTTATGCCTGGGTGGACGGGGTGCTGGATGTGCTGGGCGGGCTTGCCGTCCTGCTGGTGGCCTGGGTGCTGTTCCCGGCCACGGTCGGCATGGTGTCGAGCTTCTTCCTGGACGAGGTGGTGCAGGCGGTGGAGCGGCGCCACTATCCCCAGTTGCCGCCGGCCCGCCAGACCGGTCTTGGGGAGGAGCTTCTGACCGCGCTGCGCTTTTTCGCGGTCGTGCTGCTGGTCAATCTGGTCGCCCTGCCCCTGTATCTGATGGTGCCGGGGTTGAACCTTCTGATCTTCTACACCGCGAACGGCTATCTTCTCGGGCGCGAATACTTCGAGATGGTGGCGATCCGGCGGATGGGACGGAACGAGGCGGGATTTCTACGGCGTTCCAGGCCGTTGAAACCATTTTCGGCTGGTGTCGTAATTGCCTTTCTTTCGACAATTCCTTTCGTCAACCTGCTGGTGCCGGTGATCGCGAGCGCCTTCATGGTCCATGTCTATCATTCGATGACGGGGCTCACGATGGGGTCCGCGGCGGGGCCCGCGGCGGGCCTTTCCCGCCGGGAAGGAGCGTGACGGACCGCTGTCCGGCACGGTTCCGGCCCTGCGCGAAAGCCCACTTGCGGCCGGCCGGATGACCGTGTTACCCCGGCGGGGTGGTCTTTTGGCTGATGGTCCTTTGGCCGCTGTCGATCGGGCCCGGTCATGCGACGCCTCCCACCGATGACCCGGCTTCAACGACCTGACTGAAACCACCTGACTGACCTGGGGATCAACGTTCATGCTGTTCGGACGAAAGAATCCGCCCGTCGGTGCGCCGAAGACCCAAAGCGCCGACCCGGCCACCCCGGCCGCACCGCAGGCGGGTGCCGCCGAACCCGCGGCGGCGGTGTCGCCGCTCGCCTCCCTGACGAATCCGCCGGCTGCGCCCCTGCCCGGGGCGGCGCCGTCCGCCGGCCCGGCAGGCCCCTTCCCGGCCCCCCGCACGCCGCAACCCGAGCCGTTTTCCTCCAAGGGACCCGAGATGAACACGAGCACCCCGAAGCCGCCGGCCGGCGCCCCGATCCCCGGTTCGAGCTACAAGCCGGCCGACATTCCGCGCCGCACCGTCGATCTGCCGGGGACCGCGCCGCGCCGTCCCGAGGGATACGGC
>NZ_JAUJFI010000180.1 GCF_030849505.1 Azospirillum isscasi | reverse complement strand
CGCGCAGCCGGTCGGGCAGGGAGCCGGCGACCGGGGTTTCCACGCTGCCGATCACCGCGGTGCCGGCGGCGGGCAGGGTGCCGGCGTCCAGCCCGGCGACCATCTCCTCCGCATCGGGCGCGGCGACCACGGCCCCCCAGGAGCGGAGCTGCTCGGCCAGCGCCCGCCGGACGACGGGGTTGAACTCCAGCAGCAGGACCGATTCACCGGCCAGCGGCGGTTCCGCACCGGCGGTCCGTTCCGCGTCGGGCTCCAGCGGCAGGGTGAACCAGAAACGGCTGCCCTGGCCGGCGGTGCTGTCGAAGCCGATGCTTCCCCCCATCATCTCCACCAGCCGCTTGGAGATCGCCAGCCCCAGCCCGGCGCCGTCGTGGCGGCGGGACAGGCGGGGATGGACCTGGGAGAATTCGGTGAACAGGTCGGCCTGCGCGTCGGGCGGGATGCCGGGACCGGTGTCGGCCACCTCGAACCGCAGGCGCGGCGGGGCATGGGGCTGGGCAGGGTCCTCGCCCTCCCATTCCGACAGGGTGACGGCCACGCCGCCGCGGTCGGTGAATTTCACGGCGTTGCCGACGAGGTTCAGCAGAACCTGCCGCACCCGGCCCGAGTCGCCGCGCAGCGCCGCCGGCAGGGTGCCGGGGATGCAGACGGCCAGCTCGATCCCCTTGGCGAAGGCGCGGGCGGCCTGAAGCTCGACCACGCTCTCCAGCACCTCGGCGGGGGAGAAGCGGTCCGAGTCCAGGGTCAGCTTCCCGGCCTCCATCTTGGAGATGTCCAGGACGTCGTTCAGCATGGACAGCAGCGCTTCCGCCGATTCGCGGGCGGTGCGGGCGTAGGTGCGCTGCTCCTCGCCCAGCGAACCGTCCAGCAGCAGGCCCAGCATCCCCAGCACGCCGTTCATCGGGGTGCGGATCTCGTGGCTGACGGTGCGCAGGAATTCCGACTTGGCGCGGCTGGCCAGCTCCGCCTGTTCCTTGGCAAGGCGGAGCTGCGCCTCCGTCCGGCGGTGCTCGGTGATGTCCGTGTAGGTCATCAGGACCGACCGGTCAGGCAGGGGGCTGGCGGTGATCTCCAGCACCCGGCCGTCGGGGCGCGTGCGCTCGACGCGGCTGATGCCTTCGGGAAGCAGGTTGGTCAGGTGGCGGGCGGCGATCTCCGCCGGGTCGCCGGGGCCGAACTCGCCGCGGTCGGCCAGGAAGCGCAGGAAGCCGTCTATGCGCAAGCCGGGATGGACCGCGCCGTCCGGCAGGTCCAGCATTTCCAGCAGGCGCCGGTTGCAGGTCAGGAAATGGCCGTCCGCGCTCCACACCAGAAGCCCCTGCGACATGGCGCTGAAGGTGGCCTCCAGAAGGTCGGACTTGTGGGCCAGCTCCTGCTCGCGCTGTTTCAGCTCGCTGATGTCGGTGCGCAGCCCGACATAGCCGCCGTCGCTGGTGCGCCGCTCCTCGATCTTGAACCAGCGCCCGTCGCCGATGCGCTTCACCTGCGGCCCCTGCGGGTTGCGGTGCTGCTCCATCCGCTGCGCCACCCAGCGGTCGATTCCGGCGGGGTCGCAATCGGGAAACTGGCCGGCGGCGGCGCCCCGGCGGACCAGCTCCTCGAAGGCGACGCCCGGTTCCACCGGGCCGATGGGGGCGCAGATCTCGCGGAAGCGGGCGTTGCAGTGGACCAGCCGGTCCTCCGCGTCGAACAGGACGAATCCCTCGTTGACGACCTCGATGGCTTCGGTCAGGCGGCGGTTGGCGTCCGCCGCGCGGGCTTCGGCGGCGTGGGCTTCCGCCTGGGCGCGCCGGGTGGCCTCCCGTTCGCGCATCACCGCCAGGGCGACGACCGCGCCGGCCAACGCGATCCCCAGAAGCGGCCAGATCAGTTCGTCCGTTTCGTGCTCCAGCAGATGCTGCAGCGTGTGCAGCGCGCTCCCCAGCAAGAGGAGCAGCGCGACCAGGGTGAGCCCGCTCCAACGGCGCAGCCAGCGGTGAGGGAACGGCATTCGGCGCTCCGCATGGGTCGACGCGCCGACGTTACGGCTTTTGCATCGGCGGAGCAACGGGGCTGGGAGGAAAGCCCGGGATGGTTCTTTACTCCGTCGGCGCGGTTTCTTTTCTGCGATGGCGCCGTCCATGGCGTGGGCTTTGCCACAGGGACATGGAGAGAGGGGGCGAACCCTCCGATTGTCTTGCCCCCGGACCGCGATATCTTCGGGTTTCAGGTCCCCCCTTGTCTCTGTGTCTTTGTGTCTCTGTGGTGAAAAAACGCGGCTACCTGTTCCGGCGTCACGCGACGGCTTCCGGGTCGCGGCGCAGCCGGCCGATGGCGCGGCGCCGGCCCAGCAGGCCGTGGCGCGGTCCGAACAGAACGGCCAGCGCCAGGATCAGGCCCGACGCCACGGCGATCATGCCCGCGGCGTTCAGCGAGTGGGAGGCTCCCAGCAGCATCGGCCCGAAGGCCGCGGCGCCGTAGCCGGCCAGCGCCGCCAACACCCCCAGCGCGACGCTGAGCAGGATCTGAACGGCCAGCCGGTCGGTCAGCAGGCGGGCGGCGGCGGGCGGGGCGATCAGCATGGCGATGACCAGGATGGAGCCCACCGCCTCGAAGGCGGCGATGGCGGTGGCCGCCACCAGAAGCACCACCCCGTAATGGAACAGCCCCGCCGGGATGCCCAGCGTGGAGGCCAGCGCCGGGTCGAAGGTGGTGATCTTCAACTCCTTGTAGAACAGCCCGACCAGCGCGGCGCAGAGCGCGAAGACGGCGGCCAGCGTCAGCACCTCCCGCGGCAGGGCCGCCCACACCGCCGGGTCGCGCAGCGAGTCCCAGCCCGTGGGGGCCAGCCACAGGATGGTCTCCAACTGGCCGTAGAGCACGCAGTCGGCGTCCAGATCGACGCCCCCGGCGGAGGCCTGCTCGATCATCACCACCCCGGCGGCGAACATCACCGTGAAGACGACGCCCATGGCGGCGCCGGATTCCAGCCGGCCCAGCCGCCGCACCGCCTCGATCAGCAGGCCGGCCAGCGCCGCGGCGGCCAGCGCGCCGAGCATCATCGGCAGCGTCTCCCGCGTGCCGGCGACCAGGAAGCCGCCGACGATGCCGGGCAGGATGGCGTGGCTGACCGCGTCGCCCATCATTCCCTGGCGCCGCAGCACCAGGAAATTCCCGACCAGCGCGCAGGCGGCGCAGGCCAGCACCGCGGCCAGCAGGGCGGGGGCGTCGATCTGAAGGAATTCCTGGACGTCCGGCATCATGACGGGGTGCTCCGCTCCTCCAGCAGCCGGACCATGTCGCCGGGCAGGACCGAGTCGATGGGGTCCACGCCCCAATTGGCGTGGGCGGGCAGCAGGGCCGGGTAATCGGCCAGGAAACGCTCCCACAGCCGCCGGTCGCGCTCGGCGGCCAAGGCGGCGCCGCGGCCCGCCGGGGTCAGGGCACCGTTGCGGGCGTAGCCGCGCAGGCGCAGCCAGAGCGCCATGGCGCCCTCCACCGGCCGGCCGGCCAGCCGGTCGGTCAGGGCGCGCCGCTCCGCGAAGGACAGGCGCAGCCGCCCCTGGCGCAGTGCTGCGGCGACCAGCCCGCGGGCCGGCGCGAAGAGGAAGCTGACCAGGAAGAAGCCCCCCGCCACCAGAACGATCACCGCTCCCGCCGGCAGCTTGGGAAACAGGGCCGACAGGGTGGCGCCCAGCCAGCCCGACAGGGCGCCAATCACCGCCGCGGCGACGGTCAGGGCGGGCAGCCGGTCGGTCCAGAAGCGCGCCGCGGCGGGCGGGATGATGAGAAGCGCCACCACCAGGATCAGCCCCACCGTCTGAAGCCCAATCACCGTCACGAAGGTGGCCAGCCCCATCAGCACGAGGTCGAGCGCCCCCACCGGCCAGCCCTGCACGGCGGCGAATCCGGGGTCGAAGGCCAGCACCCGCAGCTCCTTGAACAGCAGGGCGACGGCCAGGGCGGCCCCGGCGGCCAGCAGGCCGATGGCGATGGCCTCGCCCTGGGCCATGGCGGCGGTCTGGCCCAGGATGAAGGTCTTCAGCCCGGCCTGCCCGCCCAGCTCCAGATTCTGGATCACGCTGAGCAGGACGACGCCCAGCCCGAAGAAGACCGACAGCACCGCCCCGATGGCCGAATCCTCGGTCAGCCGGGTGAAGCGGGAGAGAAGCTGCACGGTCAGCAGCCCGGCCACCCCGCTGACCACCGCCCCGGCCAGAAGCAGCGGCAGCGACCGCTCCGGCAGGCCCAGCGCCGCCCCGGCCAGGAAGGCGACGGCGATGCCCGGCAGGGTGGCGTGGCTCAGCGCGTCGCTGACCAGCGCGCGGCGGCGCAGCAGCAGGAAGGTGCCGACCGTCCCGCCCGCCAGCCCCAGCGCCGCGGTCCCGGCGACCACCACGGCGCTGTTGAAGCCGGATTGGAAGGTCAGGATGCGCAGCGCCTCGTCCATCATGACGCCTCCACCGCCGCCGGGGCCGGCATGGGCCGCCCCCCGTAGGTGCGGGACAGCAGGTCCGGCGTCATCACCCGCCCGACCGGCCCCTGGGCGACCACGCGGGTGTTCAGCAGCAGGGCGTGGTCGAAATAATCGCTGACCGTCTGAAGATCGTGGTGGACGCAGATCACCGTCCGCCCGGCGGCGTCGAGGTCGCGCAGCACCTGGAGCACCGCGCGCTCCGTCGCCGCGTCCACCCCGGCGAAGGGCTCGTCCATGAAATAGAGCTGCGCCTCCTGGGCCAGCGCGCGGGCCAGGAAGACGCGCTGCTGCTGCCCGCCGGACAATTGCCCGATCTGGCGTTTGGCGAAGTCGGCCATGCCCACCCGCTCCAGCGCGTGCAGAGCCGCCTCCTTGTGGGCGCGGGTGACCGGGCGGAACCAGCCGATCTTCCCGTAGCGGCCCATCGCCACCACGTCGAGTGCCGAGACGGGGAAGTCCCAGTCCACGCTTTCCCGCTGCGGCACATAGCCGATCAGGCGGCGCTGTTTCGCGATGGGGCGCCCGAACACCTCGACCGCGCCCGACACCCGCGGGACCAGCCCCAGGCACGCCTTGATCAGCGTCGATTTGCCCGCCCCGTTCGGCCCGACCACCGCGATCAGCCCGCCGGGCGGGGCGGCGTAGTCCACGTTCCACAGCACCGGGCGGCGGTGGTAGGCGACGGTCAGGCCGCGGATCTCCAGCGGCGGCGGCCCGATGGGCGAGGCTTCCTCGGGGGCGGTGCGGCTGCCGGGGGTGCGCCAGAGATATTGCATGGTCCGTTCCTCCTCCGCCGCGTCAGCGCTGCGCCAGGGCGAGCTTGCCCTGGAAGCCGCCGGCCGGCGCGTCGCCGCCCAGCGCGCGGGCGATGGTCGTCACATTGTGGTCGATCATGCCGATGTAGGTGCCCTCGTAGCTGCCGGGCGCCCCCATGGCGTCGGAGAACAGGGCGCCGCCCAGCGTCACGGGGTGGCCGCGCGCCCCCGCCCCTTCGACCAGGGCGCGGACGTTGCGGTCGGACACGCTGGTTTCCGGGAAGACCGCCGGCACGCCGCGGTCGGCCAGCAGGGCGGCCAGCTCCTCGATGATGCGCAGACCGGCCTCGGATTCGGTGCTGATGCCCTGGATGCCCCGCACCTCGATCCCATAGGCGCGGCCCAGATAGTTGAAGGCGTCGTGGGCGGTCACCAGGATGCGGGCCTTGCGGGGGATCGAGGACAGGATGCGCCGGGCGTAGGCGTCGAGCCGCGCCAGCTCCTCCCCGTACGCGCCGGCGTTGCGGGCGTAGGTTTCCGCCCCGGCGGGGTCGAGCCGGGTCAGCCCGTCCCGGATGGCGGGCAGCGTCCGCGCCCACATGCCCACGTCCATCCAGATGTGCGGATCGTGGGCGCCCTCGAACTCCGGCGGGCTGAGCAGCCGGTCCTCCGGCACCGCCTCGCCCAGCGCCACGACCGGCTTGCCGGACTCGCGCAGCCGGTCGAAGGCGCCGGTCATCTTGCCTTCCAGATGCAGCCCGCTGATGAACACCGCGTCCGCCCGCAGCAGCCGCACCGTGTCGGAACGGGTGGGCTTGAACAGGTGCGGATCGACGCCTTCGCCCATCAGCGCCTCCACCGCCGCCCGGTCGCCGGCCACCGCCCGCACGAGATCGGCGACCATGCCGGTGGTGGCGACGATCACGGGGCGCTTCCCCTCGGCCCGGGCCGGGCCGGGCAGGAGCAGGGCCACCGCCAGACCGACGACGGCGATAAACTTCGTCAGGCTCTTCGTGGCGAAGGTGTTTGAACATATGTTCATATTCATTGGTCCCGACAAAGATCGGCAATGATAGGGCGTGCGGAGAAAGTAAACGGAGCCGAGTGCATTTGGGTTCCGTTGAATATATGAAGCGCCTGTTACCTGTTGCAAGGCGGCGAGGGACGATTCCGTGCCTTACCGGACGGGGCGGGGTGCGCTATACTGGCCGCATGATCGTGCTCTTTACGGATTTCGGGCTGTCCGGCCCCTACACCGGGCAGATGAAGGCGGTGCTGGCGCGGATGGCGCCGGGCCTGCCGGTCATCGACCTGTTCGCCGACGCGCCCGCCTTCGACCCGCAGTTGTCGGCCTATCTGCTGGCCGCCTACGCTCCGGAATTCCCGGCGGACAGCGTCTTCCTCTGCGTGGTGGACCCCGGCGTGGGGACCGACCGCCGTCCGCTGGTGGTGGAGGCCGACGGGCGCCGCTTCGTCGGGCCGGACAACGGCCTGTTCGAGCTGGTGCGGCGCCGGGCGGAGTCGGTGCGGGCCTGGACCATCGGCTGGCGGCCCGAACGGCTGTCGGCCAGCTTCCACGGGCGGGACCTGTTCGCCCCGGTGGCGGCCAGCCTCGCCATGGGGACCCCGGTCGCCCTGGAGCCCGCCGGTCCGGACTCCATCGCGCGGCCCGGCTGGCCGGACGATCTGGCGCGGATCGTCTATGTGGACGTCTACGGCAACGCCATGACCGGCCTGCGCGCCGACCGGCTGCCGGAGAACGCGGTCCTGCGGGCCGGCGGGCGCACGGTGCGCCGTGGCCGGACCTTCGCCGACGTTCCGGTGGGGGAGGCGCTGTGGTACGCGAATTCCAGCGGTCTGGCGGAGATCGCCGTCAACCGGGGCCGCGCCGACCAAGATGCCGGGCTCGCCGCGGGGATGCCGGTGGAGATTGTTCTATAACCCTTCCAGGCAGCGGTCGAGCAGATCCAGATCCACCGGGCGGGTCAGCACGGTGACCGGGCTGTTGTCCGGCTGGGCATCCGGCGCGGCGGCGGTCAGGATGATCCGGGTGCGGGGGTAGAGCATGCAGGCCAGCGCCGCGGCCCGGTCCGCCTCGTCCTCCGGACGGTGGCGGCGCAGCAGGGCGACGGCGGGACCCTCCGCCCCGATGACGGTCAGGGCCTCGAACCCGCTGGACAGCTTGGTCACGGTGAAGCCGCGGGCGGTCAGATGGCGGGCCAGCTCGTCCCGCTGGCCGGGATCGTCGTCCGCGACGACGGCGCGGCGGTCCCCCTGGCCGGGCGGGCGGATGTCGGCGTCGATGGAAAAGCCGGCCTGCATGGGGGGCATCGCCACGGACTCCTGTTGGTGCTGGCCCGTTGGTGCTGGCCCATTGGTGCTGGCCCATTGGTGCTGGAGGGCTTTCTACGCCACCCGGGTGACGGTTGCAAATCCCCGTGGGTGGTTCCCGTCGGCCGGTCAGCGGATCTTCACGACGCTGGGGCGGTCGACGATGGACAGCATCGGCAGGTCGCTGGGCCGGTTGCCGTAGCCCCAGGTCTCGCCGAAGGGGCCGTTGGCGGCGATCCAGCCGCGCACCCGCTCCAGCTTGTCGAGCCGGACGCAGTTGCCGGTGCACAGCCGCCCGGTCAGGGCGCCGTCCTGCACCTCCATACCCGTGGCCAGCAGATCGTCGACGTTCAACCCGCGCAGCAGGGCCGGCATGTAGATGTCGAGCGCCCCGGTGGCGACCACCACCCGGCGCCCCTCGCGCCGGTGCATCTTCAGCGTCTCCACCAGCGGGGCGTGCCAGCGGATGCGGTGGACCAGCCGTTCCGCGGCGGCCAGCGCGTCGGCCACCGGAACGCCGCGCAGCGTCCGGCGCAGCAGGATGGTCTTGACCGAGCCCGGAAAATCCACCCCCGGCCCGCGCCCGCGGGCGTGGCGGTGCAGGCCCGAGCGCAGGGCGTCGAGGAAGGCCAGCCGGGCGCGGTTGCGCCCGATCACCTCGCCGATGAACATCAGCAGGCTGTCGCCGTGGATCAGCGTCCCGTCGAAGTCGAAGAAGGCCACCCCCGGCGCGATGGCGGCCAGGGGGGACGCCGGGGGAGCGGTGCCGCCGGTTGAAGGGCCGGGCGTCATGACATCCGAGAGAGAGGCGGCGCTGGTCTGCATGGCGCCCTTATCCGGCGGAACGCGCCGCGTCACAAGTCAAATAAGTGGAAGACCGGTGGCCGGGGCAACCCGGTGCCGGGTCCGCTCAGTGAAGGGACGGGCTGGGAGACTCGTCCGCCTCCTCCGCCTCGATCAGCAGGTCGCCCGTGGCCAGATCCCCGGCGCACTCCTCCAGCCCCGCCTTCACGGCGATCAGGAGGTTGATGATCTCGCCGTTGTCCTGCTCCAGGATGCGCAGGCGCTCCTCCAGCTTGTCCAGGCGGCGGGTGACGCTGTCGGTCAGCCGGTCGAGGCGGGCGAGAACCGGGTCGTTGTTCGTGTCGTCCATGGCGGCGGTTGGTCCGTCGATGATTCGTGTGCCTTCCGAAGCTAGGACCACGAACCGTCTCCGGACAGCCCCGCGCCCGGCGCAACCCACAATTGATGGGATTACCGTCCGGATGGTGCCCGGTGAATCCGAAGGACTCAAGCCCGGGCACGCCCGGGAGTCACTCCCCCTCCGACGTGGTGGCGCGGCGGCGCAGCGGAACACCATACAGTTCGAGCCTATGGCCGAGAAGTTCATAGCCGAGTTCGCGGGCTATGACTTCCTTCAGCCGTTCGAGGTCTTCATTCTGGAACTCCACCACCTTTCCGGATTCGAGGTCGATCAGGTGATGGTGGTGCTCCGACCCGGCTTCTTCATAGCGGGCGCGCCCGTCGCCGAAGTCCAGCCGGTCGATGACGTTGGCATCCTCGAACAGGCGCATCGTCCGGTAGACGGTGGCGATGGAGATGCGCGGATCGATGGAGGACGCCCGGCGGTGAACCTCTTCCACGTCGGGGTGGTCGGCGGCCTCCGACAGCACGCGCGAAATCACACGGCGCTGATCGGTCATCTTCAGCCCTTTTTCAATGCAGAGCTGTTCGAGGCGCGAAGGCATGGAAGTCCCCTTGTTGTCGTCTCTCTGGCGCGCGTGATCCGGCCCATCCGGCCCGGGCCGCGCGTTGGCCGCCGTCCCTCCCCGGCACGGCCACCCGAATGCCCGAGCACCATACTGTGATTCGGAACCATTCACAAATGCCGACGTTTGGTGTCGGCTTACGGAAAGGGCGGGCGCCATGATGACCCTGGACATCCACCACACCACCGTCTACCGCTATGCCAACCCGGTGACCTTCGGCGATCACCGCCTGATGTTCCGGCCCCGCGACAGCCACGACCTGCGGCTGGTCGAAACCGGATTGGTCATCAGCCCCGTGCCGGCCTCCGTGCGGTGGCTCCACGACGTGTTCGGCAACTCCATCGCGGTGGCGCGCTTCGACCAGCCGGCGGCGGAGCTGCGCTTCGAGAGCCACATCCGGGTGGAGCACTACCCGATGGGCGAGCTGGAATTCCCCATCGAGGATTACGCCCGCTCCTATCCCTTCAGCTATTCCGCGGAGGAGGTGCCGGATCTCGCGCTGACCACCCAGCGGCATTACCCGGACCCCGACCATCTGGTGGACGACTGGGCCCGCCGGTTCGTGACGCTGGGCGAGGGCGGGCCGCCCGACACGCAGGCGATGCTGGTCTCGATGACCCGCAGCATCAAGGAGACCTTCACCTATCAGGCCCGCGACCTGGAAGGCACCCAGAGCCCGGTGGAGACGCTGACGCTGAAGAGCGGCTCCTGCCGCGATTTCGCGCTGCTGATGATGGAGGCCGCGCGCTCGCTGGGTTTCGCGGCGCGCTTCGTGTCCGGCTATCTCTACGATCCCGCGCGGGACGGGCGGGAGGGGGCGATGACCGGCGGCGGGGCGACCCACGCCTGGGTGGAGGTCTACCTGCCGGGCTGCGGCTGGGTGGAGTTCGACCCGACCAACGGCATCGTCGGCGGCAGGAACCTGATCCGCGTCGCCGTCGCCCGCGACCCGGCGCAGGCGGTTCCGCTCGCCGGGTCCTGGACCGGGGCGCCGGCGGACTTCCTCGGCATGACGGTGGACGTGCAGGTCACGGCGACCGGCGGGCCGGGCGGAAACGGCGCTCCGGAAAACCCGGCGCCGCAGGCCGGCCCCGTTTGACGCGGCAACCAATTGCAAACGAACGTCTGGCAGGATGGACGGTCCGGGGCTGCTTCGGCGCCGGACCGACCGTCCCATCCGTCTGACGAGGCCGCGCCCCTGTGCTCCATTCCGATCCGACCAGTCCCGCTCCGGGCGGCGCGCCGGAAACGGAGGCCGCCGTGACCGCCGTCCTGCCGGCCGCCCTTCTGGCCGCCCGCATGCCGCCCGCCGGGCCGGACACGCCCTGCCGGGAGTTGCGGGACCGGTTG
>NZ_JAUJFI010000018.1 GCF_030849505.1 Azospirillum isscasi | reverse complement strand
GTCCGGCGCCGTGGCGGCGCCCGCCCGGACGATCCAGCCGGCGCCGGAGGCGATGTCCTGGATGCGGCGGGCCAGCTCGGCGCGCTCCGGGCCGCTGCCCAGCCGCTTCGACACCGCCACGTCGCGCCCCAGCGGCGCGTGCACCAGGAAGCGGCCCGGCAGGGTGATGTCCATGGTCAGGGACGGTCCCTTGGCGCCGGTGGCATCGGCCTTCACCTGCACCAGCACGCTCTGGCCGGTGCGCAGCAGGTTGCCGATCCGCTCGCCCTTGGCCTTCGGACGCCCCTTCGGCCCGCGGGCGTCCAGGGCGGACAGAAGGCCCGACTTGCCGGTGCCGAGATCGACGAAGGCGCCGTCCAGCCCCGTCGCGATCCGCTCCACCCGGCCCAGGAACACATGGCCCAGCAGGGACGGGCGCGCCGCATGATCGATGTAGAGGTCGGTCAGCCGCCCGCCGGTCAGCACGGCGGCCCGCGTCAGCGGACCGTCGCGGTCGATCAGAATTTCCGTTCCGGCACCTGCCGAAAGGCCGCTCACGGGAGCGGGAACCCCACGCCGCGCAGCAGAGCCGCCACTTCGAACAGGGGCAGGCCGACCACGTTGCTGTAGGAGCCGCCGATCCAGCGGACATGGGCCGCCGCCCGGCCCTGGATCGCATAGCCGCCGGCCTTGCCCTGCCACTCGCCGGAGGCGAGGTAGGAGGCCGTCTCCTCGTGGGACAGCGACTTGAAGGTCACATCGGTGCGCACCAGCCGTTCCGACCGGCGCGGCGCCTCCCCCTCCCCCACGGGCGAAAGCAGCACGACGCCGCCGAACACCCGGTGCCGCCGCCCGGACAACAGGCCAAGGCAGGCGCGGGCCTGCTTCTCCTCCTCCGCCTTGGGCAGGATGCGGCGGCCGCAGGCGACGACCGTGTCGGCGGCCAGCACGAAGGCGCCGGGATGGCGCGCCGCCACGGCGGCGGCCTTCTCGCCGGCCAGACGCAGCGCGTGCTGGGGCGGAAGCTCCCGCGGCAGGGGCGATTCGTCGATGTCTGCGGGATCGACCGCGTCGGGCACCACGCCGATCTGGCGCAACAGGTCGAGCCGGCGGGGCGAGGCGGACGCCAGCACGAGCCGGGGGGTGGGTTCGGTGCTCATAACGCGGGGAGGATGGCCGGCGGCGGGAACCGGTTCAACGGAGGAAACCGGTTCAATCACTTGAACCGGAACGTGATCCGGCCCTTGGTCAGGTCGTAGGGCGTCATCTCGACGTTGACGCGGTCACCGGCCAGCACGCGGATGCGGTTCTTGCGCATCTTGCCGGAGGTGTGCGCCAGCACTTCATGCTCGTTGTCGAGCTTCACACGGAACATCGCGTTCGGCAGCAGCTCGACGACGGTCCCGGAAAACTCGATCAGATCTTCCTTTGCCATAGCCCCTTAAGTCCGTAACAGTTTCGAGGCAATAACTGACCTCCCAAAGCCGCCCGGTCAAGGGGGATTCCACCGGAGGCGGTGAACCGCCGGCGCGGGGGTTGGCCAATGCCTTCCAGATGGAACGGAACCACCCGGCGGTTCAGCCGAGCGGGTTTCCGTCGCCGTTCTCATACTCCGCCGCGCCGTCCGCGTCCATGCCCGGCGTGCTGCCGAGCGTCGCGGATTGGAAAGAACTGAGCGGCGACGGGCCGCCGTCCAGCCGGACGCGGGGTTCCGCGGCCTGCGCGATGCGCTCGAACATCTCTTTCTGGTCGGTGTCCATGCGGCGCGTCAGCCGCGCGACGGTCTCCGACGCCGTCAGCGCCCGGCCCGACGCCCGGTCGTAGAACAGGCCCTGGTTGCTCCGCGCCGCCGCGGGCAAAAGCTCCGCCGCGGCGGCCCGCGGCGACGACTCGGCGGCGCGGAGCAGCTTGGCCGCCCCGCCCACGCCCAGCACATAGGCGATGCGGCTTTCCGTTTCCGACACCGGACGCTTCAACCGGTCCTCCAACCGGCTGCGCCCCTCGGACAGGTAGCGCGCGGCCATGCCGGCGGACAGGTCCACATCGTGGCGCAGCGCCAGGATCTGGCGGCGCACCGCCGGGTCCTTGACGGAGGGGATGCCGTTGCGGCTCTGGATCGCGCTCGCCAGTTCCCCCTGGCCATAGGCGGAACCATGGCGGCGGAACAGATCCAGCCAAGTGCGCTCCAAAAACTGGAACGGCCCGGCGGCGGAGCTGGAGCGGTTGCGGGCCGCCGGGTCCAGCCCGCTTTCCTGGGTCGCCTGGGCGAGGATGGCGGTGAAGCTGTGGCCCGACAGCCCGGCGACCTGCTGCGCCGCCAGCACCACCTGCCCGGCGGCGGGATTGCTCGCCAGAGCGGCACCGATGGCTGTCGATGGGGTGGAAGCCAGCGCGGTGGCGTCGGGCTTGCGGGTGGGAAAAGGCACGCGCGTCCCGTCGGCAAGCTGGATGGGCGCCTCCGGCTTCGTCCCCGGCAGGGGCGGCGGCTTCTGCCCGTTGGCCAGCCGCCCGCGGGGGAGCGGCTGGAATTCGGCGAGCGCGCTTTGGAACGACCCGCCCGACGCGGCGCCGGCGGAGGGCAGCGGCGCGGGGACATCCGGCTTGCGCTCGGGAATCGGGGCGAGTGGGGGCAGCGCGACCTTCATGAAACACCGGAACCATCATACCGGAACCGCCACGGCGGAACCCATCGCCGCAACATTAGCACGGAGCCGTTAATTTTACTTAATCATTGGCCGGGATCAACCAAGGATGATCGATCGCCCGGCGCACCGGCCAACCGGAAGGGTGCGGCGTCCACCACGGTCCGGCGCCCATTTCCGTTCCAATGGTCGACGGCGGCCAGAAGGCGGCTTTTTTCCAGCGGCTTGGCCAGATGATCGTCCATGCCGGCCTGCCGGCAGCGCTCCACCTCCACCGCCAGCACCCCCGCCGACAGCGCCAGGATCGGAATGCTGCCCAGCGGGCCGGGCAGCGCCCGGATGCGCCGCGTCGCCTCCAGCCCGTCCATCACCGGCATCTGCACGTCCATCAGGACGAGGTCGTAGGCGCGCTCCTGCACCGCGGCCAGGGCGGCGGCGCCGTCCGGCACCGCGTCCACATGATGGCCGGCCCGCGTCAGCATGGTGATGACCAGATCGCGGTTCATCACCAGATCCTCGGCCAGCAGGATGCGCGCGCCGCGGCTGGACGGTTCATGGGCATGCAGCGGCCCGCCGTCGAGATCGTCCAGTTCCGGGGCGCTGGCGGGTTGCAGCGGCAGGCTGAACCAGAAGGTGCTGCCGACGCCGGCGCGGCTTTCCACACCGATCTCGCCGCCCATCAGCTCCACCAGACGGCGGCAGATCGCCAGCCCCAGCCCCGTGCCGCCGCGCCCGCGGTCCAACTGGCTGAAACGCTGGAACAGCTCGCGCTGGCGGTCCTCGGGCACGCCGATGCCGGTGTCGCTGACGGTGAAGGTGTAGCGGCGCGCCCCGCCCTCGTCGCCCATGGCCTTGACGGTCAGGCGGACGCTGCCGGTGTCGGTGAACTTCACCGCGTTGCCCAGCAGATTCAGCAGGATCTGGCGCACCCGGTCGGGATCGCCCAGCACATAGCCCCGTGCCGCCGCGGAGACGGAGGTCTGCATCTCCAGCCCCTTCTGCTCGGCGGTCAGCCGCACGATGGCCTGGCAGCGGTCGGCCAGATCGTCCAGCCGGAAGGGCACGCACACCAGATCCAGCTTGCCCGCCTCCAGCTTCGACAGGTCCAGCACGTCGTTGATGACGGTCAGCAGGGAGCGCCCGGCCTCACGCACCTGGGAGGCGTAGCGGCGCTGCTCCGCCGTCAGAGGCGTCTCCAGGAGCATTTCCGCGAATCCGATCACGCCGTTCATGGGCGTGCGGATCTCATGGCTCATGGTCGCCAGGAAGTCCTCCTTGGCGCGGCTGCCGGCGCGGGCCTCCTCCATGGCGGCGCGCAACTCGTGCTCGCGCCGTTTCAGGCGGCCCGACATGTCGTTGAAGGCGTTCGCCACCAGCCGGATCTCGTCCGGGGCGCCGCGGGCCTCCACCACCGTGCCGACGTCGCCGGCACCGATCCGGGTCGCCGCCTGGCTGAGAACGCGCATCCAGCGCAGGACCGAGGCGTGCAGCAGCGACCAGAGCGCCGCCACGCTGAGCAGCCCGACGATGCCGAGCAGGACCAGACCGCGCATCAGGTCGCGCTGGGCGTCGGCCACGATCGGCCCGGTCGGCATGCCCACGGCGAAGACGGTGTCGGTTTCCGCGGAACGGCGGAAGGCCCAGATGCGGGTGCGCCCGTCGGCGCTTTCGCTTTCGAACGCGCCGCTGCCTTCGGTCAGCATACGCTTGATGTACGGGAACTCCACAAGGCTGCGCCCGACCCAGCCTTCCGGATCGGGCTGGCGCGCGATCAGCACCCCGTGGCGGTCCAGCACCAGGATGCGCGCGTCGTCCTGCTTCGTCACCTTCACCAGATCGGTCAGCCAGGCCAGATCGATGGCCACGCCCAGGACCCGTTCGATCTCGCCGTTCACCAGCACCGGCTGGACCGCCAGGATCAACGGCTTCCCCGACCGCTTGCCGATCACCACGTCGCTCAGCACGAAGGATCTGGTGTCCAGCGCCCGCTGGAAATACTCACGCTCGCGCAGGCTGATGCCGGAACCGGGGCCGGTCGTGTCGCAAATGATCAGGCCGTTCGGGTCGGTCACCCAGACGCCGGTGGTCCAGCGGTGCTGCCGCGGCATCGGTGCCAGCGTGGCGACGCAGGCATCGGTGTTGGCGTGGCTGGAATCGCGGACCGCCGGCACCAGGGCGAGCACGCTCAGCAGGTTCCGGGCCTCCCCGATCAGGTCGCGCTGGCGCTCCACCCCGTCCTCGGTCAGATGGCGCGCGAGTTCGCGGGCGCTGTCCAGGCGCTGGTCGAGCTGCTGCTCGAAGAAGTACAGCGCCCCGGCCAAGGGCAGGGCAAGGGACGCCAGGACGACGCCCATCAGGCGCAGGCGGAGACTCCGCAAGCCGGCGGCACGGAACAAACGGGACGGCAAACCGGCGGACATCAGGCGGAGGACCCTCTCAAGGATCGCAGGAGTCTATTGAGGCGAATGCGCTCGCCTCGATGATACATCTCAACTTTACCTCAACCCAGCCTTGAAAAAGGCTTCGCGGAAGTTCGCCGTCAAACCGTCGGGCCGCGGGACAGCGGAAAGCGCTCCCTGATCTTGCCCAGCAGCCCGTCGCGCACCTTGCGGTACGCCTCCAGCATGGCTTCGCGGTTGCCGTCGACCAGGGTGGGGTCGAAGGTGTTCCAGAACTCCACGTCGCAGGCCATGGTGCGCGTCATCTCGATGGCGCGGTGCTGCGCCTCCGGCGACAGCGACACGATCAGGTCGAAGTTCGTGTCCTCCAGATCCTCGAAGCTGCGGCAACGGTGGCGGGACAGGTCGATTCCCATCTCCTCCATCACCACCACGGCGAAGGGATCGACCTCGTCCCCCTCGCGCACGCCGACCGAGTCGACGTAGACGCGCGTGCCATGGAAATGCCGCATGATCGCCGCCGCCATCGGCGAGCGGATCATGTTGTAGGTGCAGGCGAACAACACGCTCGTCACGGGGAGCGGTTGCAGCACCGGGGCCATGCGCCGCCCGACCCCGTCAGCCGCGGATATGAAGGACGCAGATCAGCGTGAACAGCCGCCGCGCCGTCTGGAGATCCATTTCCACCTTCCCGGCCAGCCGTTCGCGCAGCATCTCCGATCCTTCGTTGTGCAGGCCGCGGCGTCCCATGTCGATCGCCTCGATCTGCGAGGGCGTGGAGCGCTTGATGGCCTGATAGTAGCTTTCGCAGATCAGGAAATAGTCCCGGACGATGGACCGGAAGCCGGTCACCGGCAGGGTGATCTTGTCCAGCCCGCTGTCGTCGTCGCGCCGGACGTCGAAGACCAGCCGGTTGTCCTCGATGGACAGGTGCAGGTGATAGGGGCCGCAGTCCGCGTGGTCGCAGGGAAAGAACTCGTTGTCTTCGAGCAGGTCGAAGATGGCAACCGCGCGCTCATGCTCCACCTCCGGCTTGCGCCGGATCACGGTCTTTTCGTCGAGCGTCACATGGACGATACGGCGGTTGCCTTTCGCGCTCACCCCTGACCTCCTCCCGGCAGGCGCAGCGCCACCGACAGCGCATGCGCGTCCAGACCTTCCGACCGCGCCAGCGTCACCGCCGCCGGCCCGATCGCCTTCACGCTGTCCGCATCGCAGGCGACGAAGGTCGTCCGCTTCATGAAATCCAGCACGTTCAGGCCGGACGAGAAGCGCGCGGAGCGCGCCGTCGGCAGGACGTGATTCGGACCGGCGACGTAATCGCCGATGGCCTCCGGCGTGTGGCGGCCGAGGAAGATGGCCCCGGCGTTGCGGACCTTCGCGGCCAGCGCGTCGGGGTCCTCCACCGCCAGTTCCAGATGCTCCGGCGCCAAGCGGTCGATCAGGGCCGGCGAGTCGGCCATCAGGTCGCGCACCACGACGATGGCGCCGTGCTCCCGCCAGCTTTCCCCGGCGATGGCGGCGCGGGGCAGCGTCTCCAGATGCGTGTCCACCGCCTTGGCCACCGCGTCGCCGAAGGCCGCGTCGTCGGTGATCAGGATCGACTGGGCCGACGTGTCGTGCTCCGCCTGGGACAGCAGGTCCATGGCGATCCAGGCCGGGTCGTTGCGGTTGTCGGCGACCACCAGGATCTCCGACGGGCCGGCGATGCTGTCGATGCCGACGGTGCCGTAGACCAGCCGCTTGGCGGCGGCGACGAAGGCGTTGCCGGGGCCGACGATCTTGTCCACCGGGGCGATGGTCGCCGTGCCGTAGGCCAGCGCCGCCACGGCCTGGGCGCCGCCGATGCGGTAGATCTCGGTGATGCCGCAGCGCTTGGCGGCGGCCAGCACCAGCGGGTTGATCGCCCCGTCCGGAGTCGGCACCACCATGACGATGCGCTCCACCCCCGCCACCTTGGCCGGCAGCGCGTTCATCAGGACGGAGCTGGGGTAGGACGCCGTGCCGCCCGGCACATAGAGGCCGGCGGCCCCGACCGCCGTCCAGCGGGCGCCCAGCCGCACGCCCTGGGCGTCGCGGTAGTCGGTCGTCTCCGGCACCTGGAGCCGGTGGAAGCTCTCGATGCGCTCCGCCGCGGTGTCGAGCGCCCGCAGCAACTCGTCGCTGCACTTGCCAACCGCCGCGTCCACCTCCTCCTGGGAGATGCGCAGGGTGGCGGGGGTCAGCGTCTGGCGGTCCCAGCGGGCGGTGTAGTCGATCAGCGCCGCGTCGCCGCGCTTGCGCACCTCGTCGATGACGCCGGCGACCAGGGCCTGCACGTCCTCGCTGGTCTCGCGCTTGGCGTGCAGAAGCCCCTCGAAGCCTTCGGCGAAGCGGGGGTCCTGGGCATCAAGCCTGACGGGCATTCACAGCCTCCCGGAAGCGGTCGATCCAGCCGGAGATTTCCTCGGGCCGCGTCTTGAAGGCGGCCCGGTTGACGATGAGGCGGGAGGTGACGTCGGCGATGTGCTCGATCTCCACCAGCCCGTTCGCCTTTAGCGTCGAGCCGGTGGACACCAGATCGACGATGCGGCGGCACAGGCCGAGGGTGGGGGCAAGTTCCATCGCGCCGTTCAGTTTCACGCACTCCGCCTGCACCCCGCGCGCCGCGAAATGCTTCCTGGTGACCTCCGGGTATTTGGTCGCGACGCGCACGTGGCTCCAACGCGACGGATCGTCGCTCTCCCCCAGTTCGACGGGCTCGGCGACCGACAGGCGGCACTTGCCGATGCCGAGATCGAGCGGCGCGTAGATTTCCGGATAGTCGAATTCCATCAGCACGTCGTTGCCGGCCACGCCCAGATGGGCGGCGCCGAAGGCGACGAAGGTCGCCACGTCGAAGGACCGGACGCGGATGATGCTGAGATTCGGGACGTTGGTCGCAAAGCGCAGGAGCCGGCTGTCCTCGTTGTCGAACTCCGCTTCCGGCACGATGCCGGCGTGGGTGAGCAACGGGCGCAGCTCCTTCAGGATGCGTCCCTTGGGCAGGGCCAGAACCAGCGGCTGACCGGCCGGCGCATGGGATGGCGCATCGGTCGGTGTGCCGGGCGCCGGCGCGCCAAGAGCACGGGTATCGGCGGACAAAGAACTCTCCTCGGGCTGAACCGCTGCCCGGATATACCACATTCCGCGCCGCCGTCACGGTCTTAGGAGGCATAGTGCGGCGCAGGGCCGCTTTGCCGGGTGGAGACGCCCTCCGCGGCCCCCACCCCGGCCCTCCCCCGCTGCGCGCGGGAGGGGGACATTCGCGAAGCGGCGGCAATCCCCTTCCCTGCGTTGGCGGGAGGGTCAGGGTGGCGGCCGGGCCGACACCGCAGCGCCCCCGCGGAGCAAAAACAAATCTACATTGTTATATACGTCTTTTCACAAACTCTCATTCATTTTCCGCCTTGACCGAATGCCCAGCGACATTGTAGATAAATTCCCGGACGCCCAAGGGGGGCGCCCCGCGGCAATTTGATCGTCAGCTTGCGCCGCGTCACCAAACGCTAAAGCGCCACGATACCGGTCGTGGAACTCTGGAAGGAGTGACCGGAATGACCATGATGCCTCCCCCCTCCCCCGCCGACCGGACCGGCACCGCGATGGGCCTGTGTTGCCGAATGCGCAGCACCTCGTGTCGCCGCTGACCCCAGCGCGCCGACTCACATCCAGCCCAGCACCCGATCCGATCCGCACCGTTCCCGCGCGCCGAAGCGCCGCGGGCCGAGGGAGAACACCGTCATGAGCAGCTCCAGCGCCTACGCCATCGAAGTCCAGGGCCGGTCCGCCGGCATCGTCGTCGCCGGTCAGGGCGGCTTCACCTTCTTCGTGTCCGATTGGTCCTTCAAGGACCTCGACCGCAAGATCTTCCGCAACGTCGGACAGGCCGAGCGCGCCGCCCATCAACTGGCAGCCCGGCGCACCGGCGTGCGGCGGCGTTGACGCGCCCGCATTTCACACCGGTCCATCGCCCGATTCCGATATTCCACACCGCCCACATAAGGACCCGTTCCGTGAAAGCCTTTCTGACGTCTACTTTCACTGCCGCCTTCGCCGCCGCCCTTCTCACCTTCGCCACCGGCGCCGACGCCGCGTCGCTGAAGCTCGGCGTGTCCGCCGGCCCCTATGGCGAGATCCTGGAATACACGGCGAAGATCGCCGCCAAGGAGGGTTTGAAGGCGGAGGTGATCGAGTTCACCGACTGGAACATGCCCAACGCGGCGCTCCAGTCCGGCGACATCGACGCCAACAACTTCCAGCACCAGCCCTTCCTGGACAACCAGATCAAGCAGCGCGGCTACGACATCGTGCCGGTCGCCAAGAGCATCGTGGTGCCCATGGGCATCTACGGCAAGAAGGTCCAGTCGCTGGCCGACCTGAAGGAGGGAGCCAGCGTCTCCATCCCCAACGACCCGACCAACGGCGCCCGCGCGCTGTTCCTGCTGGCCAAGGCCGGGGTGATCGGGCTGAAGGACGGGGCGGGCCTGAACACCGGCATCGCCGACATCGCCGCCAACCCGAAGAAGATCAAGCTGGTGGAGCTGGACGCGGCGCAGCTTCCGCGCTCGCTGGACGACGTGGACGCCTCGGTCATCACCCTGAACTACGCGGTCCTGGCCGGGCTGAGCCCCAAGACCGCACTGGTTCTGGAGGATGACCAGTCGAAGTGGCACCTCGTCTGGGCCGTCCGCAAGGACCGCGCCGAGGACCCGGCGATCAAGCGCTTCATCGAGCTGTACCGCTCCGCCGAGGTGCGGGACTTCATCAACACCCGCTTCAACGGCACCATCATCCCGACCTGGTGACCGCAATCTATCCCTCCCCTCTCCCGCCCCGGGAGAGGGTGGCCCGAAGGGCCGGGTGAGGGTGCTGCCGAGGATCAGTGCACCGATCCGTGGCGGCACCCTCACCCTTCCCTCTCCCGGGGCGGGAAAGGGGAAAACAATGGCCAGAAAAACATTTCTTTTTCAGGAAGTTCCGTCCATGACCGGCCCCTCCCGCGGCACCGCCTCGATCTTCGACCGCGACCTCGCCCCCGATCCCGCGAATCACGTCCCGCTCAGCCCGCTCAGCTTCCTGAAGCGCGCCGCGAAGGTCTATCCGGACAAGCCGGCCATCCGCCATGGCCGCCGGACCATCACCTACGCGCAATTCCTGGACCGGGTGCGGCGCTTCGCCGGGGCTCTGCTCCGGGCCGGGGTGGGCCGCGGCGACACCGTATCGGTGCTGGCGCCCAACGTCCCGGCCCTGCTGGAGGCGCATTACGCGGTGCCGCTGGCCGGCGCGGTCCTGAACGCGCTGAACACCCGGCTGGACGCCGCGGCCATCGCCTTCATCCTGGAGCACAGCGAAACCAGCCTGCTGATCGTGGACCGCGAGCTGTCGCCGGTCGCCAAGGCCGCTCTGAGCCAGACGGGGCGCCCCATCACGCTGGTGGAGATCGCCGACGAACTGGTGCCGGACGCCCCCTCGCTGGGTGCGGTGGAGTATGAGGACTTCCTCGCCGCCGCCGAACCCGCCCCCTGGCACGGGCCGGACGACGAATGGCAGGCCATCGCCCTGAACTACACCAGCGGCACCACCGGCAACCCCAAGGGCGTCGTCTATCACCACCGCGGCGCCTATCTGAACGCGCTGGGCAACGCCTTCACCCTGAACGTCCGGCCCGAGAGCGTCTTCCTGTGGACGCTGCCGATGTTCCACTGCAACGGCTGGACCTACAGCTGGGCGGTGACCGCCGCGGGCGGCACCCATGTCTGCCTGCGCCGGGTGGAGCCGGCGGCCATCTTCGACGCCATCGCCGACCTCGGCGTCACCCACCTGTGCGGCGCGCCGATCGTGCTGAACATGCTGATCCACGCCCCGGCGGCGGTGCGGCGGCGCGCGCCCCGCCCGGTGATCGTGGGGACCGGCGGGGCGGCCCCGCCCTCCGCCGTCCTGGCCGGCATGGCGGCGCTGGGTTTCGAGGTGGTGCACATGTACGGGCTGACCGAATGCTACGGCCCGGCCACCGTCTGCGCCCCGCAGCCGGAATGGGACGCGCTGGATTCCGACGGGCTGGCCGTCCAGTTCGCGCGGCAGGGGGTGAACCACGTCGCGGTGGAGGACGCCGCGGTCCTCGACCGCGAGACCGGCCGGCCGGTCCCCGCCGACGCCCAGACCATCGGCGAGGTCGCGCTGCGCGGCAACACGGTGATGAAGGGCTATCTGAAGAACCCCGCGGCGACGCGGGAGGCGCTGAAGGACGGCTGGTTCCGCACCGGGGATCTGGGCGTGCTGCACCCCGACGGCTATATCGAGGTGAAGGACCGCAGCAAGGACATCATCATATCCGGCGGCGAGAACATCTCGTCCCTGGAGGTGGAGGAGGCGTTGTACCGGCACCCCGCCGTTCTGGAGGCCGCCGTGGTCGCCCGCCCCGACGACCGTTGGGGCGAGAGCCCCTGCGCCTTCGTGACGGTGAAGCCCGGCGCGGAGCGCCCGTCTGAGGCCGACATAATTCAATGGTGCCGGGACCGCATTGCGCACTACAAGGTGCCGCGTACCGTTGTGTTCAGCGACCTGCCGAAGACATCGACCGGCAAAATCCAAAAGACCGTCCTGCGCGACGCCGCCCGCGAGCTGGGAGAGCGTCGGGAGGCCCAGAGCGTATGATAACCTTCGAACAGCTTCAGAAAACCTACCCCTCCCGCGGAACCGGCACGCCGGTGCAGGCGCTCGCCGACATCGACCTGACCATCGGGCGCGGCGAGATCTACGGCATCATCGGGCGTTCGGGCGCCGGCAAGTCCACGCTGCTGCGCACCGTGAACCTGCTGGAGAAGCCGACCTCGGGCCGCGTGCTGGTGGACGGGGTGGACGTCACCGCCCTGTCGGCCCGCGAGCTGCGCGAGGCGCGGCACAGCATCGGCATGATCTTCCAGCACTTCAACCTGCTGTCCTCGCGCACGGTGTTCGACAACGTCGCCCTGCCGCTGGAGCTGGCCGGGGTGACGAAGGCGCAGATCCGCGAGACGGTGGAGCCGCTGCTCGATCTCGTCGGCCTCACCGACAAGCGCGACCGCTATCCGGCGGAGCTGTCGGGCGGGCAGAAGCAGCGCGTCGGCATCGCCCGCGCGCTGGCCAGCAAGCCCAAGGTGCTTCTGTCGGACGAGGCGACCTCCGCCCTGGACCCGGAGACGACGACCCAGATCCTCCACCTGCTGGCCGACATCAACAAGCGGCTGGGGCTGACCATCGTCCTGATCACCCACGAGATCGCCGTCATCAAGGAGATCTGCCACAAGGTGGCGGTGATGGAGAACGGGCGCATCATCGAGCAGGGGCCGGTCTTCGACGTCTTCGCCCACCCGAAGCACGAGACGACGAAGACCTTCGTCGATCCGGTGATCAACCGCGGCATTCCGGACAGCCTGCGCGCCCGCCTGTCGCCGACGCCGGTGGCGGGGTCGAACATCGTGCTGCGCATCACCTTCACGGGCGAGCGCGCGACCTCCCCGGTGATCAGCGCGATCAGCCGCAAGCTGAACCTGGACCTGAACATCTGGCACGGCCAGATCGACGAGATCCAGGGCGCGCCTTTCGGAACGCTGGTGGTGGAGGCCATCGGCAACCCGCAGTCCATCGAGGCGGCCATCAGCCTCCTGAACGTCAACAAGCTCGGTGTCGAGGTGCTTGGTCATGCTGTCCCCGGAAATCTACGCGCTGCTGTTTAAGGCGCTTCTCGACACGCTCTACATGGTGGCGGTGTCGGGCCTTCTGGGCACGGCGCTGGGCCTTCCGCTGGGCGTGCTCCTGGCCGTCACGGGCCGGGGGGAGCTGCTGCAGAACCTCACCTTCAACCGGATCGCCGGCGTGCTGGTGAACATGACGCGCTCCACCCCCTTCATCATCCTGGTGGTGGCGATCATTCCCTTCACCCGGCTGATCGCCGGCACCTCCATCGGCACCGCCGCGGCCATCGTGCCGCTGACGGTCGCCGCCGTGCCCTTCATCGCCCGCATCGTCGAGGGCGCCGTGCGCGAGGTGGACCGCGGCCTGATCGAGGCGGCGCAGTCCATGGGCGCCACGCCCTTCCAGATCATCCGCAAGGTCCTGCTGCCGGAGGCGATGCCGGCCATCGCGCTGGGCCTGACGCTGTCGGTGGTCAGCCTGATCGGCTATTCGGCGATGGTCGGGGCGGTCGGCGGCGGCGGTCTGGGCGACCTCGGCATCCGCTACGGCTACCAGCGCTTCCTGCCGGAGGTGATGCTGGCTGTGGTGATCGTGCTGATCGTGCTGGTGCAGATCGTTCAATCGACGGGCGACTGGATCGCCCGCCGCGTCAACAAACGCAACCTGAAGTCCTGAGGAGTTGGAGATGTTCCGTACCCGTGTGCTCGGCGCGGCCTTCGGCCTGGTGGCCGGCATCGCGACCCTGGCGACCGCCTTCGGCGCGTCCGCGGAAGCCCTGAAGATCGGCGTCACCCCCGGCCCGCACGCCCAGATCCTGGAGAAGGTGAAGCCGCTGGCCGCCAAGGAGGGCCTCGACCTGACGGTGCTGGAGTTCTCCGACTACGTCATCCCGAACCAGGCGCTGTCGCAGGGTGACCTCGACGTCAACTCCTTCCAGCACCAGCCCTATCTGGACAACCAGGTGAAGGACCGCGGCTACGCGCTGGTCAGCGTCGCCAAGACGGTGATCTTCCCGATGGGCATCTATTCCAAGACGGTGAAGAGCCTGGACGCGCTGCCGGACGGCGCCAAGGTCTCCATCCCCAACGACCCGACCAACGGCGGCCGCGCCCTGCTGCTGCTCCAGGCCAAGGGGCTGATCAAGGTGAAGGAGGGCGCGGGCCTGAAGGCGTCGCCGCTCGACATCGCCGACAACCCGAAGAAGCTCCAGATCCTGGAACTGGACGCCGCCCAGCTTCCGCGTTCGCTGGACGACGTGGCCGTGGCGGTCATCAACACCAACTACGCGCTGGAATCCGGCCTGGACCCGAACAAGGACGCCATCGCCCGCGAGGCCAGCGAGAGCCCCTACGCCAACATCATCGCCATCCGCAAGGCCGACCAGGACAAGCCCTGGGTCGCCAAGCTGGTGAAGATCTACCAGAGCGACGAGGTGAAGCAGTTCATCCTCGACCGCTTCAAGGGCGCCGTGGTTCCGGCCTGGTAAGCGTTTCCGGTTCCAACGGAAAGGCCCTTCCTCCTGCCGGGGGAAGGGCCTTTTTCTTTGGCGGCGGGGGCGCTGTCTTCGGGACGTTCTGCCCCCACCCCCTCAGTTGACCACCCGCCAGCTTCCGTCCGCCTGACGGCAGGCGGTGCCGTAGCCGGGTTGCGCCACGCCGCCGACCATGATCGTCGTCTGATACTCGCGGCAGAGCTGGCCGTTGCGCGCCACATAGGCCGGGCCGGTCGGGGTGGCGTTGACGACGGGCGCCGGCGGCTCGCTGAAGATCACCGTGGGCGGTGGGGCCGGAACGGGCGCCGGCTGCACATAGACCACCGGCGGCGGGGGCGGCACCACATAGACCGGCGGCGGATAGCCATGGAAATGACGGTGCGGCGGCGGATAGTCCGGATAGACCGGCCCGACGGACAGGAAGACCGACGACCGGGCCTCGGCGGAACCGGGCAGCGCCGCCACCCCCGCCGCCAGCATCAGGCCGAACACCACGCCACCGCAAACCGCACCGACGCGCCCGGACATGGAACGCACTCCCCATCGAATTCAGGTGCAAAATACTCCTAAAGCTTGAGCCCCGCCACACCGTCGAGAATGGCGCCGTCCGACAGGGAGCGCAGATCCACCTTCGCCCCGAACATGCGGGCGTTGGTCAGGTCCGTCTTCGTCAGGTCGCAGCCGGACAGGTTGGCGAAGGACAGGTCGGCGCCCGCGAAGTTCACCTCGCGCAGGCAGGCGCCGCGCAGGTCGGCGTAGCGCAGCCGCGCTCCCGACAGATCGGAATGCATCGACCGCCTCTCGTCGAAATAGAGCGGACGGAGGTTGGCCTTGCGCAGGTCGGCGTTGTTCAGCTTCGCGTTGCGCAGATTGACCCCGCGCAGGTCGCCGCTCACCAGCTTGGCGAGGCGCAGGTCGCCCTTCTCCAGAACCGCGGCCTGGAGCTGCACGCTGGTCAGGTCCAGCCCGTACAGCGTCGCCCCCACCGCCCGCAGCATGGTCAGGCAGGTGTGGGCCAGCGACGGGGCATGCCGCAGGTCGAAGCCCGACAGGTCGAGCGCCGTGCCCTCCGCCCCGCTGGACCCGACCCAACGGATGTGGTCGTGCAGAAGCTCGTCCAGCGGACGCCCGAGTTCGGCGACGACGCGGCCAACCGGGTCGTCGGTCAGGGCATCCTCCATGTCGGCGTCGGTCAGCTCCGTCATGACCATGTTGGCGCCGGTCAGCACCGCGCCGCGCAGGCAGGCGCCGCGGAGATCCGCCCCCGACAGATCCGCACCCTCCAGGTTGGATCCGGTGAAGTTGGCCCCCCGCATGGTGGCGCGCACCAGCTTGCACCCGCGCATCAGCGCGTCGGTGAAGTCGGTGTGGATCGCCATGGCACCGGACAGCCGGGCGTTGGTCAGGTTGGCGCCGGACAGGTCGGCCCCCGACGTTTCGGTCGGCTGGGCCTCCACCTGGATGATGCGCAGACTGCCGTCGCGGTCCTTCTCGGCCAGCGAGCCGTCCCGCAAATCAGCCTCGAACAGGTTGGCGCCGATCAGGATCGCCCCGCGCAGGCAGGCGCCGCGCAGGTCCGTCTTGATGAGGCTGGCGTTCACCAGATTGGCCAGCCGCAGGTCCGTGGCGAACATCGACGCGCAGTCCAGCCGCGCCCCGGCCAGGTTGGCCCCGCGCAGGCTGGCCCCTACGAAGTCGGCGTGGGCGAGGTCGCGCCCCTCCAGGTCCAGCCCGTTCAGGTCGAAAAAGGACAGCGTCGCCCGCGCGCCGCCGATGCGGGCGTTCCGGAACATCTCGTGCCGACGCACCACCGCATCGAGCTGAACCTGATCCAGACGGGTGAGAGGACGCTGCTGCATGGCCGTGTTCGCCTCCGATCACGGTCTCAGGGTACGCGTTGCGGCCTTCACGAATGATTAATGTAACCCTCGATAGGCGTGTCTGCCGGGCCTGCACCACCGGAAGGGGGGCCGGACGGGGGCCGGAACCCGGTTCACGCCGCGGACGGCTGGGTCTGGCGGAAGGGCATGCGCTCCGCCCCCAGGGCGTTCAGCGCGTCGCGGAGCACGTCGGGGGTGACCGGCTTGTGCAGCAGGCGGCAGCCCGCGGCCACCGCCTCGCGGATGCGCTCGGGGGCGGTGTCGCCGGTCAGGATGATGCCGGGGATGGGGCGCCCCTCCTGCTCGGCCGCGCGGGTGACCGTCTCCGCCCCCGTCAGCGGCCCGGGCAGGCGGAAGTCCGACAGGATCACGTCCGGACAGCGCGGCGCCCCGCGCAACGCCTCCAGCGCCGACGGTCCGTCCACGGCCACCAGGACATCGTGCCCCCAGCTCTCCAGAAGGAGCTGCATCCCGGCGCTCTGCACCGGGTCGTCCTCCACGATCAGGATCAGGCGGGCCGGACGATCCTCCGCACGCCCGGTCGACGCGGGCGCCAGCGCCGCATCCGTCCGCGCTTCGCTGGCCGCCAGCGGGACCATGACGGAGAAGACCGACCCCTGGCCCAGACGCGAGCGGACCTCGACCGCGTGGCCCAGCAGGGCCGCCTTGCGGCGCACCTTGGACAGCCCCAGCCCCAGGCCGCGGCGGCGGTCGCGCTCGGGATTGCCCAACTGCACGAAGTCTTCGAAGATGGCGTCCAGATGCTCCGCCGCGATGCCGGAGCCGGTGTCCCACACCTCGATGCGCAGCCACTGGCCGCGCCGCCGGCAGCCGACCACGATACCGCCCGCCGGTGTGTAGGTGATGGCGTTGCGCAGCAGGTCGCCCAGCATCCGGGTCAGCAGCGTGGCGTCCGTCCGCACCATCGCGTCGCACCCGCGCACGCGCAGTTCCAGCCGCTTGTCCGCCGCCAGCCCCCGGAATTCCGACGCCAAACCGCCCAGGACGGAGGCGATGGCCACATTGGCGATGTTCGGGCGGACCACCCCGGCGTCCAGCGTGGCGACCTCCAGCAGCGCGTGCAGCAGCTTCTCCCCGCTGTCCAGCGCCTCCCCCATCTTCTCGGCGATGGACCGTTCGCGCGTGTCCTTCAGCCGCTCCATCAGCAGGTGATGGAACAGGCGCAGCGCCTGGAAGGGTTGGCGCAGGTCGTGGTTGGCCGCCGACAGGAAGCGGGCCTTGGCCTGATTGGCGCGCTCCTTCTCGGACAGGGCGCGGACCAGCTTCTGGTTCAGCGACCGCAGGTCGGCGGTGCGCTCCTCCACGCGCTGCTCCAGCCGGGCGTTGGCGTCGCGCAGGGCGTCGCGGGCCGCCGCCTCGCGCCGCAGGCTGGCCCAGCCGAGCGCACCGAGCCCGAACAGCGCGACGACGCTGACACCGACCATCAGGAAGCCGTGCCGCAACCGGCTGCTCCAGGGCTCCAGGACGATGCTGCGCGGCAGGGCCACCGCCGCCACCGCCGGGAAATCGCGCATCCGCTTCAGGCCGATGACCGCACCCCGTCCATTCACGGACCAGTGGCCGTCGGCGCTCTCCGCCCCGGGTTCCAACACGGGAAGGGGGCCGAGCCCGACGTCGCCGATGCCGGTCAGCCGCGCGCCGTCCAACCGGAACAGGCCGGCGACGCTGTACCGCCCGTCACCGAACACGTCGAGCACGGTGTGCAGACTGGAGGAGGGAAGCGCCAGCAGGACCGCGCCGTCGAGGACGCCCCCGCGCCCCAGGATGCGCCGGACCAGCAGAATGGAATCGACCCCGTCCACCCGCCCGTGCAGAAGCTCCAGGCCGCCCCCCGCACCTTGCAGCACGCTGGAGACGCCGCCGTCCGGGTGGATCGAGGGGCCGAACACGGTCCGGCCGCCGCCGTCCAGGATGGACAGCGCACCGAACCGCGACGCCGCCAGAGCCTCCCCCAGCGCGCTGTCGGCCAGCGTCGCCAGCCCGCCCTCCTCCAGCCGGTCGGCCACCCGCGCCAGCGCGGCGGCGCCGCCGTCCAGCACCGCGTCGGCGTGCCCCTCCAGAAAGGCCGCGGCCTGCCGGGTGCCCTGTTCCGCCCGGTCGAGCGTGTTGACGTAATCGGCCAGCGACAACGCACCCCAGGCCACTCCGCCCAGCAGGGTCATCGCCAGGACGATGGCCGCCAGGATGGCTTTTGGGTGGAAGTTCAGCAGGGCGTTGACCGAAAGCCGGATCATGGGCAGGCGCGTTCTGGTGGGGCGGGGTTGGAGCGTCGCTTCCGGTCCGCCGGATGCACGATACCGCCGGGCACCGGCAGCGCGTGCGCCCGGGGCGTTGGCCGATTTGGGTGGTTCAGAGGCCATGGATCGCAGGTTGCCGGAAAGCAAGCCGCCGATGGGCCGGAAGGACCGGAGAAGCCCCCCCACCAGCCCTGTTCTTCACCAATCTCTTCAGGCTTTCAGCCCCAAAGGAGCGGTGACGGCACGGCAAGGCGAAAGTTTTCATTTAAGCCGCATCCACTTCCATGGCCTTTCGTCGGATGACTTCCGACTATATCCCAGAGATTTACTTAACTTTATTGTTCGGAACCGATGATAGCACGTCATAATTATCGGCGCGACTCGCCATGGCGACTATGACCATGCTCATACCGGACCCATTCTTTGGGTGAATGAGGGCGACATGGTTCGGCCAAGAGTTGAGACGCCGGCAAACGTCGGAAATTGCGCCGATGTCTGGATCACCGGGGCGGCTTGCGCGTTCCTGTGCTGCTTCATGCCGCAACGCGCCCACACGAGGTTCAACCGTGAAGAAGCCGCCGTTCGCTCCGAAGGTTTTCCGCCAGTCCCGCATCCGGGAGGGCCTGCCCTACCCGCTCGGCGCCACTTGGGACGGGCTGGGCGTCAACTTCGCGCTGTTTTCCGCCAACGCCACCAAAGTGGAGCTGTGCCTGTTCGACCAGGACGGGCGCCGCGAGCTGGAGCGGATCGAGCTGCCGGAATACACCGACGAGGTGTGGCACGGCTATCTTCCGGACGCCCGGCCCGGCACCGTCTACGGCTACCGCGTGCACGGCCCGTACGAGCCCAAGGCGGGCCACCGCTTCAACCCGAACAAGCTGCTGCTCGACCCCTACGCCAAGCATCTGGTCGGCCCGCTGCGCTGGTCGGACGCGCATTTCGGCTACCGCGTCGGCTCGCCGCGCGGCGACCTCTCCTTCGACCGGCGCGACAGCGCACCGGGGATGCCGAAATGCGCGGTGATCGATCCGGCCTTCACCTGGGGCCAGGACCGGCACCCGGCGGTCCCCTGGGAACGGTCGATCTTCTACGAGACCCATGTGCGCGGCTACACCATGCGGCACCCGGCGGTGCCCCCGCAGTACCGCGGCACCTTCGCCGGCCTCGCCCAGCAGGAGGTGGTCGAATACATCCGCTCGCTCGGCGTCACGGCGGTGGAGCTTCTGCCGGTCCACGCCTTCGTGGACGACCGCTATCTGCTGGAAAAGGGACTGCGCAACTACTGGGGCTACAACAGCATCTCCTTCTTCGCGCCCGATCCGCGCTATCTGGCCTCCGGCGCGATCCACGAGTTCAAGGAAATGGTCGCCCGCCTTCACGACGCCGGAATCGAGGTGATCCTGGATGTCGTCTACAACCACACCGCCGAAGGCAACGAGATGGGGCCGACGCTGTCCTTCAAGGGCATCGACAACGCCTCCTACTACCGGCTGGCGCCGGACCCGCGCTACTACATCAACGACACCGGCACGGGGAACACGCTGAACCTCGTGCATTCCCGCGTCCTCCAGATGGTCACCGATTCGCTCCGCTATTGGGTGACCGAGATGCATGTGGACGGCTTCCGCTTCGACCTCGCCACCATCCTGGCGCGGGAGACCTACGGCTTCGACCACAGCGGCGGCTTCCTCGACGCCTGCCGGCAGGACCCGGTGCTGTCGCGCGTCAAGCTGATCGCGGAGCCGTGGGATTGCGGCCCCGGCGGCTATCAGGTCGGCGGCTTCCCGCCGGGTTGGGCGGAGTGGAACGACAAGTTCCGCGACACCGTGCGCGCCTACTGGAAGGGCGACGAGGGAAAGCTGCCGGAACTGGCGACCCGCATGGCCGCCTCGGCGGACGTGTTCAACCGGCGGGGGCGCAAGCCCTGGGCCAGCGTCAACTTCGTCACCGCCCATGACGGCTTCACGCTGCACGACCTCGTGTCCTACAACGACAAGCACAACGACGCGAACGGCGAGGACAACCGCGACGGCCATTCCCACAACCTCTCCTGGAACCATGGGGCGGAGGGGCCGACCGACGATCCGGAAATCAACGCCCTGCGCTTCCGCCAGATGCGCAACCTGCTGGCCACGCTGCTGCTCTCCCAGGGCACGCCGATGATCCTGGCCGGCGACGAATTCGCCCGCAGCCAGAACGGCAACAACAACGCCTATTGCCAGGACAACGAGATCAGCTGGATCGACTGGGAGAACGTCGGCGACGAGGGCTGGGCGCTGACCGACTTCGTCCGCCACCTGATCGGCCTGCGGCAGAGCCATCCGCTGCTGCGCCGCGGGCGCTTCTTCACCGGTGCCTACAACCCCGACCTCGACGTGAAGGACGTCACCTGGATCACCCCCGCGGGGGAGGAAAAGACGACCGAGCAGTGGCAGGACCCCATGGCCCGCTGCCTGGGCATGCTGCTGGACGGGCGGGCGCAGGCCACCGGCATCAAGAAGGCGGCGTCCGACGCCACGCTGCTGCTCATCATCAACGCCTACCACGACGTGGTGCCCTTCAAGCTGCCGGAGGTCGCGGGCGGCAGCCGCTGGCTGACGCTGGTTGACACCACGGAGCCGGACCGGCTGGAGGTCGCCACCGCCCGCACCGGCGACGAGATCCCGGTCAACGGGCGGTCCCTGCTGCTGTTCGAGCTGATGCCGGACCGCCGGTCCGAGATCGGGCTGAAGGCCGCCGCGCGGGCCCTGCGCGCCGCCTCCGGGCCGGGCGAGCCCGTGCCGGCCATCGCGCCGGACAGCGGAGGCTCCGGCACCGTTCCCGCCGAGACGGTGCAGCAGCCGGGCGAATGAAGGCCGGGTCGGGACGACGCTAAGGGCGGTGCGGCAGGACGCCGCATCGCCTTTCCCACATTTTGTCTACAATTTTAGGTAAATCGACGATATCAAGACTTCGGACAATCCGCGTCGGGCCATTGCTTGTGTCCGCAACGCCGCAATTCCAGGAGGTTTGGGCATGTGTCATGGCGGCTACATCCGATTCCTGGTCGCGACCGAGGCCGATCCGGCCCTGCGCGCGGCGTTGCGGCGGGCGTCGCGCGGGATGCTGACGCTGGGTGATCTGGTGGATTTCGCCGCCGGCCACGGCTACCGCTTCACCGAAGCGGACATTCCTCTGACCGTGGCCCAACCCACCGGCTGCGGCGCCGAGTGAGGAAGCGGGCGAGGGTCACGGCGGCGGCGGCGTGGTGCTGGAACTGCCGCGGATCGTCAGCATGATGCCGTCGTCGGAGGGGAAGATGTCCTTCTCCGCATCACGCGGAATGGGAATTTTCTGACGCCGGCAGAAAAGCAGGAGGACGCCGAGCGTTTTGCTGGGCATGAAGGCAACGTCGCGCACCTTCGCGGCACCCTGCTGCACCATGACCACGACGCCCCCGTCGGATTTCGGAACGACGGAGGCGATCATTCCCATCGGAAGATCGGTCTGATTCGGCACCTTCTGATACCAGCCGAAGGCTTTCTTGAGGGCCGAGTTCGTGAAGACGAGATGACGGGTTTCGAAAATCATTCCGGACCAGTTTCAGGCCCGGCCGCCCTCCAGTTCCGGGTTCAACCGGAACGTGATCGCACGCCCCAGTTTGGAATCCCGCAGAAGGATCTGCTTGGTTTCCAGCAGCTTGATGGCCCGGTTGACGTTGGGCCGCTGCATGCCGAGCGCATCAGCCAGTTCGGACTGGAGCACCGGCACGGGACGGTCGAAATGGAGCCGCCGGCTCAGGTAGGTGAACACGCGAAGCGCCTCCAGGGTGATGTCCCGATCGGTCGAAACGGTCCTGGAGAGGAGGTCATGATGCTGCATGGCGGCCTCGGAACGCAAGTTGGCTCGGCGTCGCAGTGCGGCTGTGCACGCGCCGGGCGTATAATTTCGCCTGGCGCGCAGGTTACCTCGCATTTGTTGTCCGAATGTGTCGCGCGTGTTTCCAGATTGACATAATGGCGTGTTGCCCGAAGCGCCCCGCCGGAACCCTTTTCCCCGCCCCCCGTTCCCCGGATGCGACACCGTCACGTCAGGGAGAGGGGATCATGCACCGACTCGTGCTGTTGCGGCACGGTCAGAGCGTCTGGAACCGCTCGGATCTGTTCACCGGCTGGACCGACGTCGATCTGACCGAACAGGGGGTGGCCGAGACGCGCCACGCCGCCGGACTGCTGACGCAGGCCGGTTTCGATTTCGACGTGGCCTTCACCTCGGTCCTCAAGCGGGCGATCAAAACACTCGACATCGTTCTGGAGGAGATGGACCGCATGTGGCTGCCGGTGCACAAGCACTGGCGCCTGAACGAGCGCCATTACGGGGATTTGCAGGGGCTGAACAAGACGCAGACGGCGGCCCGCCACGGCGCCGATCAGGTCTTCCTGTGGCGGCGGAGCTGGGACGTCCCGCCCCCGCCCATCGAGCCCGACGACCCGCGTTCCGCGGTGTCGGACCGGCGCTACGCCGGGCTGGGCAAGGCCCACCTGCCGCGCGGCGAGAGCCTGAAGGACACCACGGAGCGGGTGATCCCCTTCTGGGAGGAGGGCATCTGCCCGGCCCTGCGGCTCGGCGCGCGGGTGCTGGTGTCGGCCCACGGCAACAGCCTGCGCGGCCTCGTCAAGCATCTGGACCGGGTGCCCGACCAGGACATCCCGCTGTTCGAAATCCCGACCAGCCGTCCATTGGTCTATGAATTGGGCGCCGACTTCGTTCCCCTGCGCCGCTATTTCCTGACCGAAGGCGGCGGGGCGGAGGAGATCACGTGGCCCCGCCGGGACGGGGGGCGATGAGGATCGGCAGCGCGGTCGCCTGATCGATCCCCATGCGGGTTCTCCGGAGCCAGACGTTCACCAGCCGTGGCCGATACCGGGATACCACTCGGCCTCTATGTAGTCGGCCTGGAAAAGCCCGCCCATGTCGCCCCAAGCCACGCACACCTTGATGATGTCCGCCGTGGGGTTGTCGTAGCGTTGGTACGCCATTGCGTTGTTCGACACCGTCCCTCCCGCGCCGAGCTTTCTCAGAACGAAGCGGATCAGCAGTTTCTCCAGGTTGATGGACTGACCGTCGACCGTTGCGACGAAACTGCCGAAAGGAGGCGGCGAAACCACGGTGGAACCGGGAACCGGCCAAGCCGCCTGCTGAGGAAGATATGTAGCCGGAGGCAAGCTGTTCCGCACGGAGACCGACCCCCAGGTTACCCCGATCCTCTGCATCTCCAAGTTGTGAAAGCCCATCTCCGTCACGGTGGCGAGCCGCGTGTTGAATCGGTTCTTGATGTTGCTTGAGATCCCGACGTAGCGGTTGTTCGTCTGCGTGTTCACGATGATGTAGATACCGGCCATATCCATGCCCGCCGGCAGGGCGGCATCGCTGAACGTTCCGTCAGCGAGTGCAGCCGGCGCCATGTCGCGGCAACTGTCGGATCTTCTCAAGTCGTAGAAAATATACCCCATCCTTTGCTCCCTTTCCCACCGGGGTGAATCGCCCGAAACGGGGATCACCGGCCACCCCAGAAGACGAGGGAGCAAAGAAGAACGTGAAATCGGAGCTGGGATGGGCCGGTTTCTACGACGAGGCGGGCCGCCGCTTCCGGTGCCCGGCACCGCCCTTGCCGCGGTCGCGGCCTGGAACCGGGTGGTGGAAATGCGGAAGGCGGCCCTCCGCACCGTCTTTTCCCCCGTTGCCCGCCTGGGGCTGCGGCGGCTGACCGCGCGCCCCGTCCGGACGCCGCCCGCGGCGGTCGCCCTGCCGTTCCTCCACCCGCCCGGCGTAGCAACTGTCGCAGACCCGGAAACGGTGGTTGGCCTTCAGCCGGGTGCCGCAGACCGGGCAGGCGCGGGCCAGCGAGCGTTCGGCCAGCGTCCGCTCGATGAAGGCGTTGAGCATGGCCCGGCGCTCCTGGCACAGATCCATCTCCGGATAGGCGTCGGGGAAGCGGTAGGCCAGCCACGCATAGGCGGTCAGCTCCTTCACCGCGCGCTCCGCCTTCTCCAGCTCCACGTCGGTGCCGACGCGGTGGTGGAAGCGCTCGGCGGCGTCGGGGGCGGAATTGCGCAGCCCCTTGCCCTGGTTCGTCGCCCACAACGCCAGAAGGCGCAGGTTGTTCTGGTCGCGCACGTCGATCGGGCAGCGCGCCAGCATGTCGCGCTCGGCCAGCGGCAGCTTCGCCCGGTCCACCGCGGCGGCGGCCTGGATGCGCTGCTCCAGGTCGGTCATGCGGAAGGTCTGGTTGGCGCGCAGAAGCTCCTGCCCGGCGGTGCGCAGCACCTTGGCGAGGCTGTCGGTGTCCAGCTCCCGCGCGATGGCCTCGACGTGGGACAGGTTGGGGCTGATCCAGGCGCGCGGGTCCTCCGGCGGAACCGGCGGGGTGGTCAGCGCCCGGCGCACCGGGTTGATGTTCTCCCCCTCCAGCACCGCGACGCGGCCTTCCTCATGCATGCCGAAGCGCCCGGCCCGCCCGCCGATCTGGCGGATCTCGGAGGAGTTCAGGTCGCGCTCCTCCCGCCCGTCATACTTGCGGGTGGTGGACAGAACGACGCGGGCGACCGGCAGGTTCAGCCCCATGCCGATGGCGTCGGTCGCCACCAGCACGTCCGCCGTGCCTTCGCGGAAGCGCCGCGCCTCGGCCCGCCGCACCTCCGGCGACAGGGCGCCGTAGATCACCGCCACCGTGTGGTCGCGGGCCAGCAGCTCGCGGCGCAGCCCCATCACGTCCTTGCGCGAGAAGGCGATCACCGCGTCGCCGCGGCGCACGCCGTCCAGGGCCACCCGCTCCTCCTGCACGCGCAGCGGCGATTTGCGGGTGAACTCCACGACCTCCAGCTCCTCCCCCAGGGCGGTGGCGAGGCGCTGGAGGTAGGGAATGGCGTCGGCGGAGCCGGTCATCAGGATTTCCGGGGCGGCCACGCCGGCCACCGCCTGGGTCCAGGCCCAGCCGCGGTCGGGGTCGCCGATCATCTGGATCTCGTCGATGACGCAGGCGCCCCAGACCTTCGAGGTGTTGACCATCTCGATGGTCGAGGAGGTGAAGGCCGCACCCGGCCGCACGTCGCGCTCCTCGCCGGTGACGAGGCTGCACGGGCGCCCGCGGGTTTCCAGCGCCTCCTGCCCTTCCAGCGCCAGCAGGCGCAGCGGGGCAAGGTAGCAGCCGCTCGGCGCCTCGGCCAGCCGGTCCATGGCGGCGTGGGTCTTGCCGGAGTTGGTCGGGCCGACGAACAGCCGCAGCTTGCGCACCATGGCGCGGGCCGTCGCGAAGCTGTCCAGATAGACGCCGAGGCCGGAAGCGTTCTCCAGCCGCTCCCGCCGGACCTTCAGGCCCGCCCGCGCCGCGGCGGTGGAGAAGGCTTCCTCCAGCGCGTCCAGCAGGGTCTGAAGGCGCGGGATGCGCCCGCCGAAGCCGATCACCCGGCCCAGCTCGTCGGCAAAGCCCTTGGGCCGCCACGCCTCGCCGAACCCGGCGGCGCGCTGCGCCATGGAGGCGAACCAGCCGTCCACCCGCCCGCGCGCCTTCTCGATGGCGGCGGAGGACAGGCAGGCCGCCTTGACCCGCTTGCCCAGCGCCTTGGCCTGCGGGCGGCCGAAGCCCTCCTCCGCGGTCATCAGGCTCCAGAGGTCCGCCTCGATGTCGGGCAGCGGGCCGAGCGCCACGCGGAAACGCAGCTTCAGCTTCCGGTCGGTGCCGGGAACCACCACCTCGTGGACGACGGCGACCGACCAGCGGGCCGGGGTGCTGTCGGCGTCCACCTCGATCCCGTCGCCGCGCACCACCGCGGCGATGGCGCGCAGCGCGTCGCGGCGGTCGAACTCGTCGGCGGTGCCCGGAGCGGTGCCGGGTTGGCGGGGGGTGGTTTCGTCATTGCTCATGGAAATGGTCTTCTTCCGTCGCCGGCCCGGACACGGGGGACTGGCGGTTCTTCGGGGGCTCCGCCGGGTTCTGGAACAGTGCAGCGCGGCGGATCGGACGCCCACCCCCAATTCTGCGCACCGGCGCCCCACGGGCGTACCTATATGGTCGGAGCGGTGGAATACGGCAAGCCGATTCAGGGGTTCCCCCGGCGTGCACGGGCTAATTCGCCTGAACTTCCCCCTCTCCCATCCCACCGCTGCGAAAAAGGGGCGGGTCCGGCCACATCATTCCCTGTTGTCCGCGCGGTCCTGTCGAAAGGGGTAACCGGCAACGAACTTGCCGCCTCCCCCCAATCGGAAGTGTTAGCAAGCAATATCGTCTTACTGCACCGCAAACCGTCGGGCATCATCGTTGCACAGACAACGTAACCGTCGTCGCTTCGCTGATTTTGGTTAGGAGATGTGCATGCCGACCCCTCGTGACGTCCTGGCACTGATCGAGAGAATACGGTGTATTTCTTGCGAGGACGAGCGCCATGCATTGATGAAGACATTATCTGCCGTCGAGCGTCCGACCATCCTGTCGTTCCTCAACGCTCACGGCGTGAACCTCTGCGCGGGGTCCTCCGCCGCCTGGTCGGCCTTCCGGGCCTCCGACGTCCTGCTGCGGGACGGCGTGGCGCTGGAGATGGCTCTGCCCTGGCTGGACCAGCCGGTCGGGCTGAACATGAACGGCACCGACTTCATCCCGCTGCTCCTGCGCCACCTGTCGCCGCGGCGGGTCGCCGTCTACGGCACCGCATCGCCCTGGCTGGACGAGGGGATCGAGCGGCTGAAGGAGCGGACCCCGCACGATTACGTCGATGCCCAGCACGGCTTCCATTCCGTGGAGCATTACATCGCCCGTGCCCGGGAGCTTCAACCCGACGTCATCGTCCTGGCCATGGGCATGCCCCGCCAGGAGGAGGTCGCGGTGCAACTCAAGCGCGCGCTGGACCATAGGGTGCTGATCGTCAACGGCGGCGCCATCATCGATTTCCTCGCCGGGCGCTTCACCCGGGCCCCCGCCGCCGTCCAGCGCATCGGGCTGGAATGGGCGTTCCGGCTGGTTCAGGAGCCCCGCCGGCTGTTCCGCCGCTATTGCGTCGGCGCCTTCGGCTTCGCCCACACCGTCCTGCTCATGCGCCGTGCCGCCATACGTTCTTCCGGGCGTTCTTCCGGCGCACCAGCACCAGCGCCCATGCATAAGGAGCTTTGAGACGTGGAAAACCTGCCCCAAGTCAATCACGGCGGCCACAATCAGGGTGGTTTGCCGGCTCCGGCTCCGGCATGGCCCGCCGCTCCCGGTCCGGCCCGGCGCAGCGAGTTCGAATCCCAGACCCCGTCCATGGGGCCGGACTTCCGCTTCATCCTGCGCGTGCTGGGCAGCCACAAATGGCTGATCGCCGCCATCGTGGTGGTGCTGACCGGCCTGTCGGCGCTGGCCGTCTCGACGCTGAAGGACCAGTACACCTCCGAAGCGCTCCTGCTGGTGGACAACCGGCAGGTCCGCATCGTGCGCGAGGTGGAGCAGGTTGTGGGCGCCATCCCCACTGAGGACGCCGCGATCCTGAGCGAGATCGAGATCCTGAAGTCGCCGCAGGTGCTGAACCAGGTGGTGAACGATCTTCAGCTCAATCAGCATCCGGAATTCAACCCGCCGGCGCAGGAGGACGAGACGCTCCCGCTCGTCGAACGGGTGGTGGCCTATGGCCGCGGCCTCGCCGACCGCTTCTGGGACGGCGCCCCGCCGGCCCCGGTCGCGTGGCTGCTGAGCCACGGCGACGAGGTGGCGCAGGACATCCGGGCGCGCGAGGCGCACGCGGCGCTGGGCAACGACCAGATCATCGCGCGCATCCACCGCAAGCTGGACGTCGCCATCGTCGGCCGGTCGCGCGTGATCCAGGTGCGCTTCACCTCCAAGGAGCCGCAGCTCAGCCGCGACGTGGTGGACGGCATCGTCCGACGCTACATGGAAACCCGCCAGCAGATGGACCGCGACCTGTCGACCAGCGCGATTTCCTGGCTGCAGGACCGCATCGTCCTGCTGCGCAAGGAGGTGGCCGAGGCCGACGCGAAGGTCGAGGAGGCCCGCGTCAAGGGCGGCCTGCTGAAGGGCGGCACCGGCCTGATGGCCCAGAACGAGCTTGAACAGACCCGCCTGCGCCTGACCGAGGCGTCGGCCATCCGCGCCCGCTCGGTCGCCCAGGCCGACGCGCTGGAGCGCAACCTGAAGGCCGGCAACTGGAACGCCATCGGCGGCAGCATCGCCTCCCCGGTCGTCGCCCAGCTCCGCGCCACCGTCGCCGCGATCTCCACCGAGATGGCCCAGCTCTCCCGCCAGTACGGTCCGAAGCACCCGCGCATCGTCGAGCTTCAGGGCCGCCTGAACGAGGCCAACAACTCGCTCCAGCAGGAAATCCGCCGCGAGATCAACGGCGTCCGCGAGGCCGCGCAGGTCGCGGTGGAGCAGGAGGGCGCGCTGCGGGCCATGATCACCCGCATGGAGGGCAGCTACGCCACCATGCAGGAGCAGGCGATCCCGCTGCGCACCCTGGAATCCGAAGCGACCGCCAAGCGCCAGCTTCTCGACAGCCTGCTGGGCCGTCTGGAGGAGGTCGAGGCCCAGAAGGACACCCGCGCCTTCCCCGCCGCCGTCAAGCTGGTCTCGGCGCCGCAGGTCCCGCACGAGCCGTCGGGTCCCTTCCGCATCCTGCTGCTGCTGGCCGGCTTCGTCGCAGCGCTCGCGCTCGCCGTCTTCAGCGTCTTCGGGCTGGAGCTTCTCCAGCGCCGCATCCACACCCCGGACGCCGTGCGCCGCATCCTGGGCGTCGGCACCGTCCACATCGTGCCGCACCACAGCGACCGCGGGGCCAAGGGGCGCCTCTACAAAATCTTCCAGCGCCATCCCTTCTCGCTGTTCAGCGAATCCCTGCGCGCCCTGTTCCGCAACCACCTGTCGGATCTCGGCCCGGTCGGCGCGCTGGCGGTGACCTCGGCCCGCCCGCAGGACGGCAAGACCTCGCTGACGCTGGCCGTGGCGCAGGTCGCCAGCCAGGCGGGACGCCGGGTGGTGGTGGTGGACACCGACTTCCGCCGCTCCCGCATGGAAGGGCTGTTCGACCTGTCTACCAAGAAGGGCCTGTCGGACTGGATCGCCGGCGACGCCATGCTGGACGAGATCGTCCACACCGCCGACGACGTGCCCTTCGCCATGGTGCCGGCGGGCAAGCTGAACCCGATGACGCTGGACCGCTTCAACGTCGATTGCCTCGTGCAGCTCATGGCCGGCCTGTCGCCCAGCTTCGATCTGGTGGTCTTCGACACCGCCCCGGCGCTGGCCGTGTCCGACGCCCGCATCGTCTGCGGTGCGGCTTCCAAGGTGCTGTTCGTCACCCGCTGGGGCCACACCACGGCGAGCGACCTGAACGCGGTGGCCGACCTGGGCCCGATCGACCACAGCAAGTTCGTCTGCGTGATGACCGACGTGAACCTGAAGAAGGCAGCCAGCAAGGGCTACCAGGGTCCGTACAACAGCTACGTCGCCACGCGGAAGTACTACGGCAACCCGACCCTGCGGGCGACGCCGTAACCGGACCTTCCGCAAGGCGCTCTTCCCTCTCCCGTCCCGGGAGAGGGTGGCGCCAAAGGGGCCGGGTGAGGGTAAGATCGAGGATCAAAGCCAGTTTCTCGGCAGTACCCTCACCCTTCCCGCGCTTTGCGCGGGCCCCTTCCCTCTCCCGGGACGGGAGAGGGAATTATCATGTCATCCCGAACCCCACGAGGCCCGACGCCCATGGCCCTGACCTCGCCCAGATCCGGCACCTTCCCCTTGTCCCGCCGCGCCGCGCTGCGCGCCGCCGCCGCCGCCGCGGTGCTGGCAAGCTGCAAGGCCGCCGCCGGCCCCTCCGTCGCCGAAGCCGCATCGTCGGCGGTCCCAGACCCGACGTTGCGCGACGCCTGCCGGGCCGCCGGCATCCTCCACGGCGCCGCCCGCGACCATCTGATCGAGCCGGAAGACCCCATGCTCGACACGCTGATGGCGCGGGAATGCGACGTGGTGACCCCGGAGAACGGCGGCAAATGGGCCGTCTTCCAGCCTCAGGAGGGCAACTTCGACTGGGGCCGCTTCGACGCCGGGGTAGAGCTGGCCCGCCGCATCGGCGCGAAGCCCAACTGGCACTGCGCCCTGTGGCAGCACATGGGCATGCCCGACTACATGATGCTGCCGGCCAGCCGCCAACGCGCGCTGGGCATCGGCGAGAGCGCCTATTTCTCGCCGGACGGCACCCTGTCCGAGGACAATTACTGGCCGCGCTTCACCGCCATGGTCGCGGCGGTCAAGCGGCGCTACGGCGACGGCTTCTACCGCATCGACGTGATGAACGAAGCCTTCTTCTGGGAGACCGAGCGCAGCCACCCCCAGGAGCAGGACCGCCACGGTTTCCGCAAGGGCATGTGGTGGGTGGTGGCCGGCGGCGCCAAGGGACCGGAGTGGCTCGACCCCTTCTTCCACCACATCCGGCGGGAGTTCCCCTCCGCCAAGCTGGTCATCAACGAATTCGGCATCGAGATCGACGAGGGCTGGCAGCAGCGCAAGCGCGCCTATTTCCAGACTTGGCTGACCGACGCGGTGAAGCGCGGCGTGCCGATCGACGGGGTGGGGCTGCAAAGCCATCTGATGGCCGGCAAACCCTACGACCGCGAGGGCATGCGGGGATTCCTGCGGGCCATGGACCGGCTGGGCCTGCCCATCCACGTCACAGAGTTCGACGTGAACGAGAAGCATCTGCCGCGCTCCTGGTCGCGGGCGGAGAAGGACCGCGCCATGGCCTTTCTGGCCGGGCAGTATCTGGGCGACATCGCCGGCAACGCGCGGCTGGCCGAGCTGTGCTGGTGGCACCTGCGCTCCGACCTGAACTACATCGCGCGGGAGATGCCGGAGTTGAAGCCCCACCCCTCCCCCTACGACGCCGCCTCGCGCCCGCTGCCGCTCTACGAGGCGTCGGTGCAGGCGCTGCGCGGGCGCGGCCGGTCCGGGTAAGGGGGAAGAGCGCGGTACCCCGCCCGGCCCCGCTACCTCGCCCGATCGCGCGGCCCGATCCGCCGTCCGCGCCTGTAAGGATTTCCGACAGCATCCTTAGATTAGCGGAACAGCACCGTTTCCCCCAACGAGGTGATCCGTGGACACGTTGACGTCGGATGAGCTGGTCGCCCGCTACAAGCGGAAGTTCGGTCTGGCCCCGAACTACCCCCTCAGCGAAACCATGGTCCGCCAGCACTGGGACCTGGAACGCCAACTTGCGCGCGAACTTCTGGACTCCCGCCGGGAGGAGCGCTGGACGGTGTTCGAGCGGAACTACACCACCCTGTACAGCGAATGCCCGTGGCTGAACGACGGGGTGGACACGGCGGCGCAGAACGACGAGCTGGACTTCCGCCATTTCCTGACTCTGCTGAAGGGCGCGCGGGACGTCTACGAGGTCGGTTCGGGCAAGGGGCGGCTGCTGAGCTATCTGGCCCGCCACGGCCACCGCTGCGTCGCCACCGAGATCACCCGCGAGCGCGGCGAGCGCTGGACGGACGAACGGTCCAACGTGACGTGGCGCTGCTGCGACGGCGTGAACCTCGCCGCCTTCGAACCGCGCGGCCATTACGACGCGGTCGTCTCCACCCACGTCATCGAGCATTTCCACCCCGAGGACGTGCCCCTGCATCTGTCCAACGTGCACGCCATCCTGAAACCGGGCGGGCGCTACGTGCTCAGCATGCCGCACAAGCACGCCGGGCCGATGGACCTGTCGGAGGTGTTCGGGCTGGACGAGCCGATCTGCATGCATCTGCGCGAATACACCTGGGCGGAGACGGAGCGGGCGCTGCGCGAGGCCGGCTTCACCCGGATGGAGGCGGTCTACGTCGCCCCGATGGCGGTCCGGAAGCGGTGGCACATCCATGGGTCCGGCACCGGCTATCTGGCCTATGTGAAGGCCATGGAGGCGGCGCTGGGGGCCATGCCGTTAACCTTGCGGCGCAAGCTCGGGAAGCTCGGCCAGCTCTATCTGTTCCGCCCGGAGGTCTTCATGGTGGCTCACAAAAGTCACGGGGCGTGAGTGGGCGCGGCAGGGGAATCTTTCTGTAACAAGACTTTACACATCCCTCCCCCCGTGGCCGGAAGGCCCCACTGTGGCGCGGGAACCGCAGTAAAGGCGGTTCGCCGCGCCTCATTCTTTTCACAGGCAGGCGTGGCTTTTGAGCCGCATTTCGCTAAAATCCGAAATATCTCGTTAACCACTTTGGACGAACCTGCCCTCTACCGAAAATGGAGAGAGGTTACTTCCAATGGCAACGACCACCACGGGTCTCGTCGACACGACCTTCGTCGTCAACGCCTCGGGGCAGGCTGCCGGCGGGATCTGGCCGCAGTTCCGGCTGCTCCTGGATGGTGTCAATCTGGGCGAGGCGACGGTCGGTTCGACCAGCGCCGGCCGCTACACCTTCAAGGCCCAGGTCGCTCCGGATCAGGCGCACAAGGTTCAGATCGTCTACTTCAACGACGGCTATGTGAACGGGCAGGACCGCAACCTGCTCGTCAAATCGCTGGAAGTGAACGGCAAGCCCGTCGCCTCCACCAGCGCGCTGGTCAGCTACGACCGCGGCGCCTCCGACGGCAAGGACGTGATTCCCGGCCAGGAAGGCATGTGGTGGGACGGTTCGCTCGATTTCGCGCTGACCAAGGACTATTTCCCGGTTCCGACGCCGACCGCTCCCGCCGGCAACACCAACGTCGTCCTGAACCTTCAGGGCAACCCGGCGGGCGGCACCAACGCGCATTTCAACCTGCTGATCGACGGCAAGAAGGTCGGCGAGGGCGTGGCCGGCACGACCGCCAAGGATTACGCCTTCTCGATCAACGCCACGGCGGACCAGGCGCACAAGGTCCAGATCCAGTACGACAACGACGGCTATGTGAACGGCCAGGACCGCAACCTGCTGGTCAACAAGATCACCATCAACGGCAAGTCGGTCCTGCCCACGGACAGCAACGTCACCTATGACAAGGGCGCGCTCGACGGCAAGGACGTGGTGAAGGGCCAGTCCGGCCTGTGGTGGAACGGCACGCTGGTGGTGGACGCCGACAAGAGCTACTTCCCCGGCTCCACGACTCCGACCACCCCGCCGGCCCCCACCCCGACGAAGCCGACCCTGACGGTCAGCGACGTGTCGGTGACGGAGCCGACCGGCAAGACCACCGGCATCGCGCCGGGCTTCCTGCACACCGACGGCGGCCAGATCATGGACAGCAGCGGCAAGGCCGTGAAGCTGACCGGCGTGAACTGGTTCGGGGCCGAGGGCTACGCCTTCGCGCCGCAGGGGCTGTGGATGGACAGCTACCAGAGCCACATGAACAAGATGCAGGAACTGGGCTTCAACGTCATCCGCCTGCCCTACTCCGACGCGATGCTGGACGCCGGGCGCAAGCCGACCGGCATCGACTACTCGAAGAACCCCGATCTGGCCGGCAAGACCAGCCTTGAGGTGTTCGACAAGATCATCGAGTACGCCGACAAGATCGGCATGAAGATCATCCTCGACCACCACCGCTCCGGCGACGGCGCGTCGGCCAACGAGAACGGGCTCTGGTACACCAGCCAGTACCCGGAATCGAAGATGATCGAAAACTGGAAGATGCTGGCGACCCGTTACAAGGGCAACGACGCCGTCATCGGCGCCGACCTGCACAACGAGCCGCACAACCCCGCCACCTGGGGCGACGGCGGCCCGAACGACTGGGCCCGTGCCGCGGAGCGCATCGGCAACGCCATCCAGTCGGTCAACAAGGACTGGCTGCTGATCGTCGAAGGCATCGAGACCTATCAGAACCAGTGGTACTGGTGGGGCGGCAACCTGCTGGGCGAGAAGAACTACGAGGTCAAGTTCAACACGCCGGACAAGCTGGTCTATTCGGTCCACGACTACGGCCCGTCGCTCTACATGATGGACTGGTTCAAGGCCGGCAACTTCCCGAACAACATGCCGGCCAAGTGGGACCAGATGTGGGGCCACTTCATCCAGAACGACGAGACTCCGATCCTGGTCGGCGAGTTCGGCAGCCGCATGGAAACCGCCATCGACAAGGCGTGGATGCCCAAGCTGGTCCAGTACATGAACGGTGACTGGAACGGCGACGGCAAGATCGACCTCGCCGCGGGCGACCAGGGGGCGAGCTGGACCTATTGGGCCTGGAGCCCCGGTTCGGGCGACACCGGCGGCATCATGAACGACAGCTGGCAGGTGGATTACAACAAGTACAACGCCATCAAGTCGGGCCTCTACAGCAGCACCGCCGCCAGCCCGGTCACCACCGACGCGGTGTTCACGGTGAAGCTGTCCCAGGCTTACAGCCAGGCGGTGACGGTGGACTACGCCACGGCGGACGGCACGGCGAAGGCCGGTTCGGACTATGTGGCGGCCAGCGGCAAGCTGACCTTCGCCGCCGGCGAGACCACCAAGACGGTCGCCGTCAAGGTGCTGAGCGACGACGTGACGGAGGGCGTCGAGAACTTCTCCCTGAAGCTCTCCAACCCGACGCAGGCGACCATCGCCGACGGCACCGGCGTGGGCACCATCAACCCGCCGGGCACCGCCCAGGCCCTGTCGGCGGACCTGCTGGCGCACAGCCTGTCCCAGGAGACCGCCGCCGTGCAGTCCGCCGGCAGCCAGCCGGCCTTCGACCCGTCCTCGGTCGATTTCTCGCAGATGGCGACGGTGGATGCCGTGAACCTGCTGCTGGAGCATCAGGCCGCGTAACGACCGCGGAAGCGGATATGACGACGGGCCGGCGGAGCGATCCGCCGGCCCGTTCCTTTTTCACGAGAGGCGCTTTCAGGAGACCGATTGCAGGCGGCGCACACGCCCCAGCAGCAGCTTGCCCAGCAGCGCCCGGCCCGCCGATCCCATGCCGGGGCCGAACACCGCGGCCACCAGGAACATCAGCACAAGCACCACCTTCTCCGCGGTGAAGGCCGGATCGATCTCGGTCCCGAACAGGTACCAGCCCACCCCATAGGCGAGGGCCGCCGGCACCAGAATCCAGCCGATGCGCACGGCGTTCAACGGCATCTCGTCGCGGCAGATGCGGCGGCGCACCGTCTCGGTCAGCACGATCTGGAAGACCTCCCGCCCGAGATTGGCGAGCGCGGCACCCAGCAGGCCCCACTGCCAGACCATGCCCAGGGCCAGCGCCGACCCCACCGCGAGGCTGGCCGCGGAGATCCAGGGCAGCACGCCGACGCGCTTGGCCTTCAGGATCGCCACCTCCGGATTCATCCTCACCCCATGCAGCACATAGGCCAGCACCAGGAAGGGCATGCTGGCCAGCACCGGGGTGTAGTCGGCGGACGCGATCAGCCACAGGATCTCCGGCGCGGTCAGCGCCAACCCCAGCCCGGCCCCGGTCAGCAGCACGACGAACAGGTGGAAGACGAAATCCGCCTGGGCGTGGTCCGCCGCGCCATGCTGCGCCTCCAGCCGGCTGACCGACCAGATTTGCAGGAAGGAGGCGGTCAGGAACATGAAGAGGATCTGCGACAGCCGCATCCCGAAGGCGAACAGACCCACCGCCGCCGTGGACAGCAGGATGTTCAGCAGCCAGCGCGAGACGAAGTTGTTGGCGATGTCCAGAAGCGACTGCGGCGCGTAGGGCAGCCCCAGCACCGCCACCCGCTTCAGGATCGGGAAGGAGAAGGAAACCCCCGTGTCCCTCAGGATCGCCACGACCAGCAGCACGCCCAGCGCCAGGAAGGACGCGCCGTTCGCCAGGAAGATGCCCTCCACCCCAAGGCCGAGCGCCCACAGGAACAGCAGGTTGAAGGCCAGCAGCGCAACCACTTTCGCCAGCGACACCAGCAGGCACAGGCCCGACCGCTTGCGCGCCCGGTAATAGGCCAGCGCCAGCTCGAACAGGGTGGTGAGCGCGACGCCGGCCAGCGCGATCGCCATCACCGCCGCGTGGCCGGGGGAGCCGAACATCGCCCAGCTTCCCGCCATCCCCAGCGGCCAGGCCAGCCCGACCATCGCCACGGACGTCCCGACCACCGCCAGCAGGCAGGTGCTGGCGACGCGCCTCCGGTCGCCCTCCTCCGCATGTTCGAAATAGACGGCGGTGAAGGCGTTGTTCATGCCGATCATCAGCATGACCGCCAGCAGGTCGGCGACCACCACCACCAGCGCGTAGACACCGAATTCGGAAGGGCTGAGAAGCCGGGTGTAGAGCGGCAGGAGCAGAAGCCCGGCAGCCCGGTTGACCACGTTGGCCAGCATGAACAGCCAACCGTGCTTCAGGATCGTCGCTGCTTCGGACGCCATCAGGAACTCCGCCTAGAACTCCGCCGAGAACTCCGGTGGGGCGGCGCTGCCGCACCCGCGAACGCAATTGGGATGATTGGAACCGGAATGGGAGGTTTCAACTTCACGTTGGCGTCTTCACCTTCTTCTTCGGACTTATTCCGATGGCACCCCGTGCCCCCACTCCGGCCCTCCCCCGCTTTCGCAGGGGAGGGAGATTCATGCGAAGCGGCGGCAGTCCCCTCCCCTGCGAAAGCGGGCGAGGGCCGGAGTGGGGGCAAGGCTCCAACGCACAATCCACCCAGGGTGCAAACCCGTCCCACCGCGATCAACGGAGCTTTGGAGAGGCCCGGTCATCCGTAATCGTCCGCCGGCTTCTTACGGGATACGTCCGCGCTGCGGGCCATACGGGACGGGCACGCCACCCGGAACAACGCGCCGCCATCCGGCACCGCACCCGGCCATAGGAGGCGGGGAACATCCTCCCTTTACCACCAAATTGCGGGGAGGATGGTGGTAGGCGGAGCGAAGCCGGAGCAGCGCCGCCGCCGATCCGGATGATCCGGACGAAGTCATCCGCCTTTCTTAATCTCTTCAAATACGCCCAACGGAAACCACTCATCATGTAAGGGGTATTGCCGCCGGCTGAGGAAGCCTCTTGTGATTTGTTGATTAACGGCAGCCTCTATCCTAATTCGTGGACAACAGCGCAACCCCCTGATCTGTCTGCACGGGGGTAAGGAACGCGCTGATATTTGTGTGTCTTTCGGAACACAGGAAGACTCAAAGAAAAAGCTGATGTGAGGCCGTCTCACGCTGCGGCGCGTTAGGTCAGGCGCGAGGCGGATGGCATTCCGTTTCACACATAAATGGGACCTGCGATGAGCAAACTCGACCCAGAAGCGGTCATCAATCTGGCCCCGGTGAAGAAGACGGCCATGCCGGCGGTGGGACCCGGGCTGCTGCTGGCGCTGTCCGACGGCTTCATGCTCGCCCTGCTCGGCTGGACGCTGCTCCGGCTGTTCGGCAGCGACGCCCTGTCCGCGGAGGCGGACCTGTCGCAGCGCGCCCTGGTCACCGGCCTGATGCTGGTGCCGCTGGTGAAATCGGTCTTCGGAATCTACTCGCTCGGCCGTTTCGACTATCTGGAGCGGACCCGCCGCACTTTCCAGGCGGCCCTGCTGTCGGTCGCCGTGCTGGCCGTGCCCTTCATCGTCATGGACGGCTTCCGTTCCTTTTTCGTGGAGGCGCTGTCGGTCGCCCTGGTCGGCTTCGCCATCACCTACGCCGCCGATCTGCTGCTGGTGCACGGCCTGATGGCCAGCGCCCTGAACTGGCGCACCCCGGTGGTGATCGTCGGCGCCGGCCCGCAGGGGGCCGCCATCGCGGAAAAGCTGCAACGGCTGCCCTGGCTGGGCATGCGCCCGGTCTGCTTCTTCGACGACGACGACACGCTGTGGCAGACCCGCGTCGCCAACCTGCCGGTGGTCGGCTCGACGGAGCTTCTCGCCAAGTCCCCAGCCTACGCCCAACAGGCCCAGGCGGCCATCGTCGCCGACATCGGGCGCCACGGTGCGGACCTGACGGCGCTGGTCGCGCGGCTGCCCTTCAAACAGGTCTATTGCCTGCTGGGCGAGGGCAACGTCAGCGCCGTGGACGCCACCTACCACAACCTGCACGGCTCGCTGGCGCTGCGCGTCTCGGTCCGCCCGCCGACCAGCTACCTGCGCATCCGCCGCGCCCTGGACATCCTGCTGTCGGGCATCCTGCTGGTGGCGGTGGCGCCGCTGATGCTGGGCATCGCCGCGGCGATCCGGCTGGACAGCCCCGGCCCGGTCATGTTCCGCCAGAAGCGCTGGGCCGGCGGCGACAAGACCTTCGACGTGCTGAAGTTCCGCTCGATGCACATCAACGCGGAAGAGCATCTCCAGCGCCTTCTGGAGAACGATCCGAAGATGCGCGAAGAGTACATGACCTACCACAAGCTGACCTACGACCCGCGCATCACCCCGGTCGGCCGCTTCCTGCGCAAGACCTCGCTCGACGAGCTGCCGCAACTCTGGAACATCCTGACGGGCGACATGAGCCTGATCGGTCCGCGCGCCTACATGCCGAAGGAACTGCCGGAGGTCGGCGCCTCGGCGGAAGTCATCGGTTCCGTCCGTCCGGGCCTGACCGGCTACTGGCAGGTGTCGGGCCGCCACCGCACCACCTTCCAGGAGCGCGTCGCCATGGACGTCTTCTACGTCCGCAACTGCGGCCTGCTGTTCGACTTCTACATCCTGTGCAAGACCGCGGTGATCGTCCTGAAAGGCGACGGGTCATGACCCCGCGGCGCTCCATCCGGGCCCCTCTTCCCACGCGGGAGAGGGGCTTTCCCTTTTCTGGAGCGAGCCTTCCCACGCCCTCCCGGACCCGCAAGATCGGGGTGTCCGGCCCAACCGGAGGTAGCCCCGACGGGGGCGGCCTCCTTCGGCCTAACGCCTCCGCCCGGCTACAGGTCCGGGCATCGGGTTGGCATCTTCAGAGTGCGATGCGGTGTGCGCCCGATGGGCGTTCACTGCCCATCACAGCCCTTTTCACCGGAACAGCGGCCCCATGAAAGTCCTCGAAGTTCTGGAAAAGAGCGTCACCGTCTTCTGCATCGTCTCGTTCGGCGGCTCGGTGCTTCCGGCGCTGCTGACCGGCGGCGGCACGACCGATCCGGACGCGCCCGGCGCCGTCATCTATTTCATGGCCGTCTACGTCATGATCCTGGCGCTGATCGCGGCGCGGCCCAGCCTGGCCTTCCGCCTGCCGACGGGCAGCCCGGCGGTGTCGCTGATCGTGGCGCTGGCCTTCCTGTCGGCCCTGTGGTCGATCTATCCGGACGTGACGCTGCGCCGCGCGGTGGCCTTCCTGTTCACCACGGCCTTCGCGGTCTATCTGGCCCTGCGCTACAGCTTCCCGGAGATCGTCCGGATGCTGGCGACCGGCCTGTCGATCCTGATGGTGCTGTCCTACGTCTCGGTCTTCGCGATGCCGGCGGTCGGGCTGGACAGCGAACAGCATGTCGGCGCCTGGAAGGGCATCTTCTGGCAGAAGAACGTCACGGGCCGCATGATGGTGTGGCTGGTGCTCTGCCTGCTCTGGCTCGACTGGACGCGCGAGGGCAAGCGCTGGGTGGTCCGCCCGTTGCTGCTGATGGCCCTGCTGCTGATCGTGATGAGCCGGTCGGGCACGGGTCTGGTCACCTCGATCCTGGTCGCCGGCCTGCTGCTCGCCAGCGGCTTCGTGCGCGGCGGCATCCGCAGCTTCGCGCCGGCCATGGCCTTCATCCTGCTGGTCGCCGTGGTCGGCATCACCAGCGGCACGACCTTCTGGCACGACATCCTCTACATGCTGGGCCGCGACCCGACGCTGACCGGACGCACGGTGCTGTGGGAGCACACGCTGATGTCGATCCAGGACCGCTTCCTGCTCGGCTGGGGCTACGGCGCCTACTGGTACGGGGCCTATGGGCCGGGCAGCACCTTCACCCAGGGCTGGGGCATCAACTCCGCCCACAACGGCTGGATCGAGGCGTGGCTGGACCTGGGCCTGCCCGGCGTGATCCTGACGGCGATGCTGATGGGCCGCCTGCTGATCCAGGGCTTCGCCGCCGTCCGCTACAGCGGGAACCGCGCCGAGCCGGCCTGGATCTTCACCGTCGGCTGCGCGCTGATGCTGATCTCCATTTCGGAAAGCGTGTTCCTGGAACGCCACTCGCTGAACTGGATCGTGCTGGTGGTCGCGGTGACCCGCCTCGTGCAGCGCCGCCGCTGGGCCAAGATGCAGGCCCGGATGCAGGACCGGCACACCGCGCCGCAAGCCGCCTTCGCCAGTTCCTCCCCTTACGGAACCTCCTACGCCGCGCCTCCGTCCGCCGGCTGGAGCGGTCCGGCCCGGCCCGGCTGACGGAAGGAGGCCCCCTCATGTTCCGCCCCGAATCTCCGTCGCGACAGAAGGTAATGTCATGACGTCCCCGCAAGAGATGGTCACCGTCGTCATTCCCACCCGCAACCGGCCCGACATGGTGGCGCGGGCGGTGGAAAGCGCCCTGGCCCAGACCTACGCCCCGCTGGAGGTCGTCGTCGTCATCGACGGCCCCGACCCCGCCACCGAGGAGCGCCTGAGGGCGTTCGGCGATCCCCGGCTGACCGTGATCCCGCTGGAACGGAACCGCGGCGCCGCCGGAGCCCGCAATCTGGGCGTGGAGCGTGCGCAGGGCGCCTGGATCGCCTTCCTCGACGACGACGACGAATGGATGCCCGGCAAGATCGCCCTGCAGATGGCCGCCCGTCCCCCGGGCGTGCGCTACCCGATCATGAGCTGCCGCTGCAAGGTCGTGACGGCCCGCGGCGACTTCGAATGGCCGCGCCGGCTGTGCACCCCGCGGGACCGGATCGGCGACTACCTGTTCGTCCGGCACGGGCTGTTCAAGGGCGAGACCTTCGCCCCCACCACCACGCTGCTGGCGCCGAAGGCGCTTCTGCTGCGCCAGCCCATCCCGAAATCGGCCTTCGACGACTGGGAATGGCTGATCGCCTGCGGGCGGATCGAAAGCTGCGCCCTGGTCACCGTGCCGGAGGTGCTGGCCGTCCACTACACGGAATCGGACCGCATCACCCTGTCCACCTGCCACAACATCGACATGGCCCTGAACTGGGCGGAATCGATGCGGCCCATGCTGTCGCCGCGCGCCTACGCCAGCCTGCTTCTCCAGGCCACCGGCGGGGAGCAGGCGGCGCGCACGCCGGCGGTGCGCAAGCGCATCCTGAAATCGGCGTTGCGGGACGGCGCGCCGACCCCGATGGCGCTGACCACCTTCCTGATGCATTCGCTGATGCCGGTCGGGCTGCGGCGCCGGCTGCGTCAGGCCATCTTCTCGGCTCCCGGCACGGCGTGAGGACAGCATGGCTTTCAAGCGCAAGAAGGCTGCTGCCCGCGCCTGCGTTGTCTTCGCCACCCCCGGCGCCCTGGATGGCGGCGGGGGGATCGGGCGGATGACCGGCTACATCGTCGATGCCTTCCGCAACAGCCCGTCCGCCCCGGAGACGGTGGTGCTGGACACCCGCGGCACCGGCAGCGTGTTCCTGTCGCCGCTGTATCTGGCGGGCACGCTGGCCCGGCTGGGCGCGCTGATGGTTCTGCGCCGGCCCTCGGTCGTGCACATCAACGTGTCGGAAAACGCCAGCTTCTGGCGCAAGGCGGTGGTGCAGCTCTTCGCCGGGCTGTTCTCCTGCCCCACGGTGGTGCATCTGCACGGCGCCTCCTTCGTCGAGTATTTCAACAAGGGACCGGTGTCCCGCGCGATCAGCCGCTGGCTGTTCGACCGCTGCGGCATCGCGCTGGTGCTGGGCGAGAGCTGGCGCAGCTTCCTGGTCCAGTCGGTCGGGACGGACCCGCACAAGGTGCGGGTGCTCTACAACGCGGTGCCGGACATCGGCGCCGACCTGCCCGTCCGCGCGGCCCCGCCGCCGGGGGCGATCGTGTCGCTCCTGGTGCTGGCCAACCTGTCGGAGCGCAAGGGCATCGGCACGCTGCTGCGCGCCTGCCACCTGATGAAGGAGCAGGGTTTCCGCTTCCGCGTGACCATCGGCGGCGGCGGCGACGTGGAGGGCTACCGCCGCATGGCCGCGGAGCTGGGCGTGGACGGCGAATGCCGCTTCGAAGGCTGGATCTCGCGCGAACAGGCGCACGGCCATCTGCGCGACCACGACATGCTGCTGCTGCCCTCGACCCACGAAGGGCTTCCCATGGTGATCCTGGAGGCGCTGTCCGCCGGCATGCCGGTGGTCACCACCCCGGTCGGCTCGATCCCGGAGGTGCTGACCGACGGGGAGACCGCGCGCATCGTCCCGGTCAACGACCCGGAGGCGCTGGCCCGGGCGGTCCGCGACCTCGCCGCCCACCCGGCGCTCTACACCCGCCTGTCGGTGGAGGGGCGCCGGCTGTTCCTGGAGAAGTTCGTGATCGAGGCCTACGGCCGCAGCCTTCAGGACCTCTATGCGGAGCTTGCCCGCCCCGACGCGGTGCGGCGCCCGTCTCTGGGGGCGCTGCCCGACGCCGCGGCGGCCAAGCCGTCGCTGACCCGCGCGGGCCGGCAGTAGGACCCATTGTTCCGCGGCGCCTTCATTTCTTCCTCCCTGAAGCCTCGCGAGGGGAGCGCGACAGTCAGGAGCGGATATGATCTACATCGTTTCACCCGGCGGAACGCTCGAAAAGGGCGGCATGGGGCGGATCGTCGACAACTTCACGGCGGACCTGAAGCAGCACCGGCCCGACGTGAAGTTCGAGGTGATCGACAGCTACGGGCCGGACGCGAAATTCCATCTGATGCCTTTCTACTTCGCCGCCGCGATGCTGCGCCTGTTCGGCTGCTTCGTGACCGGCAAGGCCCAGCTCGTGCACATCCACATGGCGGAGTACGGCAGCGTGCTGCGCAAGGGGCTGATCGTCGCCATGGCCTCGCTGTTCCGGGTGCCGGTCGTCCTGCATCTGCACGGCGGCCGCTTCCCCAAGCATTACGAGGACGCCAGGCCGCCGTCGCGCTGGGCCATCCGCCACATGATGGCGATGACCAGCGAGGTGGTGGTGCTGGGCGAATACTGGCGCAACTGGGTGGTGACCACCTTCCCCACCGTGGGCCGCGTGACCCTGCTGCACAACGCCGTGCCGGGGCCGGAGGCGATCCCGGACCGCGCCGGGGACGGGCCGGTGCGCCTGCTGTTCCTGGGGCGCCTGATCAAGCTGAAGGGCATCGACGTCCTGCTGGACGCGCTGGCGTCGGACGTCTGCCGCAGCCGGTCCTGGCACCTGACCATCGCCGGCGACGGCGATCTGGAGTGCTACCGCGCGCAGGCCAGGACCCTGGGGCTGGAAGACCGCGTGCGCTTCACCGGCTGGCTCGACCAGGCGGGCTGCCGGAAGGAGCTGGTGCAGGCCCATGTGCTGGTCCAGCCCTCCATGTTCGAAGGCTTGCCGATGTCGGTGCTGGAAGCCATGGCCAACGGCCTGACCATCGTCGCCACCCCGGTCGGCAGCGTGGGCGACGCCATCGCCGACGAGGAGACCGGCCTGCTGGTTCCGCCGGGCGACCGGGCGGCGCTGGCCGAGGCGCTGGCCCGCGTGATCGACGACGCGGAGCTGCGCCGCCGCCTGGGCCGGGGCGCACGCCTGCGCTTCGAGCGGCAGTTCGACATCGCCGTCTACCGGGAACGCATCATCGAGATCTACCGCCGCAACGCCCGCGGCTGGATGTCCGATCCGTCGCACGCCGCACCGCTCGGCCCGCGCCGGGCGCGCTCCGGCTGACGGCAGGCAAAAGCGCCGGAAACAAGGCGCCGGAACCACAGCAGAGGTCCAATCCCCATGAAGCAAGCCATCGCGGCCGGAATCGTGCGCTGGACGGGAGTCGGCGCCCTGTTCCGCAATCTGTTCGCGCGCCGGAACGTGACCATCGTCGTCTATCACGACCCGGACCCGGAGGTCATGCGCGCCCATCTCGCCTGGTACGCCGAACGCTACAGCTTCACCACGCTGGACGCGGTGGCCGACGCGCTGGAGAGCGGGCGGTGGGGTGACCTGCCGCCCTATCCGCTGGTCGTCACCTTCGACGACGGCCACCGTAACAACGCCCGCCTCGAACCGCTGTTCCGCGAGTTCGGGGTGCGCCCGACCGTTTATCTGTGCAGCCGCGTGGTCGGCACCGCCCGCCCCTATTGGTGGAAGACCGCCGCCGCCGGACGGATCGGCGTGGAGACGCTGAAGCGCGTTCCCGATCCCGAGCGCCGCCGCCGTCTGACCGAGGCCGGCGACGATCCGGACCTGGACGGCGCCGACCGCCAGTCGCTGACCTGGGACGAGGTGCGGCATCTGGCCTCCGTCGCCGATTACGGCGCCCACACCCGCACCCACCCGATCCTCCTGCAATGCGACGACCGGCGCTGCGCCGAGGAGATCGCGCTCTGCCGGACGGAGCTGGAGGAGGCGACCGGCCTGCCCTGCCGCCATTTCGCCTTCCCCAACGGCGATTTCAGCGACCGCGAGGTGGCGATCATCCGGCAGGCGGGCTACCGCACCGCACGCACCATCGATCCGGGCTGGAACGGCCCGAAGTCCGACCCGCTGCGCCTGCGCGCCGTGCCCATTTCCGACGACGCTTCGGTGGACTGGCTGTCCGTCCAGGTGACCGGCATCCCGGCCTGGCTGCGCAAGCGCAAGGGCGGCGGCGTCACGCCCGCTCCGGCGCCGACGCACGGCGATCCGCTGCCGGCGGCGTGATTCCCGCCAAGGCGTTCCCCTGGGCCCCCAGCAACCATGACGGGAGCCGTAGGCCCAGCCTACGCCGCAAGTCAGAGAGGGTTCCCCAAGAGTACGAGAAGGTATTCCCCCCTCAATTGCAATGCTCCTGAGTGGTTAGCCACTGTCTTCACCGCCCGATCGTCCTTTGCACTCTCGAAAACACCGCAATTGAATGCAATAAAGAATGACGTACTCGGCGGCGTTGCCGGAACCTCTCTGCAAGGAACGGGAATTTGCTTTCCTGATCCCACGCAACGAGGCGGTAACACCGAAAGGAACGGATCGGCCCCTTTGGATTAATCCTCCCTTGGGGCCGGCCTCTCCGTCCCGATCTGCCGGCCAAGGATCGACGATCAAACCCACAGGAGTTGCCAGCGACATGCGGACCGCCACCACCACCGAGACGACGACCCTGAGCGCACCCGCCACCCAGGAAATCCGCGCCTTCATCGTGGAGAACTTCCTGCTGGGCAGCGACTCCGGCTTCGACAACGCCGAATCCCTGCTGGAGACCGGCATCATCGACTCCACCGGCATCATGCATGTCGTGGCCTTCCTGGAGGAGCACTTCGGCATCCTCGTGGAGGACGAGGACATGGTGGCCGACAACCTGGAATCGGTCAGCCGCATCGCCGCCTACGTCGAGCGCAAGCGCGCCCTGAAGGACGCGGCCTGATCCTCCGCCGGACGGACCAGACCATCGGGACAGACACCGAAGCCAGGCAAGGGAACAGCGTCATGGCGCACCTGCTTCATCAGTTCCTCAGCGAAACCGCCGCCAGCCGGCCGCATCACACCGCGCTGATCGCGGGCGACACCGCCGCCACCTTCGCCGAGCTGGACCGCCAGAGCGACGCCGTCGCCTGCGCGCTCCAGTCCGCCGGGGTGGTGCGCGGCGACCGCGTGGCGGTGATGCTGGAGAACTCGATCGAGTATGTCGCCGGGCTGTTCGGCGCGCTGAAGGCCGGCGCCGTCTATGTCCCCGTCAACCCGTCCACCAAGGCGGACAAGCTGGCCTACATCCTGACCGACGCCGGCGTGCGGGCGCTGATCGCTCCCGCCGCGCTCGCCCGGCAGGTTGTGCCGGCGGCTGGCGAGGCGCCTCACCTCGTCACCACGCTGTGGGTTGGGCCCGCCGTGCCGGCCGGGGCCGGCGGGCTCTCCTTCACCGACATCGTGGCCGCCCACCCATCCGCCGCGGCGGATGGCAAACCGCTCGACCGGGGCCTGATCGACCAGGATCTGGCCGCCATCCTCTACACCTCCGGAACCACCGGGCGGCCCAAGGGCGTGATGCTCAGCCACGCCGCGCTGGTGAACACCACCTGGTCGATCTCCACCTATCTGGAGAACACGCCCGACGACGTCGTGATGTGCGTCCTGCCGCTGACCTTCGGGTACGGCCTGTCGCAGGTCCTGACCGGGGCGCGGGTCGGCTTCACGGTGGTTCTGGAACGTTCCTTCGCCTTTCCGGCGGAAACGCTGGCGCGCATGGTGAAGCACCGCATCACCGGCCTGCCCGGCGTGCCGACCTTCTTCTCCACCCTTCTGGGGATGGAGGCTCTGAAGACCGCCGACCTGTCCTCCCTGCGCTACCTGACCAACGCGGCGGCCCCCCTGCCCACCGCCCACATCGACCGTCTGCGCGAGCGCTTCCCGGACGCCGCCTTCTACTCGATGTACGGCATGACGGAATGCTGCACCCGCATCTGCTACCTCGACCCGCGGGACCTCGGCGCCAAGACCGCTTCGGTGGGCCGGGCCATCCCCAACTGCGAAGCCTATGTGGTGGACGAGCTGGGCAACCGCGCCGCACCGGGCGAGGTGGGCGAGCTGGTGGTGCGCGGCGCCAACGTGATGCGCGGCTACTGGAACCGCCCGGAGGAAACCGCCAGACGCCTGCGCAGCGGGCCGCAGGGCGAGACGCTGCTCTACACCGGCGACCTCTTCACCATGGACGCCGACGGCTGCCTCTACTTCGTCAGCCGCAAGGACGACGTGTTCAAGTGCCGCGGCGAGAAGGTCAGCCCCAAGGAGGTCGAGAACGCCCTCTACGAGCTGGAAGCCGTGGTCGAGGCCGCCGTTCTCGGCGTGCCCGACCCCGCCGACGGCATGGCGGTGAAGGCTTATCTGGTCGTCCGCCCCGGCGCCACCCTGACGGAAACGGCGATCCGCCAGCACTGCCGGGGCCGGTTGGAAAGCCATCTGGTGCCCAAATTCATCGAGATCCGCGACGAGCTGCCGAAGACCGAGTCCGGCAAGATCAAGCGCGCGATGCTCGCCGAAACCGCCTGACCCTTTTCCGCTGGACCATCTTCCCGCTGGACCACGACACACAGGAGAGCGTGCGATGTGTGGTGTCGCCGGAGTTCTCGCCGGGCCGCGCGCCGAGCCCGCCGGACTCGACGAACTGAAGCGCATGATCGCCATGATCGGGCACCGCGGCCCGGACGGCTACGGCTTCTACCGCGACGGGCGGATCGGGCTGGCCCACGCGCGCCTCAGCATCGTCGGTCTGGCCGGCGGCTTCCAGCCGATCCACAACGAGGAGCGGACGCTGTGGATCACCTTCAACGGCGAGATCTTCAACCACGTCGAACTGCGGCGTGACCTGGAGGCGCGCGGGCACCGCTTCTACACCCGCACCGACACCGAGGTGGTCGTCCACGCCTTCGAGGAATACGGCCCCGCCGCCTGGGCCAAGCTGAACGGCCAGTTCGCCATCGGCCTTTGGGACGCCGCGAAGCGGGAGCTGTGGCTGGTCCGCGACCGGCTGGGCATCCTGCCGCTGTTCTACGCCCGCAGCGGCGACCATCTGGCCTTCGCGTCGGAGGCCAAGGCCCTGTTCGGCGGCGGGCGGATCGAGCCGCGCTTCGACGCCGCCCGGCTGGCCCAGGTCTTCACCCATTGGAGCGTCGCCCCCCAGGGCAGCGTCTTCGCCGGGGTGCAGAGCGTGCCGCCGGCCACCGCCATCCGCATCGACGCCGACCTGCGCCTGCACGAGGCCCGCTATTGGGAGCCGGACATGGCCGGCGATCCCGCCCTGTCCCGCCTCACGCTGGACGAGGCGGCGGACCGGCTGGAGGAAAAGCTGCTCGACGCCATCCGCCTGCGGCTGCGCGCCGACGTGCCGGTCGGCGTCTACATCAGCGGCGGTTTGGACAGCTCCGTCATCGCGGCGCTGGCCCGCAAGCTCGACACCACGCAGATGCACAGCTTCGGCGTGCGCTTCGCCGACACCGCCTTCGACGAGACCCCGCAACAGCGGCTGGTCGCCAACCATGTCGGGACCGAGCATCACGACATCCTCTGCGGGGCGGAGGACATCCAGGCGGCCCTGCCCGACGTGATCTGGCACGGCGAATCGCCGCTGGTCCGCACCGCCCCGGCGCCGCTGTTCCTGCTCTCCCGCCTCGTCCGCGACAGCGGCATCCGCGTCGTGTTGTCCGGCGAGGGCGCCGACGAGTGGCTGGCCGGCTACGACATCTTCAAGGAGGACAAGGTCCGCCGCTTCTGGGCACGGCAGCCGCACTCCACGGCGCGCCCGAAGCTTCTCAGCCGCATCCACCCCTACGCCGCGGCCAACGGCCAGAAGGACAGCCCGCTCTGGCAGGCTTTCTGGAAGCGCGGCATGGCGGAGACGGACGATCCCTTCTACGCCCACCGCATCCGCTGGCAGAACACCGCCTGGACCCAGCGCCTGCTGGCGGCGGACGTGCGCTCCGCGGCCAACGCGCAGGCGTTCGATCAGGCGGTGGCCGCCCATCTGCCCGCCGGCTGGTCGCGCTGGAGCCCGCTCGCCCGCACCCAGTGGACGGAGATCGCCGCCTTCATGTCGCCTTACCTGCTGACCAGCCAGGGCGACCGGGTGGCGATGGCCCACAGCATCGAGGTCCGCTATCCCTTCCTCGACCCGGAGGTGGACGACCTCTGCGCCGCCCTGCCCGACCGGGTCAAGATGCTGGGGCTGCGCGACAAGCTGGCGCTGCGCCGCGTCGCCTCGCGTCTGCTGCCGGCGGAGATCTTCCACCGTCCGAAGCGCCCCTACCGCGCCCCGATGACCACCGCCCTCTTCGGCGCCCAGGCCCCGGCCTATGTCCAGGACCTGCTGTCCGAGGAGTCGCTGAACCGCTACGGGCTGGTGGACGCCGCCGGCGTCGCCGCGCTGGCCGCCAAGGCCCACCGCCAGGACGGCCGCATGGCCGGCGAGCGCGAGGAGATGGCGCTGGTCGGCGTGCTCACCCTCCAGATGCTCGCCCGGAACGTGCTGGACGAGCTGCCGGGCCGGGCCTCGTCGCTCCGCGCCCGCTTGGACGCCGCGCCCATCCACATTCTCGAAGAGCATTTGGACAGCGCCGCCGCCTGATCCGGCGCAGTCCCCAGGCACAGTCCCATCCAACAGTCGATGCAACAACGCCAACCGGGAAAACCGACACCATGCTGAACGCCCTGCATCCCTTCGACGCCAACGCCCTCTCGCTCGACTGCGCGGCTGCGGCGCGGGAGATCGAACAGTTCATCCAGCGCACCGTCGCCCACGACCTGAAGCGCCAGGGCGTCGTGCTCGGCGTGTCCGGCGGCATCGACAGCTCGGTCTGCGCGGCGCTGGCCGTGCGCGCGCTGGGGCCGGACCGCGTGCTGGCCATCCTGATGCCGGAGAAGGAATCCTCGCCCGACAGCACCCGCCGGGGCCGGCTGCTCTGCGAGAGCCTGGGCGTCGAGCCGATCATGGAAAACATCACGGCGCCGCTGACCGCGCTCGGCTGCTACGACCGCCGCGACAGCGCCATCCGCCGCCTGTTCCCGGAATACGGGCCGGGCTGGAAGCAGAAGATCGGGCTGGCCGCCGGACTGCTCGACGCCGACCGCGTCAACTACTTCACCATGACGGTGGAGTCGCCGGAGGGCGACCGCCAGACCAGCCGCATGCCGGTGGACGTCTATCTGTCGGTGGTCGCCGCCACCAACCTGAAGCAGCGCGTCCGCAAAACCATGGAATACACCCACGCCGACCGGCTGAACTATTCCGTGCTCGGCACGCCGAACCGGCTGGAGTATGAGCTGGGCTTCTTCGTGCGCGGCGGCGACGGTCTGGCCGACCTGAAGCCGATCGCCCACCTGTTCAAGACGCAGGTCTACCAGATGGCCGCCTACCTCGGCCTGCCCGACGACATCCAGAGCCAGTCGCCGAGCACCGACACCTACACCCTGCCGCAGTCGCAGGAGGAGTTCTACTACGCCATCCCCTACGACAAGCTGGATCTGGCGCTCTGCGCCTATGGCCGCGGCGTGCCGGAGGACGAGGCGGCCCGCGCCCTGAACCTGTCCGTCGATCAGGTTCGCCGCGTCTACAAGGACATCGTCCTGAAACGCCGCACCTCGGGCCGCATCCTGCGCAACGCCGCGCTGGTGCAGCCGGTCGAGGTTGACGGGAGCGACGCATGACCGCAATGCCCTGGCTTCAGCGGGGTGTGGAACGGTTCCTGTCCGAAGACCGCGTCGCGCTGGAGTCCTTCCAGCGCGACCACTTCGGCGCGGACTCCCCGCTGCTGGACGGCGCCCATTTCCACTGGCTGTTCGAGGAACCGCCCACTCCCGATCCGGAGGGGATGCAGCTCTGGGTCTGCAAGCGGAACGGGGGGATCGTCGGCCAGCAGGCGGGCATCCCCTTTGCGCTGAAGGTGGGGGGGCGGGTGCGCCGCGCCTCCTGGGCGATCGACCTGATGGTCGCCCCGGAATGGCGGCTGCGCGGCGTCGGGCCGGGCCTGTCAGAGACCCACGCCGCCGCCAGCGAGGTGAGCGTCTCCCTGTCGATGACCGACGCCGCCTACAAGTCCTACAAGCGCGCGGGCTGGCTGGATCTGGGGAACATCCCGACCTACCTGCGCGTGATCGACCCGCCGCGCTGCCTGCGCGTCAGCCCCTATGACGGTGGGCTCGCCCGCATGATGGCGCGGCTGGGCAAACCGGCGATGAGCGCCGCCTCGGTCGTCGGCCACACAGCGGCCCGGACCTTCGGCGCCCGACTGGTTGAGGTGGACCGCTTCGACGAGCGCATGGACGGCCTGTGGGAGGCCGCGGCCCCGCAACATCTCTGCGCCGCCCGGCGCGACCACGCCTTCCTTCAATGGCGCTTCGACAAGATCGCCAACGCGGCGCGACACCGCCGCTTCCTGATCATGCGCCGCGACACGGTGATGGCCTATGTGGTGTTGCGGGTGGACCGCTGGCGCGGCGAGAGCGTCGGGGTGGTCTGCGATTACCTGGCCCGTCCGGGCTGGCTGATGCCCGCCTTCGCCCTTCTGGTCGAGCGCGGCCGGCGGGAGCGGATGGCCGCCCTGGTCTGCCGGACGCTGAACGCCCAGGCCGCACGCCCCCTGTCGGTGATGGGCTTCCTGTGCCTGAAGAACGGTCTGCGCCAGCCGACCCGGATGATGGCCCGGCCCGCGGCGGACCGTGCGGAACTGACCCCGTTGGTCGGCGACCCGAAGAACTGGTTCGTCACCGCAGCCGACAGCGACATGGGCTTCAAGGACTTGGGCGAGTAAAACTTGGGCGAGTAAGACTTGGGCCAGGAAAAGCCCGAACGACAAGGGCGCCCGCATCGTCGCGGGCGCCCTTGTCGTTCGGGTCGTGCACAAAGTCGAGAATGTGAGGATGCATCATCCAGTTCATGAGCGGTTTGCCGCTGCACGCGACGTTCATGAAGGATCAAGCCGATCGAGCGATTAGTAAGGCTCAGCTTCAGGCGTTGCCGCCGGTCCACATGCCTCCTATCGACG
>NZ_JAUJFI010000179.1 GCF_030849505.1 Azospirillum isscasi | reverse complement strand
CGTGGCAGACCAGCGGCGGGTGCCGGCGCGCCCGCTTCGCGGCGTCGGCGGGCGCCGGCTCCTCCACCTCGCCGTCGCCGGTCAGCAGGACGACGCGGCGCGCACCGGCCACCAGTGCCGGCGCGTCATCGAGGCTGAAGGACGGGAGGGAGGGCGCCGAGGTCAAATCCATGGCGCGCAGTATAATGGCCCCCGCCGCCGCAATGCGAGCAAACCCGTGTTGACCGGGCGGCCCGCCCCCTCGAAAGTGCTCCCCCGTCCCTTGAGCGGCGCAGAGGAGAGGTCGAGCGCATGCGGTTTCCGGTCCGGCGTCTGCTGAGACTTCTGATGGCCCTGGCCGTCGCCCTGGCGGCCTTCAGCGTCGGCTGGGCGGCGCTCTACCGCGTGGTGCCGGTGCCGGCCACGCCGCTGATGCTGATCCGCGCCGCCGGGGGTTCCGGGCTTGACCACGACTGGGTGCCGATGGCGCGGATCTCCCCGCACCTCGCCCGCGCGGTCATCGCGTCGGAGGACACGCTGTTCTGCGGCCACGGCGGCTTCGACTGGGCGGCCATCGAAGGCGCTTTCGAGGACAACGAGGAGGGCCGGCGCCTGCGCGGCGGCAGCACGATCAGCCAGCAGACCGCCAAGAACGCCTTCCTCTGGCCGGACCGCAGCTGGACCCGCAAGGGTGCGGAGGCGTGGTTCACCCTGCTGATCGAGGCGCTGTGGCCCAAGAGCCGCATCCTGGAGGTCTATCTGAACAGCGTTGAGTGGGACGACGGTGTGTACGGCGCCGAGGCCGCCGCCCGCCACCATTTCAAGAAACCCGCCGCTTCCCTGACCCGCCGCGAGGCCGCCCTGCTGGCCGTCGTCCTGCCCAACCCCCGCAACTGGTCCCCGAACCCGCCCGGCGCCTATGTGGCGCGGCGGGCGGCGATCATCGAACGGCGCATGGCGGTGGTGGAGCGGGACGGGCTGGCGGAGTGCGCGGCAAAGGGCGCACGTTAACCCACGCGGCGCGCTTCATAGCCCTTTCCGAGCATGTCGCCCAGCAGCTTCGCCCGCTGCTCCGCCAGTTCGCGGCCGGCAAGGGCGCCGTCCCTGGCGATGATGGACGAGACGTCCAAGGCGTTCTGCGTCATCAGGAATCCACCCCGCGACACCTCGGCAACCTTCTGCCCGCCCTTCCAGAACTCGACGAGGGGGCGTTGGTTCTCGATGTCCCGCTCGGTCATCGCCGGTGGATTGCGCGCCAGTTCCTCCAGCTTCGCCCAGTCTTGGATCATTTCCGGGGGGCTGCGCAGAATCGGCAGGCCGGCGGTCGAAATCGGCTTCGGTGCGTTCGGGTCATTCTCGTCCAACGTCAACCTGAAACCGTTGCGCTCCCCACCGCCGTCTTTCGCCATGGCCGCAACCCCGGCGTTGAAGACGGTGGAAGTGACGCTGAAGGCGCTGCCGATGCTGGTCACGGACATCTCCTGGAACGATTGCTTTGGACACAACCGCAAGCAAAGATGGCGCCATCCAGCGAGTGCAACGAAATCAACGGCTTCGCGACCAGCCACACCCATCGGCGGCCCAGCTTATGCTGCCGGTCGGCAACTTATGCCTGTCGCGTCACGCCCCGCCCCCCGACATCCTGAGGCTGACCACCCCCGCCACGATCAGCAGGATCCCCGCCAGCTTCAGAAGGTTCAGCGACTCGCCGAACACCCACACCCCGATGGCCGCGATGGCCGCGGTGCCCACCGCCGACCAGATGGCGTAGGCCACGCCCACCTCGATCTCGCGCAGCGCCTGGGCCAGCATCGCGAAGGCCACCAGATAGCAGGCCACCACCGCCAGGCTGGGCCACAGGCGGGTCATGCCGTCGGACATCTTCATGGCGACGGTGCCCACGATCTCGAAGGCGATGGCGACGGACAGGAACAGCCAGCTCATGCGGGTCCTCGGCGGGTGATGCACTTTCAGAAATGCACCCGAACCGCGAGGCGGACAAGCGCGGCGCCCGTTGACGGACGGCGCGGTCCGCCCTAGGGTCGCTGCCTTTCTACACTTCCGTCGAGTTTTGAAGGGGCTCTACCATGACCGGCGAGCGGGAATTGGCGTTGCAGGCGAAGGCGTGGCCGTTCGAGGAGGCGCGCAAACTCGTCGCGCGCTTCGCGAAGGAGCCGCCGGCCAAAGGCTACGTCCTGTTCGAGACCGGCTACGGTCCGTCGGGCCTGCCGCACATCGGCACCTTCGGCGAGGTGGCCCGCACCACCATGGTCCGTCAGGCCTTCCAGCGGATGAGCGACATCCCGACGAAGCTCTTCTGCTTCTCCGACGACATGGACGGGTTGCGCAAGGTCCCGGACAACGTTCCGAACAAGGAACTCGTCGCCGCCAACCTGGGCAAGCCGCTGACCAAGGTGCCGGACCCGTTCGGCACGCACGAGAGCTTCGGCGCGCACAACAACGCGCGGCTGCGCGCCTTCCTCGACAGCTTCGGCTTCGAGTACGAGTTCCAGTCCTCCACCGACTGGTACACGTCGGGCCGCTTCGACGACGCGCTGCTCGGCGTGCTGCGGAACTATGACGAGATCATGGCCGTCATGCTGCCGACGCTGGGCGAGGAGCGCCAGCAGACCTACAGCCCGTTCCTGCCCGTCTCCCCCTCCACGGGGCGCGTGCTCCAGGTTCCGGTGCTGGAGCGCAACGTGGACGCCGGCACCATCGTCTTCCAGGACGAGGACGGAAAGAAGGTCGAGGTTCCCGTCACCGGCGGGCACGTCAAGCTCCAGTGGAAGCCCGACTGGGGCATGCGCTGGTACGCGCTGAACGTCGATTACGAGATGTACGGCAAGGACCTGATCCCCTCCGCGGACCTCGCCGGCAAGATTGTGAAGATCCTCGGCGGCACCCCGCCGGAGGGCTTCAATTACGAGCTGTTCCTGGACGACAAGGGCCAGAAGATCTCCAAGTCCAAGGGCAACGGCCTGACCATGGAGGAGTGGCTGGCCTACGCCCCGCCGGAGAGCCTCGCCCTCTACATGTTCCAGAAGCCGAAGTCGGCCAAGCGCCTCTACTTCGACGTGATCCCGCGGGCGGTGGACGAGTATCTGGCCTTCGTCGCCAAGCTGCCGGTGGAGGAGCCGGCCAAGGCGCTGGAGAACCCGGCTTGGCACATCCACAACGGCACGGCCCCGGCGGTGCGGTCGGATGTGTCCTTCAACCTGCTGCTGAACCTCGCCGGTGCGGCGAACGCCGAGACCAAGGACGTGATGTGGGGCTTCATCAGCCGCTACGCGCCCGAGGCGACGCCGGAGAACAGCCCCTTCCTGGACAGGCTGGTCGGCTACGCCGTCCGCTACTACCAGGATCAGGTGAAGCCGACGAAGCGCTTCCGCGCCCCCACCGACGCCGAGCGCACCGCGCTGGAGGATCTGCTGAAGCGTCTGGACACCGTTCCCGCCGACGCGGCGGGCGACGTGATCCAGAACGAGGTCTTCGCGGTCGGCAAGGAGCACGGCTTCACCGAGCTGCGCGCCTGGTTCCAGGCGCTCTACGAGGTGCTGCTCGGCCAGACCACCGGCCCGCGCATGGGCTCCTTCATCCAGCTCTACGGGCTGGACGAGACCAAGGCCCTGATCCGGGAAAAGCTGGCCGCCTGACCTCTCCCTTTCCCTCCCCCGCGCCGCCGGCCCGCCGCGGGGGAGGTTCCCGGAGCGATTCGCGGATCACCCGCCGAGATGCCGCTCCACGAGCAGTTCGGCGATCTGCACGGCGTTGAGAGCGGCGCCCTTGCGCAGGTTGTCGGTGGCGCACCAGAAGGACAGGCCGTTGTCCACCGTGTAGTCCTCGCGGATGCGGCTGACGAAGACGGGGTCGTCGCCGGCAACCTCGACCGGGGTGATGTAGCCCTCGTTGTCGTGCTGGTCGATCACCTGCACGCCCGGCGCCTTGCGCAGGATGCGGCGGGCCTCCTCGGCGGTGACGGGCTCCTCGCATTCGATGGTGACGGATGCGGAATGGCCGATGAAGACGGGGACGCGGACGCAGGTCGCGGTCACCTTGATTTTGGAGTCGAGGATCTTCTTCGTCTCGACGTTCAAGGCCCATTCGTCCTTCGTCGCGCCGTCCTCCATGAAGGGACCGATGTGGGGAATGACGTTGAAGGCGATCTGCTTGGAGAAGGTGGACTTCTGCACCGGGTCGTTGACGTAGATGGCGCGGGTCTGGCCGAACAGCTCGTCCATGCCGTCCTTGCCGGCGCCGGACACCGCCTGATAGGTGGAGACCACGACACGGCGGACCGTGAAGCGGTCGTGCAGCGGCTTCAGCGCCACCGCCAGCAGGATGGCCGCGCCGTCGGGGCTGGCGACGATGTTCCTCTTCCCATGGCCGGCAAGCGCCGCGGCGTTCACCTCCGGCACGACCAGGGGGACGTCGGGGTCCATGCGGAACTGCGGGCTGGCGTCGATGACCACCGCACCCGCCGCCGCGGCGCGCGGCGCGTGGGCCGCCGAGACCTTGGCGTCCGCCGCGAACAGCGCGAGATCCACCCCCTTGAAGTCGAACTTGCCGAGATCCTGGACCTTCAGCACCTCGTCCTCGCCGAAGGAGACCTCCTTGCCGACCGCGTTGTCGGAGGCCAGGGCGATCGCCTCGCCGACCGGGAACTTGCGGTCGGCGAGGGTGGTCAGCATCTCCCGTCCGACGTTGCCGGTGGCGCCGACGACCGCGACTGTGTAGCCCATGGCGGTGAATCCCTGTGATATGCGGTGCGAAGAGGGCTTGAGGTATGCGGTTCCCAATGGAATTGCAACAGCGCCCGCGTTGTGACACGGTGTTCGTCCTTATCACGAACGACCGCGACCTGCGCACCGGGGCATGGCCACTCCGCTCGAAGACATCATCGCCAAGGCGATCAAGGACGCCGACAAGTCCATCTTCAACGAGGACTACACCAAGCAGGCGCGTTCCGTGATGAACGCCCTGAAGAAGGCCGGCTACGAGGTCGCCCCCGTCCGCCCGCCGGAGGGGCTGGTGGAGTGGGCCAAGGAGAACATCCCCTTCGGGCGCCTGCGCCCGGCGGAGCTGATTACGCAGATGTATTCGATGATGGTGGAGAATGTCCGCCGGTTCGACAAGTAACTGTCCGAACCGCAAGACTGCGCCCTTGCCTCTGGTAATACCAGCTACAGCAAACCCCATTAGATTTCAGACACTTCCCGCGGTGCGCCATTTTAGCCACGGCCAAGTCCCTGCCGTTGACTCGTGTGCGTGAGAGGCGTAATTCAATCGCCAAACACAGCAGGGCTTAAAACTTTCGGTCTCGCATCACCCGCCGTCGCGGCAACCGCCCTCCTTGCCGCGACCGGTCGCCGAACTGAGGACGACGCAATGGCAAACGGCAGCGGTCGGCCGCTCTCTCCGCATCTGCAAGTCTACAAACTCCCCAGGACCGCGATCCTGTCCATCACGCACCGCATCACGGGCGTGGGGCTGGCCGTCGGTACCCTTCTGCTGACCTGGTGGCTGGTCGCCGCGGCCACCAGCCCGGCCGCCTTCGAACGCGCGCAGCACTTCATCGGCTCCTTCTTCGGCCTGCTGCTGATGTTCGGCTGGTCGCTGGCGCTCTACTACCACCTGTGCAACGGCGTCCGGCATCTGGTGTGGGACGCCGGCAAGTCGTTCGAGCTGAGCGAGGCCGAGCGCGGCAACCAGATCGTCGTCATCGCGGCGGCTGTGCTGACCGTGCTGACCTGGATCATCGGCCTGATCGCGTGGTGAGGAGAGAAGACATGGCGTCCAACAGCAAGACCCTCCGCTCGCCGCTGCAGATCGCGCGCGGCCTGGGCTCGGCCAAGCACGGGACCGAGCATTGGTGGCACCAGCGCGTGACCGCCATCGCCCTGGTTCCGCTGACCGTCTGGTTCGTTTTCGGCGTGATCCGCCATCTCGGTGCCGACCACGCGGCCTTCGTCGCCTGGATGAAGTCGCCCTTCTCGGCCCTGATGATGGTGCTGACCGCCGTGGTCACCTTCCACCATGCCCAGAGCGGGCTGCAGGTGGTGATCGAGGACTACGTGCACAATGAGCTGGCGAAGATCCTGAGCATCCTGGCCGTGAAGTTCCTGTGCTTCGCGCTGGCTGCCGCCTGCGTCATCGCCGTCCTCAAGATTTCGTTCGGAGCCTGACGAGCCATGGCCGCCTACGATATTATCGATCATTCCTATGACGTCGTCGTCGTCGGTGCCGGCGGTGCGGGCCTCCGCGCCACCTTCGGCATGGCCGAGAAGGGCCTGAAGACGGCGTGCATCACCAAGGTGTTCCCGACCCGCTCCCACACGGTGGCGGCGCAGGGCGGCATCTCCGCCGCGCTCGGCAACATGAGCGAGGACGACTGGCGCTTCCACATGTACGACACCGTGAAGGGGTCGGACTGGCTGGGCGACCAGGACGCCATCGAGTACATGTGCCGCGAGGCCATCCCGGCGATCATCGAGCTGGAGCACTACGGCGTGCCCTTCTCGCGCACGCCGGAAGGCAAGATCTACCAGCGCGCCTTCGGCGGCATGACCGCGCATTACGGCAAGCAGCAGGCCTACCGCACCTGCGCGGCCGCCGACCGCACCGGCCATGCCATCCTGCACACCCTCTACCAGCAGTCGCTGAAGCACGAGGCGGAGTTCTTCGTCGAGTATTTCGCGCTGGACCTCATCATGGAGGACGGCGTCTGCAAGGGCGTGGTGGCCTGGAACCTGGACGACGGCACCATCCACCGCTTCCGCGCCCAGCTCGTCGTGCTGGCGACGGGCGGCTACGGCCGCGCCTACTTCTCCGCCACCTCGGCCCACACCTGCACGGGCGACGGCGGCGGCATGGTGCTGCGCGCCGGCCTGCCGCTGCAGGACATGGAGTTCGTGCAGTTCCACCCGACCGGCATCTACGGCTCCGGCTGCCTCATCACCGAGGGCGTGCGCGGCGAGGGCGGCTACCTCACCAACTCGAACGGCGAGCGCTTCATGGAGCGTTACGCGCCGTCGGCCAAGGACCTCGCCTCGCGCGACGTGGTGTCCCGCTCGATGACCATCGAGATCCGCGAGGGCCGCGGCGTGGGTGAGCACAAGGACCACATCCACCTGCACCTGGAGCACCTGCCGCCGGAGATCATCCACCAGCGCCTGCCCGGCATCGCCGAGACGGCCAAGATCTTCGCGGGCGTGGACGTGACGAAGGAGCCGATCCCGGTTCTGCCGACCGTGCACTACAACATGGGCGGCATTCCGACCAACTTCCGCTGCGAGGTGGTCAACCCGACCGCCGAGGATCCGGACCGCGTGGTGCCCGGCCTGATGGCCATCGGCGAGGCGGCCTGCGTGTCGGTGCACGGCGCCAACCGCCTGGGTTCCAACTCGCTGCTCGACCTCGTGGTGTTCGGCCGCTCCGCCGCCATCCGCGCCGCCGAGATCGTGGAGAAGGGCAAGTCGGTGTCGTCGTCCGCCGCCGCGACCGACGTCGCGCTGGAGCGCTTCGACCGCATCCGCAACGCCAAGGGCTCCATCAAGTCGTCGGAACTGCGCCTGGAAATGCAGCGCACCATGCAGAACAACTGCGCGGTGTTCCGCACCGGCGAGGTGCTGGAGGAGGGCGTCAAGCTCATCGACCAGACCTTCGCCAAGAAGGGCGACATCTCCATCTCCGACCGTTCGATGGTCTGGAACTCCGACCTCGTGGAAGCCATCGAGCTGGACAACCTGCTCTATCAGGCGGTCGCCACGCTGCACTCGGCGAAGAACCGTCCGGAAAGCCGCGGCGCGCATGCCCGCGAGGATTATCCGGACCGCGACGACGAGAACTGGATGAAGCACACCGTCATCGAGGTGTCGGACAAGGGCGAGACGAAGATCGGCTACCGCCCGGTCCATCTCTACACCCTGACCGACGAAGTGCAGGTGTTCCCGCCCAAGGCCCGCGTCTACTAAGGCGGCAAGAGCAAGGCAAGGATACGAACCATGGTCGAATTCAACCTGCCCGCCAATTCCAAGGTCGGCGTCGGCAAGACCATCAACGCCGCGAACGGCGCCAAGCGGGCCAAGACCTTCAAGATCTACCGCTGGTCGCCGGACGATGGCCAGAACCCGCGGGTCGACACCTACGTCGTCGATCTCGACAAGTTCGGGCCGATGATCCTGGACGCGATCATCTACATCAAGAACAACATCGACTCGACCCTGACCTTCCGGCGCTCCTGCCGCGAGGGCATCTGCGGGTCCTGCGCGATGAACATCGACGGCACGAACACGCTGGCCTGCCTGAAGGCCATCGAGGACGTGAAGGGCGACGTGAAGATCTACCCGCTGCCGCACATGCCGGTGGTGAAGGATCTGGTGCCCGACCTGAAGCACATCTACGCCCAGCTCGCCTCGATCAAGCCGTGGCTGCAGTCGCAGTCGCCGGCCCCGAGCCGCGAGCGCCTGCAATCGCCGGAGGACCGCGCCAAGCTGGACGGCCTCTATGAATGCATCCTGTGCTTCTGCTGCTCGACCTCCTGCCCCAGCTACTGGTGGAACGGCGACCGCTACCTCGGCCCGTCGATCCTGCTCCAGGCCTACCGCTGGATCGTCGACAGCCGCGACGAGATGACGGGCGAGCGCCTCGACAACCTGGAGGACCCGTTCCGCCTGTATCGCTGCCACACCATCATGAACTGCACCAAGGCGTGCCCGAAGGGCCTCAACCCGGCCAAGGCCATCGCCGAGATCAAGAAGCTGATGGTCGTGCGCCGCTGATCCATCCGCAGCGGTCCGCCGATAGGGAACGGGGCGCCTCCGAAAGGGGGCGCCCCGTTTGCTTTGGTGCCGGACGCCGGTATCACGCCCGGTATCACGCCCGGTATCACGCAAAATCCGGGTCGGTGGGGCGGGAAGGCGGCACGTCGTCGTTGGGCAGGGGGGAGGGCATGTCCTCCTGCGGGCCGGGGGTCGGCAGGTCCGGGTTGTCGGTGATGGGGGCCGGGGCGGGGGCGTCCTGGCCCGGCGGCGGATGGGGCGGGGCCGCGCGCAGCGGCTGCGGGATGGCGGTCGGTGAGGTCCAGCCCATGGATCGGTGACTCCCGGTGTTGCGAGGGTTGTCGAACATCAACGGTCCGGCTGGCCCGTCTGCGCGCATTGACCGGCGGCGATGAGGGGGTATGCTTTTCGAGGGAGTGAATCATCCGGACAGAACCGACTCGAAGCCAAAAAGGGAGAAGATCATGGGCAACACGGCCGGTCAGGCGTTGAGCTACATCCAGGGCGAATGGATCGCGGGCAACCCCGCCATCGTCGGCCCGATGACTCACGCGCTCTGGCTGTCTTCGGTCGTCTTCGACGGTGCCCGCGCTTTTCAGGGCGTGGCGCCGGACCTGGACCGGCATTGCGCCCGCGTGGTGCGCTCCGCCCAGGTGATGGGCCTTGCCCCCATGCTGACCGCCGGCGAGATCGAGGAACTGTGCTGGGACGGCATCCGCCGCTTTCCCAAGGAGGCCGAGCTTTACATCCGGCCCATGTTCTATGCGGAGGAGGGGTTCGTGGCGCCCGACGCGGACAGCACGCGCTTCGTCCTGTCGGTCTACGAGGCGCCGCTGCCCAGCGCCGCCGGCTTCACCGCCTGCCTGTCCAGCCGCCGCCGCCCGGTGCCGGACATGGCGCCGACCGAGGCCAAGGCGGCCTGCCTCTACCCCAACGCCGGGCTGGCCCTGAAGGAGGCGCGGGAGCGCGGCTTCGACAACGCCATCATGCTCGACCCCATCGGCAACGTCGCCGAATTCGCCACGGCCAACCTGTTCATCGCCAGGGACGGGGTGGTGCGCACCCCGGTGCACAACGGCACCTTCCTCAACGGCATCACCCGCCAGCGCGTGATCGCTCTGCTGCGCGGCGACGGGGTGACGGTGGAGGAGGCCACGCTGAGCCCCCGCGACGTTCTGGAGGCGGACGAGGTCTTCTCGACCGGAAACTACGCCAAAGTGGTGCCGGTGACCCGCGTGGAGGGCCGGTCTCTGACGCCCGGCCCCTGCGCCGCGCGGGCCCGCGCGCTCTACTGGGAATTCGCCTTCCGCTGATCTCCAGCGCGGACCTCGGATGCCGGTTTCCGGGCGGTATGCGGACCGGAAACCGGCTTGATATGCGGCCCGTTCCGGGGCATGCTTCCGGCGAAGCGGCGGAGCGAATCCGCCGGAGGAATCGGCTGGGAGAAGAGAGCATGCAATTCCGCGAACGGCGCCGCGTGATCCAGGTGATCCGCACCGTCTACGATCCGGACCTGAAGCGCGGGCGGTCGGAGGTGGTCGGGAAGATCGACAAGGCCGCGCCCGTGGTCACCGACAAGCTTCAGAAAGCCTGCTCGCCCGAGGAGGTGTCGGAGATCCTCACCTATCTGGACGGCCGCAAGAACCGTCTGCGGAACGAGGCGGTGCGCGCCGGGGCGGAAACCCTGCCGGCCCAGATGCGGGAAGCCGCGGAGTATTTCCGCACCCACCGCGACGGCGAGGCGCGGGAGTTCGCCACGGAAATCCGGATGGCCTGGGAGGAGTTGAAGGCGGCTCTGCGCGAGTCCGGCTTTTCAAAGAACAAGGTGCTGAAGAAGGCGGGGGAGCGGGACAAGGGCCCGGAGAAGACGGAAGCGCTGGCCGCCGTGGCGGAACCGGCCGGCGAGACCGCCGCGGAGCCGGCTCCGCCCGCCGGTGCTCCCGCCCGCAAGCCGCGCGCGACGAAGGCGCGGACGGAGGGTGTGGCCGCGGATGGCAACTCCTTGGGGACGGACGGTGCCGGCGGT
>NZ_JAUJFI010000178.1 GCF_030849505.1 Azospirillum isscasi | reverse complement strand
CGCCGCCACCGCCCCGCCGGCCATCGCGCCCGCCAAGCCGTCGGAGGCCCCCAAGGCCGAACCCGCCCGCCCGCGCCCCAACGGCGGCGGGGCGGAGCATGCCGGGCTGACCAGCCACACCATCCGCGTCGATCTCGACAAGATCGACCGGCTGGTCAACATGGTCGGCGAGATGGTCATCACCCAGGCGATGATCGCGGAGCATGTGCGCGACCTGCCCCCCGGCGAGTTCCAGGAGCTTCTGGAAGGGCTGGAGCAGCTCGCTCAGCACACCCGCGAGCTGCGCGAGAGCGTGATGTCGATCCGCGCCCAGCCGGTGTCCAGCGTCTTCTCCCGCATGCCGCGGCTGGTGCGCGAATGCGCCGCCACGACGGGCAAGGAGGTGCAGCTCGTCACCAGCGGCGAGACGACGGAGGTGGACAAGACGGTGGTGGAGAACCTCGTCGATCCGCTGACCCACATGATCCGCAACTCCATCGACCACGGGCTGGAAAGTCCGGACGAGCGCGAGCGCATCGGCAAGCCGCGCGCCGGCACCGTGCATCTGTCGGCGCAGCACCGCTCGGGCCGGATCGTCATCGAGATCACCGACGACGGGCGCGGCATCAACCGGCCCAAGGTGCTGTCCAAGGCCATCGAGAAGGGTCTCGTCCAGCCGGGCGCCAGCCTGTCGGACGAGGAGATCGACAACCTCATCTTCCTGCCCGGCTTCTCCACCGCCGATCAGGTGTCCAACCTGTCGGGCCGCGGCGTCGGCATGGACGTGGTGCGGCGGAACATCACCTCGCTCGGCGGGCGCATCGGCGTCTATTCCACGCCGGGCGAGGGCTCGCGCTTCGTGCTGTCGCTGCCGCTGACCCTGGCCGTGCTCGACGGCATGGTGATCTCGGTGGGCGAGGAGCGCTTCGTCCTGCCGCTGACCAACATCGTGGAGAGCCTGCGCCCCAAGGCGGCGGACCTGCACGGGCTGGTCGGCAAGTGCGACGTGATGATGGCCCGCGGCGAGTATGTCCGGCTGGTCTACCTGCACCAGCTGTTCGGCATCCCCGGCGCCGTCGCCGACCCCACCCGCGCGCTGGTCGTGCTGGTGGAGACGGAGGACGGCTCCCGCCTCGGCCTCGTCGTGGACGAGGTGCTGGGCCAGCAGCAGGTCGTCATCAAGAGCCTGGAAGCGAACTTCCGCCGCCTCGACGGCGTGGCCGCCGCGACCATCCTGGGCGACGGGCGCGTCGCCCTGATCCTGGACGTCGCCGGCCTGCGCGAGATGAGCCGGCACATGGAATCCAGGGCCCCGCGTCCGCCGTCCCCGGCGGTGGCCGCGCTGCCCGCACCCGCACTCGAACCGGTCTGAGGCCACAGCGATGAGCAGTTCCACCGCGCTCGCCACCGTCGGCGGCACCCGCACCGACGTCATGTCGGTCAACGCCGCCGAGGAGCAGTACGTCACCTTCACCGTCGGCAGCGAGGAGTACGGCGTCAACATCCTGTCGGTCCGCGAGATCCGCGGCTGGACGCCGGAAAGCCGCCTGCCGAACCTGCCGGACTATGTGCGGGGCGTCATCAACCTGCGCGGCATCATCATCCCCATCTTCGACCTGCGCGCCCGCTTCGGCGGCGGCGCCACGTCGGTCACCAAGCGCCACGTCGTGGTGGTGATCCAGATCGGGGAACGCACGCGCGGCATCCTGGTGGACGCCATCTCCGACATCCTGGCGATCGGCCACGACGCCATCAAGCCGCCGCCCGACGTGGACGGCGGGATGGTCGACGCCGAGTATCTCAGCGGCCTCTACACCGCCGACGACCGCATGGTCACGCTGCTCAGCGTCGAGAAGCTGTTCTCCGTCGAGAACGGCGAGCTGGACGCCGCGGCGAAGGCCCTGCCGGCGCTGGAGCGGGCGTCCTGAGCGGCGGGCACCCCCGATACGCCCATCAGGGCGCCGCCGGGGGGTGCGTCATGTCGCGGCTTTTCACAAGGGCAGGTTTCAAATACGGCTGACGCCGGCACAACACGGCGGGCAAGGGGGATTGTATGGCGAAGGGCGTCAGTTCGTTCGTTGGGGCGATGGGCATCTCGAAGCGGCTGTGGCTGGCCTTCGCACTCCTGCTGGCCCTGCTGGCCGCGCAGGTCGGCGCCGGCCTGCTGAGCATCCGCAGCCTGAACGGCAGCGTCGATGCGGTGCTCGCCAGCTCCGAACTCGCCAGCTTCGCCAAGGAGCTTTCCGCCCGCCTCGCCAACCAGCGCATCCACGGGCGCGACTATCTGGTCTCCGGCGACCCCGCGGCCCTCAACCGCCAGCGGACCCTGCGGGCCGAGTTCGACCAGGCGATGACCGCCCACGGCGCGGCCATCCAGCGCTCCACCCAGGCGTCGGCCTTCGCCGAGCTGACGCGCCTGCACACCGAATACCACACCCAGTTCGAGGCGATCCGGGTCATCCGCGAACGCTACGACGCGGCCATCCGCCAACGCATGGACCCGCTGGGCACCCAGCTCAACGAAACGCTGGAGCGCATCGTCCAGGGCGCCGAGGCCACCGGCGACAAGGACGCCGCCCTGATCGGGGAGGAGATGGAGAAGCACTGGGTGCTCACCCGCCTCTTCGCCAACCGCGCGCTCGGCATGCGCGACACCGCCGCCCCGGCCCTGATGGAGAAGAATCTGGGCGAGATGCTGGAGCATGTGCGGGAGGCGCAGGCCCTGCTGACCGAGCCCCGTCTGGCCGCCCTGCTGCGCGAGGTCGCGGAGCGGGCGCCGGGCTACCGCGTCGCCTTCCGCGACGCCATCGCCGCCGACCAGGAGATCGACCGTCTGCGCGCCGAAGTGGTCGCCAAGGTCGTCACCGCCCTGAACACCACGCTGGAATCCATCGGCGCCGCGATCCAGGGCGAGCAGAAGGGCATCGAGAAGCAAGCCGAGGAGGAGGTGCGGAGCAGCCTCGTCCTGTCCCTGGCGCTGGGCGGCCTGTCGCTTCTGCTGGGCATCGCCGCGGCCCAGGTCATCGCCCGCTCCATCACCGGCCCGGTCCAGGGCATCCGCAAGGTGATGACCGACCTGACCGACGGCCATCTGTCGGTCACCGTCCCCCACACCGACGGGCGCGACGAGCTGGGCGACATGGCCCGCGCCGTCGCCGCCTTCAAGGAGGACGCGGTGACCGCCGTGCGGGCCGGGATCGCGCTGGACCGCGTGTCGTCCTGCATCATGACGGTGGGCGAGGACGGGACCGTCACCTACTGCAACGCCGCCGCCCTGGCCATGTTCAAGGCCGCCGAGGGCGACCTGCGCCGCGCCCTGCCGGACTTCGACGCCGCCGGGCTGATCGGGCGCTCCCTGGATGCCGTCGACACGGAGGCGCCGCGCCTGCGCAACAGCCTCGCCGGCCTGACCAGCCCCTACAAGGGCATGGTGAAGGCGGGGCGCCGCAGCTTCGAGATCACCGCCGGCCCGGTCACCGGTCGGCACGGCGAGAAGCTGGGCCTCGTCGTCGAATGGCGCGACCTGACCGCCGAGCTGTCCATCGAGGCGGAGATCGCCGGCATGGTGGACAGCGCGGTGCGCGGCGACTTCACCCAGCGGATCGCGCTGGACGGCAAGACCGGCTTCTTCCGGCTGGTCAGCGAGGGCATGAACCGGCTGGCCGGCAACATCTCCGGCGTGACCGAGGATCTGGCCGCCATGCTGGAATCGCTGTCCCAGGGCGACCTGTCGCGGCGCATCGACAAACCGTACGAGGGCGTGTTCCTGCGCCTGAAGGACGATTTCAACGGCACGGTGGAAAAGCTGTCGGAGATCGTCCGCCGCATCAACGGCGCCGCCGAGTCCATCGCCGCGGCCAGCCGCGAGATCGCCGACGGCAGCCTGGACCTGTCCGAGCGCACCGAGCAGCAGGCGTCCTCGCTGGAGGAGACGGCGGCGAGCATGGAGGAGCTGGCGGCCACCGTCCGCTCCAACGCCGACAACGCCCAGCAGGTCAACAGCTTCGCCAACGACGCCCGCCGCGCCGCAGAGAAGGGCGGTCAGGTCGCCGCCAGCGCCGTCGAGGCGATGCGCGGGATCGAGCGGTCGTCGCAGAAGATCTCCGACATCATCGGGGTGATCGACGAGATCGCCTTCCAGACCAACCTGCTGGCGCTGAACGCGGCGGTCGAGGCGGCGCGGGCCGGCGACGCGGGCCGCGGCTTCGCCGTGGTGGCCCAGGAGGTGCGCAACCTCGCCCAGCGCTCCGCCCAGGCGTCGAAGGAGATCAAGACCCTGATCCTCGACAGCGGGACGCAGGTGAAGGACGGGGTGGAGCTGGTCCGCTCCGCCGGCTCGTCGCTGACCGACATCGTGGCGGGCATCGCGCGGGTCGCCGACCTCGTGTCGGAAATCGCCCGCGCCACCGCCGAGCAGGCGTCCGGCCTGGACGAGGTGAACACCGCCGTCGCCCAGATGGACGAGATGACCCAGAAGAACGCCGCCCTGGTCGAGGAGAGCACCGCCGCCGCCCGCTCGCTGGAAGAGCAGGCCGGGCAGCTCCGCCAGCAGATGGCCTTCTTCTCCCTGAACGGCGGTCCCGGCGGTCAGGCCGGCGGCGCGTCCGAGCTGGCCCGCCACGTCCAGTTGATCGAGAACACCAAGATCGACCATGTGACCTTCCGCGAGAACGTGCTGAAGGCCGTCCAGGGCCGCGGCGACGCCACCGCGGACCGGCTGGCCGACCATCACGGCTGCCGGCTGGGCAAATGGTACGACACGGTGAACGACGCCGCCGTGCGCTCCAGCCCGGTCTTCGCCCAGATCGCCGAGCCGCACGCCCGCTTCCACGAGGCCGGAAAGCGTGCGCTGCGCGCCCATGAGCAGGGGGATTCGGCGGCGGCGGCCCAGGCCCTGGCCGATCTGGAGCGGCTGTCGGGCACCGTGCTGGGCCTGCTGGACAAGCTCGCCGCCGATGTCCGGGCCAAGGCCCGCGGACGGGCGGCATGACCACGGCACCCGCCCCCGCCTCCGCACCGCCGGACCGCGCCGCGGCCGCCGCGGCGGCGTCCGGCCGGCGGGAGTTCCCGTTCGAGCGGCGGCACTTCGACTTCATCGCCCGCATGCTCTACCAGCTTGCCGGGATCGCGCTGGCCCCGCACAAGATCGAGATGGTCTATTCCCGTCTCGCCCGGCGGCTGCGCGACCTGCGCCTGCCGGACTTCGACACCTATTGCGCCCTGCTGGAGAGCGAGGAGGGGGCGAACGAGGTCGGCTTCCTGGTCAACGCGCTGACCACCAACCTGACCAGCTTCTTCCGCGAATCGCACCATTTCGACTTCCTGGCGAAGAAGGCCGTTCCGGAGATGCGCGCCCGCCACGCCGGGGAATCCTCCCACCCGCGGCTGCGCATCTGGTCCGCCGGCTGCTCCTCCGGGCAGGAGCCCTACACCATCGCCATGGTCCTGGCCTCCAGCTTCGGGCCGGAGCTGCGGCGCTGGGACGCGAAGATCCTGGCGACCGACATCGACACCCACATGGTCGACACCGCCCGGCGCGGCCTCTACGCCGCCGATCTGGCGGACAGCATCCCCGCCCCCTTGCGCGACCGCTACACCCGGCGCCTGCGCGACGACGGCGAGGCCAAGGTGGCGATGGAGGACGAGCTGAAGCGGCTCATCACCTTCAAGTCGCTGAACCTGCTGGAGCCTTGGCCCATGAAGGGGCCGTTCGACGCGATCTTCTGCCGCAACGTGCTGATCTATTTCGACCGCGTCGGGCGGACCCAGGTCATCGGCAACTTCGCCCGCATGCTGGAGCCCGGCGGCTACCTGTTCCTCGGCCATTCGGAAAGCCTGTACGGCGTGTCGGACCGCTTCCGCCAGACCGGCCCCACCATCTACCGGAGGCTGTGACGCATGACCGCTTTTGCAAGCCGTCGCGCGGCGGACGCCCGGCAGACCGGCGGCTACTTCCACCCGCAGTTCCGCGCCCACACGATGAAGGTCTTCCTGGGCCACCATCTGATCAGCGACCGGTCGGACGTGATGATGGTGACGACTCTGGGGTCCTGCGTGGCCGCCTGCGTCCACGACCCGGCGACGGCCATCGGCGGCATGAACCATTTCCTGCTGCCCGAGGTCCCGGAGTCGGAGGACGGCGGCGCCGGGGCGGCGGCGCGCTACGGTTCGGTCGCCATGGAGCGGCTGATCAACGACCTGCTGTCGCACGGCGCCCAGCGCGGGCGGCTGGAGGTGAAGCTGTTCGGCGGCGCCCGCGTCATCGATTCCAGCTTCGACGTCGGCCAGCGCAACGCCGCCTTCGCGCTCGACTATGTGCGGCGGGAGGGGCTGAAGCTGGTCGGCCAGGATCTGGGCGGCGCCTCGGCCCGGCGCATCCACTATTTTCCCCACAGCGGCAGGGCCATGCGCAAGATGCTGCGGCCCGAGGCGCTGTCGGAGACGGCGAACCAGGAACTGCGTTTCCGCACCACCCTCCGGCAGCAGCCGATCGAGGGCGACGTGGAATTGTTCGGAGAGGACTGAGCCATGGCACGCTCCATCCGCGTCGTGATCGTGGACGACAGCAGCCTGATGCGGGAGATGCTGAAGGCGATCATTTCCGAGGAGCCCGGCATCGAGGTGGTCGGCGTCGCCCGCGACCCCTACGAGGCGCGGGAGGTCATCAAGCATACCAACCCCGACGTCATCACGCTGGACGTGGAGATGCCGCGGATGGACGGGCTGTCCTTCCTGGAGAAGATCATGACCCTGCGCCCGACGCCGGTCGTCATGGTCTCCTCCCTGACCCAGGAGGGGTCGGAGGCGGCGATCCGCGCGCTGGAGATCGGGGCGGTGGACTGCGTGGCCAAGCCCGACGGCTCCGAGGGCCACGGCTTCGAGGCCATGGCGCACGAGCTGGTCGGCAAGATCCGCGTCGCCGCCACCGCCCGCCTGTCGATGCGCCGCCCCCAGGCGGCGGCCTCCACCCTGCCGACGCCGCGCCGCGCCGGGTCGGGCACCCGCTTCATCGCCATCGGCGCCTCCACCGGCGGGGTGGAGCGCATCCGCGACGTGCTGGCCGTCATGCCCGCCGACTGCCCGCCCATCGTCATCACCCAGCATATGGGGCCCAGCTACGTCCCCAGCTTCGCCGCCCGGCTCGACCGCATCTCCCCGCCGTCGGTGGAGGTCGCCACCCAGGGCGCCCGGCTGGTCCAGGGCAAGGTCTACATCGCCCCCGGCGACCGGCATCTGGTGGTCATCCGCGACGCCCAGGGCTATTCCTGCCACATCCAGGACGGGCCGGCGGTCAGCGGCCACCGCCCGTCGGTGGACGTGCTGTTCTCCTCGGTCGCCAAGGCGGCGGGGGCGAACGCGGTGGGGGTGATCCTGTCCGGCATGGGCCGCGACGGGGCGTCCGGCATGCTGGCGATGCGCGACGCGGGGGCCTATACCATCGGCGAACAGGAATCGAGCTGCGTCGTGTACGGCATGCCGCGCGCCGCCCGGGATGCCGGGGCGGTCGCCGTCGAACTGCCGCTGGCGCAGATACCGGCCGAGATGCTGCGCGCGTTCGACGCCATCGGCGAACACCGCACGCGCGCGAACTGAGGAGCAGCACCATGTCTTTCTACGGCCGCGCGCCCCGCCTGGAAGCCGGACCGGAACCGCAGGAGCCGGACCCTTCCGGCAACGGCAGCCATCCCGGGAACGGCCTGTCCGACGTCGGTGAGAAGATTCCGCTGTCCGGGGAGCTTCTGGCGACCTGGATGGGCTACGCCGACGTCCAGCGCCGCACGCTGGAGGCCATCCAGAACGAGCTGACCCGCACCTCCTCGACGGTGGAGGGCGCCACGCTGGACCTGTCCGACCGCTTCCGCGAGCTGGCCGAGAAGGCCATGCAGCAGTCCGAGCGGGTGGAGCAGATCGTCAGCATGGCCGGTTCCGTCTCCATCGATGGGGAACGGGTGCCGATGGACCAGCTCGTCACCGGCATGCAGCAGATGATCGCGGACATGATCACGAACATCGTGACCCTGTCCCGCCACGCCATGAGCATGGTCTATCTGCTGGACGACGTGCAGAAGGACGTGTCGGAGCTGGAGAAGTCCATCGGCGACATCGACGCCATCAACCGCCAGACCAACTTCCTGGCGCTGAACGCCACCATCGAGGCGAGCCGCGCCGGCGAGGCCGGCCGGACCTTCGCCGTGGTCGCGCAGGAGGTGCGCCACCTCTCCCGCTCCACCGGGGCGCTGGCCGACCGCATGCGCTCCAAGGTCACCGCGGTGGTCAAGGGCGTGCGCAACGGCCACGACATCCTGCGCCAGATCGCCGACACCGACATGTCCCCCCAGATGCTCGCCAAGGAGCGGGTGGACAAGACCATGGAAAGCCTGGTCGACCAGACCAACCATTTCCAGGCGGTGCTGGAGACGGCGGCGACGGTGTCCTCGGACATGTCCTCCACCATCAGCCACATGGTCACCGGGATGCAGTTCCAGGACCTGACCAAGCAGCGGCTGGAGGCGATCAACGACAGCCTCGCCATCATGGCCGAAGGGCTGAACGAGCTGGAAAACCGCACCCGCGTCGAAATGCCCGCTTCCTTGGGACCGCAGGTTCCGCAGGAATGGCTCGACGAACTGCTGGGCCGCTTCAAGCTGAGCGAGATGCGCCAGCGCTTCGTGCGCAGGCTGTTGCTGGAAGGGACGGCGCTGGACGAGCATGGCGCGCTTGACGTGGATGCCGGCCAGGACGACAGTTCCGGCGGCGATATCGAACTTTTCTGAGACCGAGGGATTTTCTGGAATCCCCGGCCTGTCTTGCTCCATTGTGGCGTGGTCTCCAAAAGACCACCCGCCCCCATGCCCCTTCAGGAACACCCTTCAGGAACACCGGACCGATGGACTACGGAATTGAGGACAAGGAGCAGGAGACCCTGGTTCGGTTGCGCGGTCGCCTGACCTTCAACGACCACGCCAAGCTGCGCGCCCTGATCCGCGAGATGCTCCAGAACAGGGCGAAGCGCCAGGTGCTCGACCTCTCCACTCTGGAGTTCGTCGATTCGGCGGGGATCGGCATGCTGCTGATCGCGCGGGAGGAAATGGCGAACGCGGACAAGCAGCTCGTCCTGCGCTCCGCTGCCGGGCAGGTCAAGCGCGTGCTGACCGTGGCCCAGCTCAACAAGATCGTAACGATCGAGGATTGATCCCCTTGGTCCCCTCCCCCACCCACGTCGCCGCCCTGCATGGCCTGGGCGTTCCGCCCGACCGGCTTGAACGGCTGTCGGCGGCGCTCGGGCTTCCGTTCTGGCGGCCCGGTTCCCCGGCGGGAGAGGGTTTCGGCCCGTCCGTGCTGCTTCTGGTGGGCGACGTCGACGCCGTGGAGGCGCCGGACTTCTGGCGGCGTCCCTTCGGGGCCTGGATCGAGGTCGCCGGCCTGTCCGACGCGCAGGTGGTGGAGGCCGCGCGCCGCGCCGTCCGCGCCGACCTGTTCGCCTGCGTGACGACGGTGGCGGCCAACCGGCTGCATCTGGCCGGGCGGATCCTGAACGGGCTGGCCGCCCTGCACCCCATGCCGGAAACCCAGCGCGACGACATGGAACTGGCGCTGCACGAGGCCATCAGCAACGCGGTGGTCCACGGCAACCTTCAGGTCGAGGGCATGAAGGGGCTGAGCGTGGAGGCGCTGGAGCGCTTTTCCCACGATCTGGCCGCGCGCATGGCCGACCCCGCCTTCGCCGGCCGCCGGATCGAGGTGGCCGCCTGGCTGGAGAGCGCCGCGGCGGTGGTGGAGGTCGCCGACGAGGGAACCGGCTTCGACCGGCCGGAGCGGATCGACTACGGCGCCTCGGGCCGCGGGCTGGACCTGATCGCCGCCATCGTGGAGGAGCTTCAGCTTCTCGACGGCGGGCGCCGCATCCGCATGAGGTTCCCCCTCTGATGGACGACGCCATCGCCGCCTGCCGCATCCTGGTGGTGGACGACACCGACTTCAACCGCACACTGATCGGCGCCCTGCTCAACGAAGCCGGATTCCACAACATCGCCTACGCCAAGGACGGCTTCGACGCGCTGGCCCAGATCGAAGCCGAAACGCCGGATCTGCTGATCCTCGACATCATGATGCCGGGGATGGACGGGTTCGAGGTGTGCCGCCGCCTGCGCGCCGACCATGCCTACGCCGACCTGCCGGTGCTGGTGCAGACCGCCCTGTCGTCCAGCGACGACCGCAACCGGGCCTTCGCCGCCGGCACCACGGACCTGATTTCCAAGCCGCTGGACCGGACGGAGCTGGTCGCCCGCGTGCGCATCCACCTGGAGAACCGGGTGCTGATCCGCAACCTCCAGACCTACCGCGCACGGGTCGAGGGCGAGCTGGCGATGGCGCGTTCCATGTACGATCATCTTCTGCCTTCCGCCGCCCTCCGCGCCTCGCTGAAGGAAAGCGCGGGGGTGACGCTGCGGTCCCACACGGCGCTGTCCTCCGACATGGGCGGCGACCTGTGGGGGGTGCTGCCGCTGGCGGGCGGACGGTTCGGGCTGTTCCTGCTGGACATGGCCGGGCGCGGCGTGTCGGCGGCGCTGAACGCCTTCCGCATGCACACGCTGATCCACGAGCTGGCGCCGCTTCTGGGCGAACGGCCCGGCGATTTCCTGACCGAGCTGAACGAACGGGCCGTCTGCCTGCTGGAGCTTGGGCAGCACGCCACGGTGATCTACGGCGTGGTCGATGGCGCGGCGGAGCGCTTCACCTACGCGGCGGCGGCGGCGGCCCCGCCGGTGCTGATCCCGCCGGGCGGCGCGGCGCTGGCCTTCGGCGAGGGCG
>NZ_JAUJFI010000177.1 GCF_030849505.1 Azospirillum isscasi | reverse complement strand
GGGGCCGGAGGGGGTGGGGCTGGAGGATTGCGCGCGGCGCGGCACCGCCTTCGCCGCCGGCACGCTGGCCCGCCTCGGCCCGGAACTGCCGCCGCCGGAGCGCCTCGCGGAGCTGATGCGGGCGGTGCGGGTGGAGGACCTGTAGGAGTTTTCAGCGCCGGAGGGGAACGACATGGCAAAGCTCGTGGCTGTGACCGCCTGCCCGACGGGGATCGCCCACACCGTCATGGCGGCCGAGGCGCTGCGCCGCACCGCCGCGCTGATGGGGCATTCCATCGCGGTGGAGACCCAGGGGTCGAACGGCGTGCAGACCCCGCTCTCCGCCGCCGACATTGCCGGGGCCGATGCGGTGATCCTGGCCGCGGACATCGCCGTGGACGATTCGCGTTTCGCCGGCAAGCCGGTCCTGCGCACCTCGACCGCCGCGGCCATCCGCGACACCGGAACGGTGATCGGGAACGCCTTGAACGATGCTCCCGGGGCGGCCGCAGCGGAGCCGGAGCCGGCTCCCAAACCAGCCCCCACGGCGGTGCGCAGACCCGGCCTGCTGGTCGCCATCACCGCCTGCCCGACCGGCATCGCCCACACCTTCATGGCCGCGGAGGCGCTGAAGCAGGCGGCCCAGGCCAAGGGCTGGCGCATCAAGGTCGAAACCCAGGGCTCGGTCGGCGCGAAGAACGCCCTGACGGAGGGGGAGATCGCCGAGGCCGAGGCGGTCATCATCGGCGCCGACACCCACGTCGCCACCGACCGCTTCGCCGGCAAGCGCCTGCTGAAGACCTCGGTGGGGGAGGCGCTGAAGCAGCCCGCCCGCGTGATCGACGAGGCGCTCGCCCTGCCGGCCCCGGCGCCGGGAGGTGCCGCTCCCGCCGCCTACGCCACGGAGGTGGCCGGCGCCAAGGCGCGGCAGAAGGAGGCGCAGTCCGGCCCCTACAAGCATCTTCTGACCGGCGTGTCCTTCATGCTGCCCCTCGTGGTCGCCGGGGGCCTCATCATCGCGCTGTCCTTCGTCTTCGGCATCGAGGCGTTCAAGGAACCGGGCACCCTGCCGGCGGCGCTGATGCAGATCGGCGGGGAGGCGGCCTTCGGGCTGATGGTGCCGGTGCTGGCGGGCTACATCGCCTATTCCATCGCCGACCGGCCCGGCCTCGCCCCCGGCTTCATCGGCGGCATGCTGGCCGCGAAGATCGGGGCCGGCTTCCTGGGCGGCATCGTGGCGGGCTTCCTGGCCGGCTACATCGCCCGCTGGCTGCGCGACACCATCCGGCTGCCGCAGAATCTGGAAGGGCTGAAGCCGGTGCTGATCATCCCGCTCCTGGGCACGCTGGCGGTCGGGCTGCTGATGGTCTACGTCATCGGCACGCCGGTCGCGGCGATCATGAACGGGCTGACCGCCTTCCTCCAGGGCATGACCGGGGCCAACGCGGTGGCGCTGGGCGCGCTGCTCGGCGCCATGATGGCGCTGGACATGGGCGGGCCGGTCAACAAGGCTGCCTACACCTTCGCGGTCGGGCTGCTGGCCTCCAGCACCTACACGCCGATGGCCGCGGTGATGGCGGCGGGCATGACGCCGCCGCTCGGGCTGGCGCTCGCCACCATGATCGTGCCGGGCCGTTTCACCTTGCAGGAGAGGGAGGCCGGCAAGGCCGCGGGCGTGCTCGGCCTCGCCTTCATCACGGAAGGAGCGATCCCCTTCGCCGCCAAGGACCCGCTGCGCGTCATCCCCGCCGCCATGGCCGGCTCGGCGGTGGCCGGCGCCCTGTCCATGTGGTTCGGCTGCGGCCTGCGGGCGCCGCACGGCGGCGTCTTCGTGCTGGCGATCCCCAACGCGGTGGCGCCGCTCGGCCCCTACGTCCTGGCCATCGCCGCCGGGACCATCGTCACGACCCTGGCCTTGATGCTCCTGAAGCGCCGCGTGGAGGCGGAGCCCGCGGCGGCACCGGCCCTGAACACCGCGGCCCCCACCCCGACCGGCCCCGCACCCAGCGGGGCGGGGCGGTGACGGCGCGCGGCTCCAAAACGCTGCGTCCATTCGTTGCCGGTTTCGTGCCGCAATAGTTCGAATTTTCGCCAAACTGTAAATAACTCGGCAACTCCTGAATGCTATCGCTTGCCTCGCGGTGTTCCGCCGCCGGCCTCCCGTGGCCCCCGTGCGGAACGGCAGCCGGCGGAGCGTGATGAGGATCTCGTATCGCATAGCGACGGTGGGTGGAATCCCGGTGGCCATCGCGGCGCTGATCGCGGTGTCCGCCTGGATTCTGCTGGAACACGCCGGGCGCTCGCGCGAGGCCGCGGTGCTGGCCGGCACCGTCTACCGCGAGATGATCGCCGCCACCTCGGCCCGCAACGACTTCATCCACTCCACCCCCGAAGGCCGCCTTCCCCACGAGATCAAGTTCCGCCGCGCCACGCACGGCGCGCGGGAGGCGCTGGAGGCGCTGGGCGGGCTGGCCGAGGCGGGGACCCAGGCCGACGCGGTGGACACCGCCCATCGCGCGTCGGACCGCCACACCGCCCGGCTGGAGGAGCTGGTGGGCGCCACCGCCTTCAGCGACGCCCGCGCCCGCGGCATGGCGGAGCAGGAGGCCCGGCTGCTCGCCCTCGCCGAACAGGCGCGCAAGCGGCAGCACGCCGCCAACGTGGCGCTCGTCGCCTCGCTGGCCGAGGCCGACCGGCGGCTGAGCGCCAGCCGCGCCGTGGTGGACGGCCTGCACGGCCTGCGGGAAGCGATGCTGCACGCCCGGCTGGCCGCGAAGGACGAGGCCGCGGCCCAGACCTTCCTGTTGGACCGGGTGGAGCGCATCGCCGAATCGCTCGGCGCCGCGCTCGCCCAGGCGAGCGGCGTGGAGGGACACGGCAGCGCGCTCGCCGCCGGCGACGTCTATGGGGCGGCCCTGGAGGAGCTGAAGCGGTTGCAGGCCGGGCGGCTGGACCACGAAACCCTGGCGGAGCTGGCGCCGCGCTACGACGCCCTTGCCGAGCGGGTGCTGAAGGTCGCCGGCACCGGCTACAACGCCGTCCAGACGGAGGTGGCGGAGCTTCTACGCTACACCGTGTCGGCCCACGCCGTCGAGCAGGAGACCCAGAACGTCGCCGTGACCGCCCTGACGCTCAGCGGGCGGACGCTGGCCGCGCTGGGGCGGCGCGACACCCGCGGCCTGCGCGACGTCGCCGCCGACAGCGGGCGGCTGCGCGACCGGGTGGCCGGGCTGCCCATCTCCCCGCTGATCCAGGACGAGATGCTGGCCGCCATCGCCGCCTGGCGCGACGGGCTGGAGCGCGCCACCGACGGGCTGGCCCGCCAGAACGCCGCCATCGCCGCCATGGACATGGACGCCGCCGCGGTGATGGACACCGCCCGCGGGCTGAACGACCTGTTCCAGGACAGCGCGGTGCGCAGCGCCGACCTGCTGCGCACCACGCTGGTCATCGGGGCGACCATCGGCCTGCTGTTCGCCGCCGGGGCGGCGCTTCTGGTGGCCGGCGGCATCACCCGGCCCCTGCGCCGGCTCCAGCGCGCGACGCGGCGGCTGGCCGACGACCCGCGCGACGGGCGGGTGACCGACCTGGAGCGGCGGGACGAGCTGGGCGACATGGCCCGCGCCGTCCATCACTTCGCCGCCGAGATCAACCGGCGCGAGGACGAGCTGCGCCGCGCCAAGGAGCAGGCCGACGCCACCCTGGCCGAGCTGCGGCGGACCCAGGCCGATCTGGTGCAGGCGGAGAAGCTGGCCGCGCTGGGGCAGGTGGTGGCCGGCGTGGCGCACGAGATCAACACGCCGCTGGGCATCACGCTGACCACCTCCACCCTGATCCGCGAGAAGGTGCCGAAGATGACGGCCCTCCTTGAAAACGGCCAGCTGCGCCGCCGCGAGCTGGAGCGCTTCCTCAACGACATGGGCGACGTGTCGGACCTGCTGGTCAACAACACCGTCCGCGCGGCGGAGCTGGTCCAGCGCTTCAAGGAGCTGGGGGTGGACCCGGCGGGCGAGAAGCGCGGGCGGTTCGACCTCCGCCTCTGCCTGCTTCAGGCGGTGGAGGCTCTGGAACCGTCCTGGGGGCCGGCGGGGCACCGGGTGACGGTGGACTGCCCGCCGGGGCTGGTGGTGGACGGCTACCCGCAGGCCATCACACAGATCGTCTCGCACCTGCTGCTGAACGCGGTCAACCACGGCTTCGCGGACGGGCCGGCGGCGGACGGACAGAGCGGCACCGTGACGGTCACCGCCCGCAAGGCCGCGGCGGACGTGGTGGAGCTGACCGTCGCCGACGACGGCCGGGGCATCCCGGCGGAACTGCGGGCGCGGGTCTTCGACCCCTTCTTCACGACGCGCCGCGACCGGGGCCATGCCGGGCTCGGCCTGCACATCGTCTACAACACCGTCAGCCAGCTCGGCGGGACCATCTCTCTGGAGGGGGAGGGCGGGGCGCGCTTCGTCGTCCGCCTGCCTCCCGCCGCACACGGAAAGGATCGCGCATGACCCACCCGCGCAGGAGCACGGCCTTCGCCCTCGCCCTGCTGGCCGGGACCGCCGCCGGCCTGTGGAGCGGCGGCACCCCCCAGGCGGCGACGCAGACGGCGGCGCAGGCGGCGAAGACGCTGGTCTACTGCTCCGAAGGCAACCCGGACAGCCTGAACCCGCAGATCGCCACGACGACGACCGGCTTCGACGCGGTAATGCCGATCTACAACACCCTGGTGCAGTTCAAGCGCGGCACGACGGAGATCGTCCCCGGCGTCGCCGAATCATGGACGGTGTCGGACGACGGGCTGACCTACCTCTTCACCCTGCGCGAGGGGGTGCGGTTCCACGGCACCGAATGGTTCACCCCGACCCGGACGCTCACCGCGGACGACGTGGTCTTCTCCATCGAGCGCCAATGGAAGGCCGACCATCCCTTCCACGCGGTGTCCGGCGGCGATTATCCGCTGTTCACCGACATGGGCATGCCGGACCTGCTGAAGTCGGTGGAGGCGCTGGACGACCGCACCGTCCGCATCGTCCTGAACCAGCCGGAGGCGCCCTTCCTCGCCAACCTCGCCATGCCCTTCATGGCGATCCTGTCCGCCGAGTACGCCGGGACGCTGCTGAAGCAGGGCGCGCCGGAGCGCATCGACCTGGAGCCGGTGGGCACCGGACCCTTCCGGTTCGTCGCCTACCAGCGCGACGTGGCGATCCGCTACCGCGCCTTCGACGGCTATTGGGAAGGGCGCCAGTCCATCGACAACCTGGCCTTCGCCATCACCCTGAACGCCGCGGTGCGCTATAACAAGCTGAGCGCCGGGGAATGCCACGTCGTTGCCACGCCCAGCCCGTCCGACCTGCCGAAGATCAAGGCCGACCCGGACCTGCGCCTGTTGCAGCAGGAGGGGCTGAACGTCAGCTACCTGGCCTTCAACACCCGCAAGCCGCCCTTCGACGACGTCCGGGTGCGCCGCGCCTTCCGCATGGCGATCGACAAGCGGACCATCGTGGACGCCGTGTTCCAGGGCGGCGGCCAGCCCGCGGTGAACCCGATCCCGCCGACGCTCTGGTCCTACAACCGGGCGGTCGAGGACTATCCCTACGACCCCGGCGAGGCCCGGCGCCTGCTGGCCGAGGCGGGGCAGGCGGCAGGGCAGGGCGAGGGGCTGCGGATCGATCTGTGGTACATGCCGGTGACCCGCCCCTACATGCCCAACGCCCGCCGGGTGGCCGAGATGATGCAGGCCGACCTGGAGAAGATCGGGGTGCGCGCCACCTTGAAGACCGCGGAATGGAAGGCGTACCGCGAAGCGCTGTCCAACGGCGAGCATCAGGCCGGAATCCTCGGCTGGACCGGCGACAACGGCGACCCGGACAATTTCCTGTACGCCCTGCTGAGCTGCAACGCCGCCCGCGACGGCGGCGGCAACATGGCGAAATGGTGCGACGCCGGTTTCGACGACCGGATCGAGCGGGCCAAGCGCACCAGCGATTCCGCCCGGCGGACCGCGCTCTACCAGGAGGCTCAGGAGATCTTCCGGGAAGAAACCCCCTGGCTGCCCATCGCCCACTCCGTCGTCTTCACCGCGCTCCGCAAGGAGGTGCAGGGATACCGCATGGACCCCTTCGGCCTGCATGTCTTCAAGGATGTGCGGCTGGAGGACTGAGCGGATTCAGGGCGAGGCCTTGCGCGCGGCACACGTCCCGGTTTAATGCATGGCGGGTCCGTTCGGCGGTTTCAGCACGGGATTCGGGGCATGGCGACGATCGAGGAAGCCTATGCGGTCGCCATCGACCACCACCAGGCCGGGCGGCTGGACGAGGCGGCGGTCATCTACCGGCGCATCCTGGACGCCGACCCGGATCAGGCCCACGCCTCGCACCTGCTGGGCATCGTCGCCGGACAGCGGGGCCGCCATGCGGAGGCCGTCGCGCTGATCTCCGCCGCGGTGGCGCGGGACGGGCTGAACACCGCCTTCATCGGCAATCTGGGCGCGGCGCTGAAGGCCGCCGGGCGGTACGACGAGGCCATCCGGCATTTCGCCCGCGCCCTGGCGCTGGAGCCGGAAGCCCGCGGCGTTCCGGGCAACCTCGGCTCCGCACTGGCCGCCGATGGCCGGATCGGCGATGCCGTGCGCTGGTTGACGCGCGCCGCCGCCCTGGACCCGGGCCATTTCGAGACGCTTTTGAATCTGGGCATCGCGCTGCGCGACGCGGGACGGTTCGAAGAGGCGGAGAAGGCCCTGGAGGCCGCGGAATCCCTGCGTCCGGACCATCCGCACCCGCTCTGCGAACTGGCGGTGCTGAAGCTGGCGCAGGGCGACTTCGAAGAGGGGCTGGCGCTTTACGAGAAGCGGTGGGACTACACCGGCCAATCCGCGGCGGTGTCCGGCAAGCCGGTGTGGCGGGGCGAGGACGTCCGCGGGAAGACCGTTCTCCTCTATTACGAGCAGGGGTTGGGCGACACCCTCCAGTTCGTCCGCTACGCGCCGCTGCTGGCCGACCGCGGGGCGCGGGTGCTGCTGATCGTCCAGCCGGAACTGCGCCGCCTGCTGGCCTCCGTGCGGGGCATCGACCGTCTGACCACCTACGACGACACGGCGGGGCTGCCGGATTTCGACCTGTGCTGCCCGCTGATGAGCCTGCCTTTCGCCTTTGGAACCCGGATCGACCGGATTCCCGCCGGCAAGCCCTACATCACGCCGCCCGCCGATCTGGTGACGGCCTGGGCGGAGCGGCTCGGCTGGGACCGACGCACGGGGCGGCGGTTGCGGGTGGGATTCGTCTGGTCGGGCAACCCGCGGCGCCATGATCCCACGTCCCACGCGATGGACCGCCGCCGCAGCGTGCCCTTCGCGATGATGGAGCCGCTGCTGGCCGTGCCGGGAATCGAGGCCGTCAGCCTACAGGTGGGAGACGCGGCGGAGCAGGCGAGGGCGGCCGTCGCGGCGGGCACGCTCGTCGATCCCATGGCGGGCGTCACCGACTTCGCCGACACCGCGGCCATCGCGGCGGCTCTGGACCTCGTCGTCACCGTGGACACGTCGGTCGCCCATCTCGCGGCGGCGACGGGACGCCCGGTGTGGCTGCTGTCGCGCTACGACGCCTGCTGGCGGTGGTTCCGCGGGCGCGGCGACAGCCCCTGGTACCCGACCATGCGCCTCTACCGGCAGGACGCGCCGGGCGTCTGGGAGCCGGTCGTCGCCCGCGTGGCCCGCGACCTTGCCGCGCTGTGCGGCGGGTCGACCCCCTGACGACGGCAAGCAAAAGCACGGGGACAGCGGATGGGCTTTGGGGAAGCTCCTCCCCACTCCGGCATACAAATCCCATAAGATGAATTATGGAAAATATGGAGCCGGCAATCCGACCCTGCCGTTGCAGAACTTCCGCAGGCTCATCCGGCAAATCGTTCGCGAACCCGGTCCAACCGATTAAAAAGACGCTACAAATTCTGGACTTCCCGGATTGCCGCGGCATAATGGATCAAAGTCCATATGCACGTTTTTGTTTTGTTTAACTTTGCTTGCCGCCGAGAACAAAGGTCATAGGACCTGGCATCACAGATGGGGGGACACACCGTGAGCGATCAGCTGGAAAACGCGCAGGCGATCACCCGGACCGCGGCCAAATGGGCGGCGGGCGCCGGTCTCATTCCGGTGCCGCTGCTGGATGTGGCGGGGGTGGCCGGTGTCCAGCTCAAGCTGGTCAACGATCTTTCCAAGCTCTACGGCGTTCCCTTCGCCAAAGACCGGGCCAAGGCGCTGGTCGCCACACTCCTTGGCGGCGCCGTGCCGTCGGCGCTGACCAGCGGCGTGTTCTCCCTGGTCAAGGCGGTCCCGATCGTCGGCCCGCTGACCGGCATCGCGCTGATGCCCGCGCTGTCCGCCGCCGCCACCCTGGCGCTGGGCAAGGTGTTCATCCAGCATTTCGAGACCGGCGGGACCCTGCTGGACTTCGATCCGGAAAAGACCCGCGCCTATTTCCTGGACGAGCTGGAAAAGGCGAAGGCCGCCGGCTCCGCCACTCCGGAAGCGCCCCCCAAGGACACCACGGCGACCGCCGCCTGACCGCTGCCCGCCCCCTGCCCTGGCCGCGGGCTTCCCGACCGCCCGACCGGTCGATTCCCACGAGTTTCCCATGCCGCTGCGAGGCTGGCCATGATGCCTGTGCTTGTCTATGTGGGCATTTGCCTGATCATCGGGGTGATCGGGGAAAGCCGGCGGGGGGGATTCGTTCTGTATTTCCTGCTGGCCGCCCTCCTGACCCCGCCGGTGGCGCTTCTGGCCATGATCATGACGTCGCCCCGCCGCAGGAAACCGGCGGCCTGACCCGGCGACGGCGAAGCCGCAAAAGGGAGTTTTCGCCACGATGACGGTTTCCACCGCATCCGCCGCCGCGACGGAACCGGCCCCGGCCGGTCTGCCGACCAGGGTCCGGCGGTGGATCGGCGATCATTCGCGGGCCTTGCTGATCGCGCTGCTGATCGTCCTGACCCTGTTCGCCTACGCGGCCCCCAGCATGGTCACGGTGGTGCCGGCGGGCCATGGCGGCGTGCTGTGGCGGGCGCTGGACGGCGGCACCGTGCACCACAAGGCGCTGGGCGAGGGGGTGCACCTCATCGCCCCGTGGAACCGGGTCTTCCTCTACGACCTGCGCCAGCACGAGGAAACGCGGACCTATGCGGCCATCGCCGGCAACGGGCTGTCGATCCAGGTGGACATCGGCTTCATCTACCGCCTGCGCCCGGAAACGCTGGGCAACATGCACCGGAAGGTCGGCCCCGATTTCCTGGAGGTGCTGCTGATGTCGCAGATCGGCACCGTGGCCCGCGACAGCATCGCCCGCTGGCCCGCCGACGCGCTGTACGGCCCCGAGCGGTCGAAGATCGAAGCCGACATCTTCAACCGGCTGGTCGACCGCGCCAACATCAACGGCATCACCGCCGGCGACAGGGTGACTCCCAAGAACGGCGCCAACGTCATCAGGACCGGCACCGACAGCGACGAGGACGATTACTTCGAACTCAACAACGTGATGATCCGCGAGGTGACGCTGCCCGAACAGGTGCAGTCGGCCATCCGGCGCAAGATCGAACAGCAGGAAATGGTTCTGGAGTACCAGCACCGCCTGGACCGCGAGAAGCTGGAAAGCGAACGCAAGGCGGTGGAGGCGGAAGGCATCCGCAAGTTCCAGGAAACCGTCCGGCAGGGGATTTCCGACACCTATCTGGCCTGGCGCGGGATCGAGGCGACGATTCAGCTCGCCACGTCCAACAACGCCAAGGTCGTGGTGATCGGCAACAACAGCCACGGCCTTCCGATCATCTTCAACACCGGACCGGACACCGGCACGGGCACGGGCACGGGCACGGGCACGGCGGGCACCGGACAGCCTTCCGTGTCCCTACCCGAAGCCGCCGCGACCGCTTTCGCAACGCCTCCCGTTCCCCAGCGGAAACCGGAAACGGACCCGCCGCCGGAACGGGCCGTCCGCGCTGAGCAGGAGCGCAAGCCCGCCGATCCCCAGGCCACCCATGCGGAGCCGGTCACCGAAAAGGACGCCGCCGGGGGCAACGCCCTTCTGACCATCCCCTATCTGGGGTTGACGGTCCCGCAACCGTTCCGCTGATCCGGCCCAACGACAAAAAGGGGGAAGCGCCATGCACGACACCGACCGGACCGATGGTGCCGAAACCGCCCTGCGGGCGCTGCCCGGCGTTCTGGACGCCTGCGTGCTGGCCCGCGGGCCGGACGGGAGGCGGGTCGGCTATGTCACGCTGCGCGACGGCGCGGCCCTGCCGCCCGCGGACGGCGTGGGCCTGACGGCCCTGTTGCGGATCAACCGGATGCCCAGGACCGCCGACGGAGCGATCGACCGGACGGCGCTGGCGCGGGTGCCGGTGTGGGACGACGCGCTGTCCGCCGCATGGCGCGACCGGCTGACCGCCACCCCTGGCATCGCCGACGCCGCCGTTCTGGTGCAGCCCGCCGCCCCGACCCGCCCGCGCCTGCATCTGGCCGACCTGCTGCCGGACCATGCCGAAACCGAAGAGGCGCAGGACGGCGGCGGCAACCATCCCGCCCATACCCATGCCGCCCATACCCATGCCGCCCATGCCGTCCGGGCCACCATCGGCCAGCCCCTGTCCGACCGCCCCGCCCTGTCCCGCGGGCCGGATCTGGCGCCGGACCCGGCCTTTCCCTGGACCCTGGCGGCGGCGCTGGACCGGGCGGCGGGGACGGCGGGGGCGCGGCTCGTCCATGTCGCCGACGATTTCACCGAGACCGTGGAGAGCTACGCCGCCCTGCGGGACCGCGCGCTGCGGGCGCTCGGCGGGCTGCGCGGGCTGGGGCTGGAGCGCGGCGAGCGCCCGGC
>NZ_JAUJFI010000176.1 GCF_030849505.1 Azospirillum isscasi | reverse complement strand
CGGCGCGCCCGCCACCTGACCCCGCTCACACCACCAGGATCGCCAGCAGCAGCGCCGGCAGGGCCGGCATGCGGGGCAGCCGGAACCGCCGGGCCGACGCCGACGCCGACGCCGCCACCGGGCGGCGCTTCTCCTCCCGGTCCAGCCGCCCGGCCTCCAGCACCACCGCCGTCATCGCTTCGAACACGCCCATCGCTTCACCCTCCTGAAATCGGAGGGCACCCTGCGCCCGCGCGAAAAATCTTGGAAACGAATAGGCTTTATGAGGTTCATCACAGATCGTGATGGTCCTTTCGCGCGTTGAACCCGTGCCCACCCTTTGCTTGCTACCCTCTGCTTGCCACCCTCTGCTTGCCACCCTCTGCTTGAATGCGTGACCATGCCGGCCAACCTCGACACCGACCTTCTGCGCGCCTTCGTCGCCGTTGCCGAGGCGCGCAGCTTCACCCGTGCCGGCGACACGCTGGGCCGCACCCAGGCCGCCGTCAGCCAGCAGGTCCGCCGGCTGGAGGAGGTGGTCGGCGCCCGCGTCTTCCAGCGCGACACCAAGAGCGTCCGCCTGACCCAGGAGGGCGAGCTTCTGCTGACCTACGCCCGGCGGATGCTGACCCTGAACGACGAGGTGCTGACGCTGATGCGGCGGCCCGCCACGGTGGCCAGCGTGCGCATCGGCACGCCGGACGATTACGCCACCATGCTGCTGCCCGGCGTGCTGGCCCGCTTCGCCGCCGCCTATCCCGACGTGCCGGTGGAGGTGGTCTGCGACAACAGCCCCGATCTGGTGGCGGAGATCAACAAGGGCCGCTACGACCTTGCCCTGGTCACCCGCCATCCCGACAGCCGCAGCGGCGAACTGGTCCGGCGGGAGCCGGTGGCCTGGGTCGCCCCGCCGCGTAACGCCACCGCGACGCCCATCGAGCAGGAGGACCCGCTGCCGCTGGCCCTGTTCCCCAAGGGATGCGTGGTGCGCGACCTTGCCGTGGCGGCGCTGGAGAGCATGGGGCGCGGCTGGCGCGTGGCCTTCATCAGCAAGAGCGTGGTGGCGGTGCACGGCGCCGTTCTGGGCGGGCTGGGCATCACCGCCATGGAGGAATGCACCGTCCCGCCGGCGCTGCGCCGTCTGGCCGAATCGGACGGCTTTCCCCGCCTGCCGGACATCGACATCGCGCTGCACCGCGCCCCCGGCATGGCGGCCAAGCCGGTCCGCCTGCTGGCCGAGGCGATCCACGACCTGCTGGGCGCGGACCGGGCGGCCTGAGCCCCGATCCCATTCCGTGACATCGGCCACACCGGACGCGCGCCGGGTTGCCCCGGCGGGCCGGGCCGATGCACAATGCACTCTCTCCCAGAGGGGTAACCATCGTGCTCCCAGAGGGGTAACCATCGTGCGCAAGCGTTCCGCCATCGCCCTCCGCGCCCTGGCGCTGCGGCTGATCCTGGCCGCGGCGACGATGTGGTTCGCCCCGGAGGCCGCCGTCGCGCAAAGCCCCGTCGCCATCGGCGCGCCGCTGACCGGCGAGGTGGTTCTGAACCGCGACATCGAGGTGCGCATCGGCCCCAACGCCGATGCCCGGATCATCCAGACCCTGCCGCGCGGCAAGGCGCTGAACGCGCTCGGCACGCCGCGCGGCACCTCCTGGACGGAGGTGGCCATCGGCGGCCAGCCCATCGGCTACGTCCCCTCCGATGCGCTGGACCCGGCGCTGATGGTGTCGCGCTCCATCACCGCGGCCATGGGCGCGACCGGGGCCGGGGCCAACGCGGGCGGGTCGCCCCCCGCGGCCGGCAAGCCGCCGGTCATCCACCGCAGCGCCGCCGTGGTGCCGCGCAGCGCATGGGAGATCGCCGCCCAGGCGCCGGCCCAGGGTTACGTCGTCGCGGCGGACAACATCAAGGCGACGGAGATCCTGGACAACAAGAAGCGGCGCGGCTTCACCCTGCGCAAGGGCGACGTGGTCAGCCTGATCGATTCCGCGAACGGGCGGGTCACGCTGGGCATGCCCAGCCGGACGCGGGCGGTCGCCACGGCGGACGGGTTGATCGGGGTGGTCGCCCCCTACCCGCTGCCCGGCATGCCGCCGATCGAGCCGGGGCCGCTCTTCGCCGCCCGCCTCGGCGAGTATGTCAGCCACGCCGAAGGGCTGCGCGCCTGGCAGGAGTTCACCTACGGTCCGGGAACCGCCTACCGCGACCTGCCGCCGATGGTCTGGCCGGTCTTCCGCGGCGCCCGCACCATCTACCAGATGGGCGTCGGCCCCTTCACCCGGACGCAGGTGGACAATGTTTGCGGCGCGCTGGCGCAGCGGTCGATGGATTGCTGGGTGATCGAGCTGGAAACCTTCTGATCCGCTGTCGGCATGTCAGGCCGGCAGGGAATAGTTCCATGCCCGCTGCAATTTATTGAGCTTTTTCGTCGAAAATGCTTCGATCGAGGCGGTAGGCGTGTGCAGCCATACCGTGTTAATCTTTCTCATCCTCCGCCCGATCCGCATCAGGCTTTCCCCATGACCGATCCCGACGACGACTTCCTCTTTCTGGACGACCAGGACGGCGACGGCGAAACCGGGTCGCCGGGCACCGGGAACCGGTGGAAGATGATGATCGTGGACGACGAGCCGGAGGTGCACTCCATCACCAAGCTCGTGCTGGCCGATTTCGCCTACAAGGGACGCCCCGCCCACTTCATCTCCGCCTATTCCGCCGCGGAAGCCCGCAAGATCCTGGAGCGGGAGGAGGACATCGCCATCATCCTGCTGGACGTGGTGATGGAAACCGACGACGCCGGGCTGCAGCTCGTCCACCACATCCGGGAGGAGCTGAAGAACCGGCACGTCCGCATCATCCTGCGCACCGGCCAGCCCGGGCAGGCGCCGGAACGGGCGGTGATCCTCGACTACGACATCAACGACTACAAGGCCAAGACGCAGCTCACCGCCCAGCAGCTCTTCACCACCACGGTCGCCGCCCTGCGGTCCTACGAGGACATCATGGCGATCGAGATGAACCGGCGCGGGCTGGAGAAGATCATCGAGGCGTCGTCGTCCCTGTTCCAGGTGCGCTCCATGAAGCTGTTCGCCGCGGGCGTGCTGACCCAGTTGTCGGGCATCCTGGGGGTGGGGCCGGACGCCATCCTGTGCGTGCAGCGCGGCCCGGTCATCACCGGGGCGGAGCATGGGGGCACGGGGGACGGCCTGTATGTGCTGGCCGGTTCGGGCCGGTTCGAGGCGCTGATCGACGAGCCGGCGGCCAACCATGTGGAGCCCACCGTCCTGGCCGAGGTGAAGCGCTGCCTGGAAACGCACAGCAACCGCTACGCCACCGATCATTGCACGCTCTACATCCGCACGCCGAACGACCGGGAGAACGTGGTCTATCTGACCTCCGACCGGCCCCTGTCGGACCTCGACCGCAACCTGATCGAGGTGTTCTGCCGCAAGATCTCCGTCGGCTTCGACAATCTGCACCTGTACGAGCAACTGCGCCACAGCCAGGAACGCACCGTCATCGCCATGGCCGATCTGGCGGAGCGTGCCGGCCATCCGGGTCCCGAGGCCGAGGCCGGGCCGCGCATCGCCGCGGTGACCGACCGCATCGCCCGCCGGCTGGCCGGGGAGGGACGCTATCCCGCCGTCCTCGACACGGTGTTCCTGGAGTCGGTCGGGCTGGCCGCCATCCTGCACGACGTGGGGAACGCGACGCTGGACCCCGGCATCCTCGGCAAGTCCGGCCCGCTGTCGCCGGAGGAGCGGACCGTCATGCAAGCCCACACCACCGCGGGCTGGGACCTGCTGGCCCGCGCCAGCCGCCGCTCCGACGGGCGGACGCATCTGCATCTGGGGGCGGAGATCGCCCGGTCGCATCACGAGAACTGGGACGGCACCGGCTATCCCGACCGTCTGCGCGGCGACGCCATCCCGCTGAGCGCCCGCATCGTCGCGGTGGCGGACAGCTTCGACGCCATGACCCGCGACCGCCCCTACCGCAAGGCGCTGGACCATGACGTGGCGGTGGCGGAAATCCGGCGCCTGTCCGGCAGCCGGTTCGATCCGGTGGTGGTGGACGCTTTCCTGGCGGTGTCCGACAGTCTGCGCCGGGCATAGGCGCCGGCAACAAGACGGCGGCAACAAGACGCCGGCAACATGGGCCAGCTCAGCCGGCGCCGCTCATCAGCGTGTCCACCATGTCCTTCAGCGGACCGATCTGCACCGGCTTGTGCAGCAGCCGGCAGCCCAGCGCGGCGGCTTCGGCCTGACGCTCCGGCATGGTGTCTCCGGTCAGGATCAGGGCGGGCACCGGGGCGCCGACATGGGCGCGGACCATCTCGACCGCCTGGGCGCCCGTGCCCCCGGCCGGGAGGAAATGGTCGGCCAGGACCAGCCCCGGGCGGCCCGGCGCCTGCGGCAGCCGCTGCGCCAGCTCGTCCAGCGACAGGGCGGTCAGCACGTCGTAGCCCCAGGCTTCCAGAAGCAGCGCCAGCCCCTCCACGATCGACCGGTCGTCGTCCACCACGATGACCAGCCGGCTGGCCTCGCCGGGCATCCCTCCGTCGCCGCTTTCGCCGCCGTACGCGCCGCCGTCGCCCGCCGGACCGCCGACGGCTCCGGCCATGGCGAGGGAGGGAGGGGCTCCGGGATAATGATTCGATAAGCTCGCCATCGGGACGTTCACCAGAGCTGAGGGCGGTGGGGCCTGGCAAAACCCGCACGCCGTTTCCACCAAAACCGATTCAAAAAAGAATGAAAAACATTAAAAAAGTCCGAATATCGGCATGACACACTTTTTGAAATGACCGATATGTACGCTGGAAAGGAAACACTCTTTTTCTATAATTTACGCGCGCCGATGGCAAGCATCTGGCTAATACGGACACCTGATTTTCAAACTCACGTTCATTCGCTTTATCTGATGCATACCCACCATTCAACTCTGAAAAAGCGCATATGAAGCGCGGCCGGGCGCCACATCAAAAGGTAGGTCAATCAACGGATCGGGCTGCGCCCTGCGGAGCCAGACGTCTCGAGTCCGGAACAATCCTTTGAACTGTCCACATCGGGACCCGTTCCCTTCGGACACCAAAAACAACGGGCCCCCGCCTTGCGGCGGAGGCCCGAATTTTTTCGCATGAAATTGAATTCTTTTTTGGACCGCATCCTTTAGGTGCGCAGGCTGCCGCCGGTGGCCTTGGCGACCGCGGCGACGATCTTCTGGCCGATGGCCTCGATCTCCGGCTCGGTCAGGGTGCGCTCGGTCGGCTGGAGCGTGACGGAGAGCGCGACGGACTTCTTGCCCTCCTCGACGTTCGTGCCCTGGTAAACGTCGAAGACGGTCACGTCCCTGACCAGCGCCTTGTCGGCGCCCTTGGCGGCGCGGACCAGCTTGTCGGCCTCCACGTCCTGGCCGACGACGAAGGCGAAGTCGCGCTCCAGCGGCTGGAAGGGCGAGAGCTGGACCAGCGGACGCGCCGTGCCGCCCTTCTTCTTGGGCAGCGGGATGGCGTCCAGGAAGACCTCGAAGCCGACGACCGGCCCCTTCACGCCCAGCGTGCCCAGCACGGTCGGGTGGATCTCGCCGAAGCGGGCCATGACCGTGGGGCCGAGGCGCAGCACGCCCGAGCGGCCCGGATGGTACCAGCCCGGCGCGTCGGTGGTGACCTGGAGGTTGGTCACCGGCGCACCGGCGGCCTCCAGCACGGCCATCGCGTCGGCCTTGGCGTCATAGGCGTCCACGCCGCGGGCCTTCTCCGCCCAGTGGCGCGGCACGGCGTTGCCGGCGCGGATGCCGGCGGCCACGATGTCCTGCCCGTCCGGCGACGGCTTGCGGAAGGCCGGGCCGACCTCGAACAGGCCGACGTCGGCGTAGCCGCGGTCGGCGTTGCGCCCCGCGGCCTGGATCAGGTTGCCCAGGATCGACGGGCGCATCACGTCCAGGTCGGCGCTGATCGGGTTGACCAGCGTCAGCCCCTCGCCGACGCCGCCGAACAGCTCCGCCACCGGGCCGGCCATGAAGGACCAGGTGACGGCTTCCGACAGGCCGCGGACGGCCAGCGTGCGCTTGGCCAGCCCGACGCGGCGCTGCCTGGTGCTGAGCGCCGGGCGGGTCAGCACGCTGTCGCGCGGCAGCGGCGTGGCCGGGATGGCGTCGAAGCCGTAGACGCGCAGCACCTCCTCCACCAGATCGGCCTCGCCGTGGATGTCGGCGCGCCAGGAGGGCGGAACGATGCGCAGGGTGCCGTCCACGTCCTCGCCGGCGATCTCGCAGCCCAGGTCGATCAGGATGCGGGTCTGCTCGTCGCGCGGCACGTCGACGCCGCCCAGGCTGGCGACGCGGCCCGGACGCAGCGTCAGGGTGCGGCGCCACTGCGGCTCCTCGCCCGCGATCACGAGGTCGGACGCCTCGCCGCCGCAGATCTCCAGGATCAGGCGGGTGGCCCGCTCGATGCCCGAGACGACCGCCGCCGGATCGACGCCGCGCTCCAGCCGGTAGCGGGCGTCCGACTCGATGCCCAGCTTGCGGCCCGTCTGCGCCGTGCGCACGGTGTCGAAGATCGCCGCCTCCAGGAAGACGTTGACCGTCGCCTCGGTGCAGCCCGACGTCTCGCCGCCGATGATGCCGCCCAGCGCCTCGGCCCGTTCATGGTCGGCGATCACCGTCATGCTCGGGTCGAGCGCGTATTCCTTGCCGTTCAGGGCCGGCAGCACCTCGCCCTCGCGGGCCAGCCGCACGACGATGCCGCCCTTCGTCTTGTCGGCGTCGAAGGCGTGCAGCGGGCGCGACAGGTCGAAGGTGATGAAGTTGGTGATGTCCACCAGCGCGGAGATCGGGCGCAGGCCGATGGCGACCAGCTTGTCGTGCAGCCACTTGGGCGACGGGCCGTTCTTCACGCCGCGGAAATAGCGGCTGACATACAGCGGGCAGGCGTCCGGCGCCTCGATGGTCACGCCGAACGGGCTGGCGAAGGCGCCCTTGACCGGCTCCGCGGCCAGCGGCTTCAGCCGGCCCAGCCCGGCGGCGGCGAGGTCGCGGGCGATGCCGCGCACACCGGCGCAATCGGCGCGGTCCGGCGTCAGGCTGATGTCGATGACCGGATCGCCCAGCCCGGCATAGTCGGCGTAGGCGGCGCCGACCGGCGCGTCGTCCGGCAGTTCGATGATGCCGTTGTGCTCCTCCGACAGCTTCAGCTCGCGTTCGGAGCACATCATGCCGTTCGACTCGACGCCGCGGATGACGCCCTTCTTCAGCGTGATGTCGGAGCCGGGGATGTAGGACCCCTCCGGCGCGAAGACGCCCTTCAGGCCGGCCCGCGCGTTGGGCGCGCCGCAGACGACCTGGAGCTTTTCGGTGCCGGTGTCGACCACCAGCACGCGCAGCTTGTCGGCGTCCGGGTGCTTCTCGGCGGAGACGACATGGGCGACGCGGAAGGGCTTCAGCTCCTTCGAGCGGTCCTCCACCCCTTCGACCTCCAGGCCGAGGGCGGTCAGCTTCTCCACGATCTGGTCGAGCGTGGCGTCGGTCTCCAGGTGGTCCTTCAGCCAGGACAGCGTGAACTTCATGGGTCCGGCTCCTTTAGCGCGTCAGGCCCTGGGCCATGCTGGGAACGTCGAGCGGCACGAAGCCGTAATGCTTCAGCCAGCGGAGGTCGGCTTCGAAGAAGGTGCGCAGGTCGGGGATGCCGTATTTCAGCATCGCCACGCGCTCGATCCCCATCCCGAAGGCGAAGCCCTGGTATTTGGTGCTGTCGATGCCGCAGGCTTCCAGAACGTTGGGGTGCACCATGCCGCAGCCCAGGATCTCCAGCCAGTCGCCGTGGTTGCCGAGCTTCAGCTCGCCGCCCTTGCGGGAGCAGCCGATGTCCACCTCCGCCGACGGTTCGGTGAAGGGGAAGAAGCTGGGGCGGAAGCGCAGCGGCAGGTCGTCCACGTCGAAGAAGGCGCGGCAGAACTCGATCAGGCAGCCCTTCAGGTGCCCCATGTTGGTCGCCTCGTCGATGACCAGCCCCTCGATCTGGTGGAACATCGGAGTGTGGGTCATGTCGTAGTCGGACCGGTAGGTGCGGCCCGGCGCGATGATGCGGATCGGCGGCTTCTTGTTCAGCATGGTGCGGACCTGCACCGGGCTGGTGTGGGTGCGCAGCAGCATCTTCTTATCCCCGGCGTCCGGCAGATAGAAGGTGTCGTGCATGTCGCGGGCGGGGTGGCCCGGCGGGAAGTTCAGGGCGGTGAAATTGTGGAAGTCGTCCTCGACGTCCGGCCCCTCGGCGACGCTGAAGCCCATCTCCGCGAAGATCGCCACCATCTCGTCGATGGTCTGGCTGATCGGGTGGATGCGCCCCTCGGTCTCGGGACGGACCGGCAGGGTGACGTCGATGCGCTCGGCCTGGAGGCGGGCCTCCAGATGGGCGCGGGCGAGGCCGGCCTTGCGGGCGTCGATGGCCGCGGCGATCTCGTCCTTCAGGGCGTTGAGCTGCTGGCCGCGCTCGCGCCGTTCGTCGGGCGACAGGCCGCCCAGCTCCTTCATGAAGCCGGTGATGCGCCCCTTCTTGCCGAGCGCGGTCACCCGCACCTCTTCGAGGGCCGCGAGGTCGCCAGCGGCGTTGACCTGCGACAGGAGTTCGTCTTTCAGCGCATCGAGCATGTCATTTCCCGCGAGCCATAAGGAAGTGCGAGCGTAAAGAAAAAGGGAGCCGGCCCAGAGGCACGGCTCCCTTCTTTCGTGTCCGGCGCCGGACCGGGGTTTCCGCTTGCGCGGCGGACCCTTTAGGCGGCGGCCTTGGAGGCGAGAGCGGCCTGGGCCTGATCGACGATGGCCTTGAAGGCCTCCGGCTCACGGGCGGCCAGATCCGACAGCACCTTGCGGTCGATCTCGATGCCGGCCAGCTTGATGCCGTTGATGAAGCGCGAGTAGGTCAGGCCGTACTGGCGCACACCGGCGTTGATGCGCTGGATCCACAGGCCGCGGAAATCGCGCTTCTTGTTGCGGCGGTCGCGGTACGCGTATTGAAGGGCCTTTTCGACCTTCTCGATCGCGATGCGGAAGTTCTTGGAGTTGCGGCCCCGATAGCCCTTGGCGAGCTTCAGGATCTTGCGGTGACGGGCGTGCGTGGTGACGCCGCGCTTAACACGAGCCATGGTTCAGATTCCCTTACGATATCAAGCGTTGCGCAGCCAGTTCTTCAGCACGATCTTCTGGTCCGGCTCGGCCAGGGTCATCATGCCGCGCGCGTTGCGCTTCATATTCGGGCTCTTCTGCTCCAGGCAGTGGCGCTTGAAGGCCGCCTGGGCGCGCACCTTACCGGTGGCGGTCACCTTGAAGCGCTTCTTGGCGCCGCTCTTCGTCTTCAGCTTGGGCATTTTCAATCCTTGCGTTGGATGTTCCCGACTGACGGTTGGGCATGCCCTGGGTCTCGGACCCGGCCTCGCCGCCCGTTGGAGCGCAGGTTTATACGCGCGGCCACGCCGCAACGCAAGGGGAAGCGGAACGGGCGGGGTTCGGGAGGCGGTCCCGCCGGCCCCCACCCGACCCTTCCCCTACCGGTATTCCTTGAACCGCTCCGTCGCCTGGACCAGGGCGGCGCGGATGCCCGGTTCCATGGCGGAATGGCCGGCGTCGGGGACCACCCGGTAATCGGCCTCCGGCCAGGCGCGCCGCAGCTCGTCGGCACTGGCGATGGGGCACACGATGTCGTAGCGGCCCTGGACGATCGCCCCCGGCAGATGCCGGATGCGGTGCACGTCGCGCAGCAGCCGGTCCTCCGGCATGAAGCGGTTGGAGCGGAAATAATGGGCCTCGATCCGGGCGAGGCCCAGCGCGTGGGTGTCCTCGGCGCTCGTCGCGATCAGCTCCGGCGAGGGCAGGAGCGAGGAGCAGGAGCCTTCATACATGCTCCACACCCGCGCCGCGGCCATGCGGGTCGCCGCGTCGGGCGAATCGAGCCGGCGCCAGTAGGCCTCCAGCAGGTCGCCGCGCTCCTCCTCCGGGATGTGGGCGGCGAAGGCGGCCCAGGCTTCCGGGAAGATCGTCCGCATCGAATAGAGGAACCAGTCGATCTCCGACTTCCGCATCAGGAAGATGCCGCGCAGGATCAGACCCAGGCAGCGCTCCGGGTGGGTCTGCGCGTAGGCCAGCGCCAGCGTCGATCCCCAGCTTCCCCCGAACAGCAGCCAGCGCTCGATCCCCAGATGGTGGCGCAGCCGTTCGGCGTCCTCCACCAGCAGCGCGGTCGTGTTGTGCCGCACCTCGCCCAGCGGGACCGAGCGGCCCGCGCCGCGCTGGTCCATGACGACGATCCGGTAATGGCCGGGGTCGAAGAATCGCCGGTGCGTCGGCGAGGCGCCCGCCCCCGGCCCCCCGTGCAGGAACAGCACCGGCACGCCGCGCGGGTTGCCCGACTGCTCCCAATAGAGCGTGTGGAGGTCGTCAACGGGCAGGATGCCGGTCTGGTAGGGGTCGATGGGCGGGAAAAGCTCGCTGCGGGGCATGAAGGAGGTCCTGTCAGTCCGGGCCGGATGGACGCCAGTGTAGGGCGCCCGTCCGGCGTCCGCCACAGGCTCACTCCTCCTCCTCGTCGGAAAGGTCCGGCGGCGGGGCGGACGGGCGCGGCGTCGGACGGGCGGGCCGGCCGGCGCCGTCCAGCCGTTCGATCTGCTCGGCCCGTTCGATCTGCTCGGCCCGTTCGATCTGTTCAGGATGGGTCGCCTCGATCAGCGGGCCGGCGCGCAGCCCCACCCAGCCGCGCACGCGGACGACCCGGCCCTCGTAGGACAGCGGGTCGATGCCGGCGGCCACGAACTCCCGCAGGGCGGCCCGCCCGATGTGCACCGTCACGTCGGTCCGCCAGTCCTCGCCAAAGTCCAGATAGGAGTCGCCGCCCGCCTTGGTCACCCGCAGCACCCGCCCCTCGACGATCTGGAAGCTGTCGCGGTCCCGGCGCAGGACGTCCGGATCGGCGGGGCGCACGGCGTAGGCGCGGGTCCGCCAGACGCCGCGCTCCGCCGCCCGCGCGCCGGCCTCC
>NZ_JAUJFI010000175.1 GCF_030849505.1 Azospirillum isscasi | reverse complement strand
GGCGGCGGAAACGCCATTTCCAAGCCTCAGCAGAGGCAAAAAGCCGAAATATGTTCGTTTTTCCGCGACCTGCTAGAAGCTCCGCCGCGCGCCCGTTCCAGGCGACCAGACGGAGCCCCCGGTCGAACGCCATCACCCCCTGGCCCAGCCCGTTCAAAACGGCCCTGGTCTGGTCCCATTGGGCCTCCAGCGCCTGTTCGGTGCGCTTGCGGGCGGAGATGTCGCTGACGCAGGCGAGCATGGCGTCCTCGCCCCGGAAGCGGAACAGCCGGGCGGAGACCATCGCCCACAGGTCGCTGCCGTCGGGCCGGCGCAGCCGGGTCTCGAACCCGTCCACGCCGCCCGCCCCGTCGCGCAGGGCGGCGAGCAGCCGTTCCCGCTCCGCCGGATCGGTGTAGTAGGACTTGGCGAAGCTGCGCCCCACCACATCGTCGAGCGGCACCTCGAACAGCAGGCCGGCGGGCTGGTTGACCGCGAGGACCAGACCGTCGGACAGCCGCGTCACCACCAGGGGAACGGCGATGGCCTGCATGATCTCCCGCCCGGCCTCCCCGGCCCGGTCGCCCAGCACATCCTCCAGCCCGACGAAACCGGTCTCCTCCGGCGGGGCTGCCGCCGTGCCGCCGCCGCTGGCGAGGACCAGCGTCAGCCCGCCGTCCTCCCCCTCCGCGGGGATCAGGACCGGACGCCCCCGGCCCGGCGCCGCGGCGAGGGCGACGGGCTGCCCGGCGCGCAGCCGGTCCGCCGCTCCGCCGTCGTCGGGCAGAAGCGCCGCCAGGAGGGAGCCGAGGCTGTCGCCCGGATGCCCGCCAAGACACGCGCCAAGACGCGCGTGGAACGCGGCGTTGGCCCAGACCAGGCGCCCTTCGGCATCGAAACGGGCAAGGCCGGCAGCGGCCATCCGCAAACACTCCCTTCCAAGATCGGGGGCCTGACACCATGCGGCCTGAAACCATGCACAACAAATCTACACCAGATCACCGCATCCGCACCATGGCGCCTCCCGCATTCCATTCCCGTCACCCATGTTCTAGCCTCCGCCGTCCCCTTCCCCGAAAGGACCGACCGCCGCATGTCCGAGATCGCCGCCTACGGCGGGCTGTTCCTGACCGCGTTCCTGGCCGCGACCATCTTTCCGGCCCAATCGGAAATCCTGCTGGCCGGCATGCACGCCACCGGCAACTACGATCATCTGGCGCTGCTGCTGTTCGCCACGGCGGGCAACGTGCTGGGGTCGGTGGTGAACTGGGCGCTCGGGCGCTATCTGATGCATTTCCAGGACCGCCGCTGGTTCCCCGTTCCGCCCGCCATGGTGGCGCGGGCCACGCGCTGGTACCAGCGCTTCGGCATGTGGTCGCTGCTGCTGGCCTGGATGCCCTTCATCGGCGACCCGCTGACGCTGGTGGCCGGCATCCTGCGGGTGGACATCCGGCTGTTCCTGCTGCTGGTCACGGCGGGCAAGGCCGCCCGTTACGCGGTGCTGGTCCTGGCGGTGTGATAGTCCTACATTCTACCCATGGATGACCAGACCGCCGGATCGGAGGGCACGCCCCTGTGCGCCTCCCCCTTGCGGCGCCGGCTTTGGCTGGCGCTGGGCTACGCCGCGGTCGGGCTGGGCGTCGCGGGCACGGTGCTGCCGCTTCTGCCGACCACCCCCTTCCTTCTGCTGGCCGCCGGGGCCTTCGCCAAGAGCAGCCCGGCGCTCCGCGACCGGCTGCACCGCGACCCGCGCTTCGGTCCGCTGCTGCGCGGCTGGCAGGCCGAAGGGGCGATCCCCCGCAAGGCCAAGATGGCGGCGCTGACCGGCATGAGCGCAAGCTGGGCGATCGTGGCGCTGACCGCCAGCCGCCCGCTGGTTCCCGTCCTGGCCGGGGCCTGCATGGCGGCGGTGGCCGCCTACATCGTCACCCGTCCGTCCCCGTCCGGCCCGGCCATCGGGGACGCGGCGCCCGGCGGCGCCGCGGCGGAGGACGGCGGAAACGTTTCCGCCCTGCGAAACGAGGCTTGAGCCCGCCGGCCAACGGACGTATTACAACGCCACCATCCGGCCGGTCACCGGCGCCGCGGAAAAATCCTTGTTGTCTCTAGGGATTTTTCAAATCCGTTCACTTCTTGATCACGATCAAGGGGCGTTCGGGGCACGTCCGCTATTGTCCGGTCTTGCGTCCCTATCCGGAGCCAAGGCAGACGATATGCCCGACGGAAGCGCTGTCACGCCGGCGAAGATCCAGTTTTTCGAAAGCCAGAAGAAGATCCACCCGAAGGCCGTCTCCGGACGGTACCGGCGCTGGAAGACCATCCTGACCTGGGTGCTTCTGGCGGCCTTCTTCGTCGCCCCCTGGATTCGCTGGGAGCGCGGCGCCGACGCGCCGGCCCAGGCGGTGCTGCTCGACCTGACGACGCCGCGTTTCTTCGTCTTCTGGATCGAGATCTGGCCGCAGGAAATCTATTACCTCACCGGCGTGCTGATCGTCGCGGCGCTGGGGCTGTTCCTGGCGACGGCGCTGGCCGGGCGCGTGTGGTGCGGCTTCGCCTGCCCGCAGACGGTGTGGACCGACCTGTTCGTCTGGATCGAACGCGCCTTCGAAGGCGACCGGGCGGAGCGCATCCGCCTGGACAAGGCCCCCTGGACCGCGAAGAAGGTTCTGCGCAAGGCCGGGAAGCATGCCGGCTGGCTGGCCGTCTCCGTCGTCACAGGCTTCGGCTTCGTCGCCTTCTTCACCGACGCGCCGCGGTTGGCGCTCGACCTCCTGACCTTCAACGCCAGCTACGAGGCGGCGGGCTTCTTCGCGATGTTCGCGGGCATGACCTACGTCATGGCCGGCTGGACGCGCGAGCAGATGTGCTACTACATGTGCCCGTGGCCGCGCATCCAGACCGCGATGCTGGACGAGCACAGCCTCGTCGTCACCTACGACACGCTGCGCGGCGACACCCGCGGCCCGAAGCGCAAGTCGCAGAGCTGGGACGAGCGCCGGGCCAAGGGCTTCGGCGACTGCATCGACTGCGGCCAGTGCGTGCAGGTCTGCCCGGTCGGGGTGGACATCCGCACCGGCGAGCAGGCGGACTGCATCAACTGCGGCCTGTGCGCCGACGCCTGCGACAACATCATGGTCGCGCAGGATCTGCCGAAGGGCCTGATCCGCTTCGACAGCCTGGCCGCCCAGGAAACCCGCGCCCAGGGCAAAACCTACCAGTGGCGGCTGATCCGCCCGCGCACCATCGTCTACGGCCTGCTGATGCTGGTGATCACCGGCGCCATGGCCTGGAGCTACGCGCTGCGCCCGCGGCTGGACATCGCCGTGCAGCGCGACCGCGCGCCGCTGTTCGTCACGCTTCAGGACGGCACCATCCGCAACGCCTACACCTTCAAGGTCTCCAACAAGACCCGGCAGAACCGCTCCTACTCGCTGGCCGCCGGCGGCATCGCGGGCGCCGAGGTCAAGGTGGTGGGCGAGGCCGAGGAGGACACCGGCAGCGCGGTCAGCCACATCTCCGCCTCTCCGGACAGCGTGGCGACCTACCGCGTCTACGTCACGGTTCCGCGCGCCTCCGTGCCGGAGACCTCCACCCCCGTCACCTTCGAGCTGACCGACACCACCAACGGCGACCGGGACAGCTACAAGAGCGTGTTCCTGGGGCCGGGCGACAAGTAAGCCCCCGAACGGATGGAAGGACCGCCGCCCATGACCGCGCCAACCCCCGCACCCGCCCGCATCGGCCCCGCCCGGATTGGCCCCGCCCGGATTGGCATCGTCACCGTGTCGGACCGGGCGAGCCGGGGCATCTATGAGGACAAGGGCGGCCCGGCCATCCGGGAGGAGTTGGAACGCATCGTCGCCTCCCCCTGGGAGCCGGTGGTCCGCGTCATCCCCGACGACCGGGAAGGCATCGTCTCCACCCTGATCGAGCTGGCCGACTGGGAGCATTGCGGTCTGATCGTCACCACCGGCGGCACCGGCCCCGCGCCGCGGGACGTGACGCCGGAGGCGACGGAGCAGGTCTGCGAAAAGATGATGCCCGGCTTCGGGGAACTGATGCGGTCGGTCAGCCTGACCGTGGTGCCGACCGCCATCCTGTCGCGCCAGACCGCGGGAATCCGCGGCAGCAGCCTGATCGTGAACCTGCCGGGCAAGCCCTCGGCCATTCACGACTGCCTGATAGCGGTCTTTCCGGCAATTCCGTATTGCCTCGATCTGATCGGCGCGGCGCGCATCGAGACCGACCCCTTGGTCTGCAAGGCATTCCGCCCGAAGTCCTGAGATTCCGCCTATACCCTTTTTGCGCGTGCGGGAAGGGATACCATCCGCATGGCCATGTTGCCTTGCGGGAACCCGCTCTCACCTTTTTCGTTCGGAGGGGAGCGGGGTCCCCGATCAAGGTGAGCCAGCCATGCTGTTCGATTTCGAGCCTTCGGGCATCAACGACACCTATCTGCGCCTGACCCGGCGCGGCGTTTCCTGCATCGTCGCACCGGCGGGGGCGTGGAACGGGTTGCTCCGGGTCAACTACATCGTCGCCGGATCGCCCGGCGGCGCCGACCCGCACATGATCTACCGCTGCCTGGACGTCGGGTGGGACGACGGGCGCTTCTGCTGGAAGGGCCGCGCCGCGCCGGTGATGACCACCTCGGCCATGGTGGACATCCTGCTGGAGCGGAGCCTCGTCACCAACGGCGAGGCGGAACGGCTGCTCTTCGGCATCAACAGCCCGGCCTCGGGCGGCTCCTCCGACGAGACGCTCATCGCGCGGGCCATGCTGCTGGGCTGCAGCTTCTCGCCCATCTACGAGGATATGCCTCTGTCCGACGGGCCGCCGCGCGTGGCCGGCTTCGCCCTGCGCACGCTGGCCGACCCCGGCGCCTTCGTGCTGACGGCCCGCGACGGACTTCCCGTGCTGGACGGAGCGGCCCGCGACGCGCTGAAACGCCTGATGGCCGAGAACGGCATCGCGGTCTGACGGCGAATTTTCCGAAGGCCGTGGATTCTGTTTGACGGCGGTCAAAGAAGGAGGACCGCCCCCGGCGCAGTGTGACGGCATGACCGATGCCTCCAACGCGCGGGGAACGCCATGACCAGCTCCGTTGCCGACCGACCGGACCGTCCCCCGGTCCCCTTGATCTTCGCCTACGGGTTCCGGCCCTTCTTCCTGCTGTCCGGCCTCGCCGCGCCGGTGCTCCTGGCCGCCTGGATCGCCGTTCTGGCGACCGGGTCCTGGCCGGACGGCGCCGTTCCGGCGGCCTCCTGGCACGCGCACGAGATGCTGTTCGCCTTCGTGACCGCCGCCGTGGCCGGCTTCCTGCTGACCGCGGTGCCGAGTTGGACGGGCACGAAGGCCCTGTCCGGCCTGCCGCTCGCCGGGCTGACCGGGCTGTGGCTGGCCGGGCGGGTGGCGCTGCTGCCCTTCACGGGCGTGCCGCTGCCGGTGGCCGCCCTGTTCGACCTCGCCTTCCTGCCGGCGCTGGGCGTGGCTCTGGCCGGCCCGCTGGTGGCGGCGGGCAAGATCCGCAACACCGCCTTCCTCGTCCTGCTGGGGCTGCTGACCGCGGCCAACCTGCTGTTCCATCTGGACTGGCTGGGCCTGCTGTCCGGCGGCACCGCGCTGGGCGAGACGCTGGCCATCGGCGTGGTTCTGATGATGGTGGCGGTGATCGGCGGGCGCATCGTCCCGGCCTTCACCCGCAACGCCCTGCGCCTGCAAGGGCTGGACGGCACCGTCGTCTCCCGCCCCTGGCTGGAGAAGGTGACGCTCGTCTCCACGCTGCTGATGATCCCCACCGACCTCGCTTTGCCGGGCGGCGTGGTGGCCGGTCTGCTGGCGCTCGCCGCAGCGTTGGCCCACGCCCTTCGTCTGGCGGGCTGGCAACCGGCGAAGACGCTGGACCAGCCGATCCTGTGGGTGCTGCATCTCGGCTACGGCTGGGTGCCGGCGGCGCTGGCGCTGAAGGCCGCCCATCTGCTGGGCCTCGGGATCGACGGCTCCGCCTGGGTCCATGCCCTGACCGCGGGCGCCTTCGCCACGATGATCGTCGCGGTGATGACCCGCGCCTCGCTCGGCCACACCGGGCGGATGCTGGTGGTGACCCGTCCGACCGTGACCGCCTATGTTCTGCTGACCGCGGCGGCGGTGCTGCGGGTGCTGGCGCCGGAGCTGCCGGGCGGCCTCTACTGGATCGCCCTGGAGGGCGCCGGTGCCGCCTGGATCGCGGCCTTCGCCCTTTACCTGTACGTCTACGCGCCCATCCTGCTCGCCCCCCGGGCCGACGGCCGCCCGGGCTGAGTCCCCTTGGGCTGAGCGAGGCCCATCGCGCGTGGGCTGCGTTTCCCGATGAGGCTGGAGGCGAAGCGGCGCTGGAGATCTTCCGGATCGCGGAAGATCTCCGCGCAGCCGGCGCGGCGCAGATCCGGTTCCGCGAATCCCCCGCACAGCACCCCCACCATGGTCAGCCCGGCACGCCCGGCGGCCTTGGCGTCCCAGGGGCTGTCGCCGACCACCACCGCCTCCTCCGCCGGCAGGCCCAGCTTTTCCAGCACCGCCTCGAAAATGTCCGGATGGGGTTTCGAGCGGTCCGCATCGTCGGACGAGGTTTCCACGTCCACCAGATCCGCGATCTCCGCCGCCCGCTTGTAATGCTCCAGTTCGTCCCCCTTTGCGGAGGAGGCGAGCGCGATGCGCAACCCTTCGGCGTGCAGGTGCTGGAACAGGCCGCGCACCCGGCGGAAACCGCGGACCTTCGGCATGTATTTGCGGGCGAACAGCTCGTGCCGGAAATGGTCCAGCTCGCCGGCGACGCGCGCCAGATCCTTTTCCGGGACGAAGACCGGCATCAACTGGTCGCCGCCCTTGCCGATCTGGGAGCGCACCGCGTCGAAGTCCGCGTGGTAGCCGAAATGCCGGATCGCCTCCACCCAGGCGTGGGCGTGCAGATCCACCGAGTCGACCAGCGTGCCGTCCACATCGAAGATGACGGCCCTCAGAACGCCGCTCATCGCCGCCTCCTCACCATGCTTCACGGGTGTTTTCGGGGGTATTTCCCTTCGAACAGACGGCGCGGCGCGGCGTTCCAAAGGGCGGATTCACGCGCGATGGAATCTGTCACATGAACCCGGCATAGCTGTTGTCCGTTCACCCTTCACACAGACCGGGAAGAACGGACATGCCCACCAAGTTGAAGAGCTACGCCTCCCTCATCGGCCGCGCCCGCCACGCGGTCCAGCGCTTCAGCCGCCGCCGCGCCCGCCGCACGCCGATGGAGCACCTCGACCTCGGGCTGTTCCAGAGCGACATCCGGCTGTGACCGGCCACAAGGTGACGCGCCCTCCATCGGATGGCCTCTTTCGCGCCCATGATCGCGCTCCGCCATAGGACTCCTCCGCCGGCCTAGGCGGGCAAGCTGAATGTTGCCGCCGGAACCGGCGCGCTATCGTCGCGCGGTCCATCCAGCGGAGCGCCAGCGCCCATGACCGCCAGTTTCGAGGAACAGTATTTCTCCGGCGCCGCCCTCTACGGCGACGATTTCGACGCGGCCCGGATCGCCGGCTGGTACGGCGTCGAGGCGCGGGACCCGGCGGAGGGCTTCGCACGCACCGCGCCCGACCGGCCCGGCTACCGCTACGAATACCACGCGCTGAACCGGCGGCACGCCTTCCGCTTCCTGGCCGGACGACGGTTCCGGCAGGCGCTGGCCTTCGGCTGCGCGGCGGGGGACGACGTGGCGCCCATCGCCAAGCAGGTGGACCACTTCCTGGCCGTCGAGCCCATCGAGCGTTTCTGGAGGACCGACATCGCCGGCACCCCAGCCGAATACCGCCGGCCCACGCTGGGAGGGCGGATCGACTGCGTGGACGGGGCGAACGACCTGACCGTCTGCCTCCACACGCTGCACCACATCCCGAACGCCGGCGCCCTGCTGGCCGAGTTCGCCCGCGTCACCGCCCCGGGCGGGCTGTTCGTCCTGCGCGAGCCGATCAGCACCATGGGCGACTGGCGCCGTCCCCGCCGCGGCCTGACCGCGAACGAGCGCGGCTTTCCCGTGCCATGGCTGGAGGAGCGCTTCGCCCGGCTGGGCTTCACGGTGCGGCAGCGCCGCTTCTGCTCCTTCCCGCTGACCGAGCGGCTGGGGCCGCTGCTCGGCGTCCCCCTGCCCTACGGCAACCCCCTGCTGGTCCGGCTGGACGAGGCGGCCTGCGCGCTGACGCGGTGGAACATCGCCTACCACCGCGACTCGCTGCGCCGGAAGTTCGCCCCAGGCGCGGTCTATTACGTGCTGGAGCGCGACGCCGCTACGACGACGCCAGCGCGCCCGTGAAGGTCGCCGGATCGACGTTGCCGCCGCTCAGCACCACCACCACGGTGCGCCCCGCCGCGGGCAGCTTGCCCGTCAGCACGGCGGCCAGCCCCACGACCCCGCCCGGCTCCACCACCAGCTTCAGCACGGTGAAGGCATAGGCCATGGCGGCCTTCACCTCCGCGTCGGTGACGGCGAGGCTGCCCGACAGCGTGTCCTTCATCACCGGGAAGGTCAGGGCGCCCGGAGTCGGTGTCAGCAGCGCGTCGCAGATGGAGCTTTGCCCACCGGCGTTCTCCACCCGCTCCCCCGCGGCCAGCGAGCGCGCCACGTCGTCGAACCCCGCCGGTTCCGCCGCCCACAGGCGGGTATCGGGAAAGGCGTGGCGGACCGCCGTGGCGACCCCGGACATCAGCCCGCCGCCGCTGCACGGCGCGATCACGTCGTCGGGAACGGCGCCGATGGCCTGCACCTGGGCGGCGATCTCCAGCCCGACCGTGCCCTGCCCGGCCATGATCTGCGGGTGGTCGTAGGGCGGCACGGTGGCGGCCCCCCGTTCCCTCGCGATGGCATTGGCGATGTCCTCACGGCTTTCGGTCCAGCGGTCGTAGAGCACCACCTCCGCGCCATAGCCGCGGGTGTTGGCGATCTTCAGGGCCGGGGCGTCGCCGGGCATGACGATGACGGCGGGAATGCCGAGCAGAGCCGCCGCCGCGGCCACGCCCTGCGCGTGATTGCCCGACGACCAGGCGACCACCCCGCCCCGGCGCTCCTCCGGGGTCAGTTGCGACAGGCGGTTGAAGGCGCCGCGGAACTTGAAGGACCCGCTGCGTTGCAGGACTTCCGGCTTCAGCAGCACGCGCCCGCCGACCCGCCCGTTCAGCAGGGCGTTCTCCAGCAGCGGCGTGCGCACGGCGACGCCCTCCAGCCGCCCGGCGGCCTCCACGATGTCCTGATGGCCGATGGCGAAGGTGTTCGACGCGGGCATGGCTCAGCGGCCTCCGGAAACGTTGAGAAGGGCGCCGGTCACGTAGGACGAGGCGTCGGACAGCAGCCACAGCACGGTTTCGGCAACCTCGTCCGCCGTTCCCGCGCGCCCGGCGGGCGGGATCAGGGCGGGGTTGTCCAGCCGGTTGCCGATGCCGGGAATGACCTGGATGTCGGTGTCGATCAGGCCGGGCCGCACGCAGTTCACGCGGATGCCCTCCTTCGCCACCTCGCGGGCGAGGCCGACGGTCAGGCTGTCCACCGCCCCCTTGCTGGCCGCGTAGCCCACATACTCGTTGGGCGAGCCCAGCACGGCGGCGATGGAACCGATGTTGACGATCCCCCCACCCGGCCCGCCGTGGCGGGTGGACATGCGGCGCACCGCCTCCCGCGCGCAGAGGACGGCGCCGGTCACGTTGATGTCCAGCATGCGGCGCAGGTCGTCCGGCGCGGCCTCGTCCAACCGCCCGTAGGGGCCGATGATCCCCGCGTTGTTGACCAGCCCGGCGGTGGGGCCGAAGCGGTCCTCCGCGGCGTCGAACAGGGCGCGGATGTCCTCCTCCCGCGCGGCGTCGCCCCGCACGGCCTGGGCCTGCCCGCCGGCCTCACGGATCGCCGCCAGCGTGGCCTCCGCCGCCTCGGCGTTGCCGATGTAGGAGAAGGTTACGGCGTGGCCGCGCCGCGCCGCCATCCGGGCGACCGCCGCCCCGATGCCCCGGCTGCCGCCCGTGACGACCAGCGATTTGAGCGTGATGGACATGATGCGTCAGCCCTCCTGCGGCTTGCCGGCCAGCTTTTCGAAGATCCGGACGAGCGCGCCGTCGCCCTCCCGTCCCAGCCCCACCGCGGCGGCCATGGTGAAGAGTTGCAGAGCGGAGGCGGCCAGCGGCGTCGGGACGGTCAGCCGCCGCGCGGCGTCCATCACGTTGCCCAGATCCGTCCCGACGATCCCCAGCGGCCTTTGCGACGGGATGTGGAAGGGACCGGCGGCGAGGATCTCCGACAGCCGCTGCGGATCGACCCCGGCGCGGATGCCGAAGGCCGTGGCCTCCGCCACCGCCGCGGCGTGGATGCCGGTCAGCATCTGCTCCACGGCCTTCACGGCGGAGCCCTGGCCATGCTCCGTGCCGACGCGGTGCAGCGTGCCCGACGCGGCGGCGATCAGATCCTCCGCCCGCGCGAAGGCGTCCTCCGGGCCGGAAGCCATGACCACCATGCGCCCTTCCGCCGCCCGCACCGGCCCGCCGCCGACCGGCGCGTCCAGCATCAGCAGGTCCCGCTCGGCCAGACGGCGCCCGATGGCGGCGGCCACGTCCGGCGGAACGCTGGTGGACTGAACCACCACGCCGCCCTTCGGCAGGGTGCCGGCCACGCCCTCCGCGCCGAACAGCACCTCCTCCACCTGCTCCGCCGTGGCAGCCAGGACGATGACGCGGTCGGTCCGGCGCCCGACGTCGGCGGGCGAGCCCGCGGCCTCCCCGCCGTGGATGACGAGGCTCATGCATTTGGCGGCGTCGAGGTCGCAGCCGACGACGCGGAAGCCGGCGCGGAGCAGCGACAGCGCCACCCCCATGCCCATGGAGCCGAGACCGATGACGCCCGCGCTGCGGGCTGGTTCTGCGCCGTCGCTCATGATCCCCCCAGCCTTCCGACCTGTCCCCTTGCCGGGGCCGTTGCGTGGAAGTGTCGGGGGTGCGGCGATGGGCGTCAAGTCATGGCAACGCCGTCAGGCCCGTATCCGCTTCGGTACGCGCAGGAGCACCCACAGCACCAGCAGATGCGCCGCCGCCCAGGCCAGCGCCGCGGCGGGCATCAGCCAGTCCGGCGCGGTGCTGGCCGCGGCGACGCGCAGCGCGGCGG
>NZ_JAUJFI010000174.1 GCF_030849505.1 Azospirillum isscasi | reverse complement strand
CCGCTCCGGCCAGGGGCTCGCCCGGCTTGGCGAACCAGCCGAGCGCCCGCGCGCAGGCGAAGGACGCCGTCCGGCGGTTGCGCCGCACGGTCTCCGCCACCCCGTCCAGTCCATGCTCGGCCAGCAGCCGCTCGAACGGCGTCGGGCGGGCGGACAGCAGGGCGGGCAACGCCGCATCGAAGCGGGCGCGGTCGGTGTGGGCAAAGAACCGCCGGGCGGTCCGGGCCGGATCCTCGTTCTGGTCGCGGCAGCCAGGCGCGAAGCGTGCCAGCGAATCCTCCAGGGAATAGACGTCGGTGAAGGACACCGGGAACAGGGCGTCCTCCGCCCGGTGGAGGTCCAGAAGCCGATCAAGGAAGAGGCACCAGGGCGGCGCGTCCGCCGGCATCGCCGGGAACCGCGCGGCTTCCTCCAGGGCGTCGAGCGCATGCTCCACGTTGCCGTGACACAGCGACGCGAAGGCCAGCTTGCGCAGGCCGAGGCCCGGATCGGGATGGCCGTCCCGCACGGCCGCGACGGATCTCAGGAACACCGCGTCGGCGGCGGCCAGGAAACCTTCGCCCCGCCAGCCGAGCGGTGCCCGGCGGAAGGAACCCGCCGGATGGGGGGTCAGCCGCATCAGGTGGAAGCCATGGCGCGCCGCCAGAGCGGCGATGTCGCCGAACAGCTTCTGCCCCTCGTAGAGGGGGTGGAACTCGACTTCCGAGGAGAAGCCCACGAGCGTGGTGGCGCAGCAGCGCTCGGCGCCGACCAGGATCTCGAACTCCGTCCCTTGCGTGTCCATGGCGATCCAGTCCACCGGAAGGCCGGTGTCGGCGGACAGCCGGTCGAGCCGCAGGGTGGGCACCTCCAGCCGGCGGGCCGGCGCCGCGGCGGCGCCGAAGACGTAATCCCCAGCCGGCGGTGGGTAGGGGAAGTAGAAGTCCCGGTAGGCGGGGTTGGGCGGGAGGACCGAAGAGGTGTAGGGATCGTAGTTGACGGCCAGCTCCGCCGTGCCGTCGCGGTCCAGAACGGCGACGGGGTGGGTCCGCCCCAGGAAGCCGTTCTCGGCGAAGAAGGCGTCGGTCTGGGCGTTGGCGTCGGCGTCGGGTTCGTAGTTGTGGAACATCACGCCGTCGGCAAAGGCCCGGCTCGTCTCGAACGATGCGCCGAATCCCCGGCTGCCGATCGCGTGCACATGGAACAGGTCCGGACGGGGATCGCCCGCCGGAGCCTTCGGAATGTCAGAACGTTCCATGGGGGCTGCCCGTGCTCCTTGCCGACGGTTGGAACCAATGCTCCGGAAATGGCTAAAGAGTGTAGCAAAAGCCTGCCGGGAAGATTAAACGGAAATCAACGGCGCCAGGATGGCCGGGCAAAACCGAAACGAGCGATGGATACCGCATGACGATCCGCGATGTCGACGTAGTAACCGGCGCGGCCGGCTTCATTGGCAGCCACCTGGTGGATGCCTTGCTGGCGAGCGGCCGGCGGGTGATCGGCGTCGATAATCTGGCGGTCGGGCGTCTGGACAACCTTGCCCAGCATCGGGACAATCCGGCCTTCCGCTTCGTGCAGGGCGACGTGGCCGACCGTGCCCTGATGCGCGAGACGATCGCCGGCGCGGGGCGCGTCTTCCATCTGGCGGCGATGGCCGACATCGTGCCCTCGGTGCAGAACCCGGCGGTCTATTACGACGCCAACGTCAACGGCTGCTTCGCGGTGGCCGAGGCGTGCCGGCTGGCCGGGGTGGAGCGGGTGCTCTACGCCGCCTCGTCCTCCTGCTACGGTGTGCCGGACGTCTACCCGACCCCGGAAACCGCCCGCATCGACCCGCGCTATCCCTACGCCCTGACCAAGAACCTGGGGGAACAGCTCCTCCTGCATTGGGCGCAGCTCTACGGGCTGCCGGTCGTCTCGCTGCGCATGTTCAACGTCTACGGCCCGCGGGCGCGGACAAGCGGCAGCTACGGCGCGGTGTTCGGCGTGTTCCTTGCCCAGAAGCAGGCGGGCAAGCCCCTGACGGTGGTGGGCGACGGCACGCAGACGCGCGACTTCACCTATGTGAGCGACGTGGTTTCGGCCTATCTGGCCGCCGCCGAGCGCGGACGGACGGGGGAGATCTACAACGTCGGCAGCGGCGGCACGGTCAGCGTCAACCGACTGGTGGAACTGCTGGGGGCGGAGCAGGTCGTCCACATCCCCAAGCGTCCGGGCGAGCCGGACTGCACCTTCGCCGACATCGCCAAGATCACCGCCGAACTCGGCTGGGCGCCGAAGGTGAGCATCGAGGACGGCGTGGCGCAGCTTCTGCGGCACATCGACCTGTGGCGCGACGCCCCCGTCTGGACGGCGGACAGCATCGCCGAAGCGACCGAGGACTGGTTCCGGTTCATCAAGAATTAATCAGGAATTAACCGGCCAACGGACAGATGGGCCGGGAGTAGCGGGGAGCAGCATGGTGTCCACGGAACGGCCCACGGATCGGCAGCGGATCGGCGGCAAGGAAGGCCCCCTCGCCCCCTCGCGCCAGAAGGTGCGCACGCTGGACGAGGCCGCGGCCGTCGCCGAACAGGCGCGCCGCGAGGGGCGGCGCGTCGCCTTGGCGCACGGGGTGTTCGACCTTCTTCACCTCGGCCACGTCCGCCATCTGGAAGAGGCGCGCAGCCACGGCGATGTCCTGATCGTCACCGTGACCGCCGACGCCTACGTCAACAAGGGGCCGGGCCGTCCGGTGTTTTCCGAGCAGCTTCGGGCGCAGATGGTGGCGGCGCTGGAGCATGTGGACGCGGTCGCGGTCAACCACGCGCCCACCGCGGTCGACGTGCTGCACGCGATCCGGCCCGACGTCTACGTCAAGGGGCCGGATTACGCCAACGCCGACGAGGACGTGACCGGCGGCATCGTCGACGAGCGCACGGCGGTCGAGGCGCACGGCGGCCGCATCGTCTTCACCGACGACATCACCTTCAGCTCCTCCAGCCTCATCAACAAGTATCTGGGCGTCTACGACACCGAGCTGCACGCCTTCCTGGAAACGGCGCGCGAGAGCAACCTGCTGCCGCAGCTGATCGAGCGCCTGGAATCGGTGCGCGACTACAAGGTGGTGCTGGTCGGCGACACGATCATCGACGAGTACCGCTACGTTCTGCCGATGGGCAAGTCGCCCAAGGAGAACATGATCGCCACGCTGTTCCGCAACCAGGAGATCTTCGCCGGCGGCGTGATCGCCGCGGCCAACCACATCGCCGCCTTCTGCCGCGAGGTGGAGATCCTGACCTGCCTCGGCGAGGAGGAGACCTACGACTCGCTGATCGCCGGCAGCCTGAAGCCCAACGTCTCGATCAAGGTCGTGCGGCGTCCGGGCAAGCCGACCACCTGCAAGACCCGCTTCGTCGAAACCGGCTACATGCGCAAGCTGTTCGAAGTCTACGAGATGGACGACAGCCCGCTGTCCGAGGGCGAGGAGAAGGCGGTTCAGGACCTGATCGCCACCCGCGCGGCGGACGGCGACCTCGTGGTGGTGACCGACTTCGGCCACGGGATGATCACGCCGGCCATCATCGAGACGCTGCAGAAGACCGCCCGTTTCCTGGCCGTCAACACCCAGACCAACAGCGCCAACCAGGGCTACAACTTGGTCACCCGTTATTCCCGGGCCGACTATGTCTGCATCGACGCGCCCGAGGCGCGGCTCGCGCTTGCCGACAAGTTCACCGACATCGCGCTGCTGGCCGCCGAGAAGCTGCCGGCGCGGGTCGACTGCAACCGGCTCGTCATCACGCAGGGCAAGCTGGGCTGCGTCTGCCACGACGGCGCTGCGGGCACCCACCGCATTCCCGCCTTCACCAACATGGTGGTCGACACCGTGGGCGCGGGGGACGCCTTCTTCGCCGTCACGGCCCCGCTGGTCGCCGCCGGGGTCCCGATGGATCAGGTCGGCTTCATCGGCAACGCGGCCGGCGCCATCAAGGTCGGCATCGTCGGCCACCGCCGGTCGGTGGAAAAGGTCCCGCTGATCAAGCTCCTCACGGCCATCCTGAAATAACCAATCTAAAACAACAGGCCCCTTCCCATGAGCGCCAACCCATGAGTGACGGTTCCAGCGGCGGTTTCGCCGCCTACTTCGCCACCATCGACGCCCTGGGCCGCGGGGTCGAAGTCACCGACGGTGCCGGCCTGCCCCTGCCCCAGGAGGCCGCGATCACCCGCTTCATCGCCGAAGCCCGGCAGGCGCACGCGCGGTCCAACACGCTGTTCTTCATCGGGAACGGCGGCAGCGCCGCGATCGCCAGCCACATGGCGATCGACTATTCCAAGAACGGCGGCATGCGCGCTCTTGCGCTCAACGACGGGGCGGCGCTGACCTGCCTCGGCAACGACCTCGGCTACGAGAACGTCTTCGCCGGGCAGCTCACGATGCACGCCCGCGCCGGCGACGTGCTGGTCGCCATCAGCAGCTCCGGCCGCTCCCCCAGCATCCTGAACGCGGTGGACGTCGCGCGGACGCGCGGCTGCTTCGTCCTGACGCTGTCCGGGTTCCAGCCCGACAACCCCTTGCGGACCATGGGCGACCTGAACCTGTACGTCGCCAACGGGCGCTACGGCTACGTCGAGATCACCCACTTGGCCCTCTGCCACGCCATGCTCGACATGGCCATGGAGCGCGCCGTCCCCGAAGAGACCACGACCATCCTGGAGACGTCCCGATGAGCACCCCTTCCGCTTCCGGCCCGGCGTTCCGGCGTGTCCTCGTCACCGGGGGCGCGGGCTACGTCGGCAGCCGGCTCGTCCCGGAGCTGCTCAAGGCCGGCTACGAGGTCGCCGTGCTCGACCTCTGCATCTACGGGGACGTGTTCGCGCCGCTGCGGCCGAACCCGAAGCTGACGGAGATCAAAGGCGACCTGCGCGACGCCGCCACGGTGCGCACGGCGGTCGCGGGGTGCGACGCGGTTATCCACCTCGCCTGCATCTCCAACGACCCGTCCTTCGACCTGGACCCGGACCTCGGGCGCTCCATCAACTACGACTGTTTCCGGCCGCTGGTGCGGGCGGCGAAGGAAGCGGGCGTCCGGCGCTTCGTCTACGCCTCCTCCTCCTCGGTCTACGGCATCAAGGACGAGGACAACGTCACCGAGGATCTGCCGCTCCAGCCGCTGACCGACTATTCCAAATACAAGGCCCTGTGCGAGGAGGTGCTGGCCGAGGAGCGCACGCCCGGCTTCACCACCCTGACCCTGCGGCCGGCGACCGTGTGCGGCTACGGCCCGCGCCTGCGGCTCGACCTGTCGGTGAACATCCTGACCAACCACGCGGTCAACCACGGCGTCATCAAGGTCTTCGGCGGCAGCCAGAAACGCCCCAACATCCACATCGAGGACATGGTGGCGCTGTACCTGAAGACGCTGGAATGGGACGCGGCCCTCATCGACGGCAAGACCTACAACGCCGGCTACGAGAACCACACCATCATGCAGATCGCCGAGATGGTGCGCGACGTCGTGGGCGGCGGCACGACCATCGAGGTCACGCCGACCGACGACCTGCGCTCCTACCACATCTCCTCGGGAAAGCTGCGGCGGGAACTGGGCTTCGCGCCGACCCACAGCATCGCCGACGCGGTGCGCGACCTGAAACGCGCCTTCGACGGCGGGCTGGTGCCCAACTCGCTGACCGACCCCCTCTACTTCAACATCCGCCGTATGCAGGAGATCGGGCTCAAGTGACGCCGGCCGGTTTCCACATCGGCATCGACTTCGACAACACCATCGTCCTCTACGACGCGGTGTTCGCCGCGGTCGGGCGGGCCATGGGGCTGCTGCCGGACGGGTTCGCCGGCAACAAGGCGCAGGTGCGCGCGACCGTGCGCGCCCGGCCCGGCGGGGAGGCCGAATGGACGCGGCTGCAGGCCCGCGTCTACGGCCCCGGCATCCGGGACGCCGCCCCCTCTCCCGGCCTGTGCGGCTTTCTCGACCGCTGCCGTCGGGCCGGTGCGCGCGTCGGCGTGGTCAGCCACAAGACGGCATTCGCGGCGGCCGACCCCGGCGGCGTCAACCTGCGCGAGGCGGCCTGGGCGTGGCTCGCCGACCATGGTTTGATCGGCCCGGACGGCATCGACCCGGCGAACGTGCATTTCGAGTCCACCCGTGCCGAAAAGATCCGCCGCATCCGGGCCATCGGCTGCACTCATTTCATCGACGACCTGGACGAGGTGTTCCTCGAACCGGATTTCCCTTCCCATGTCCGGCGTTACCTGTTCGCTCCGGGCAGCGCCCCGCTGCCCGCCGGCCCGTTCACGGCCTGCCCCGGTTGGGTGGAGATCGGCGATGACCTGTTCGGTGCCCGCAGCATCTCCTGAAGAGGTGGCCGCGTTGCTCGGCCCGGTGGAACGGCTGCTTGGCCGTGCCGTGCCGGCCTCGGCCCTGCGCCGGGTCGCGGGCGGCGGCAACAACCGCCTGTACCGGCTGGATGGGTCGGACGGGCCGCTGGCCCTGAAATGGTACGGCGAACGGACCGCCGGCGACGCCGCCCGGCTCCGGCGGGAGTTCGGCGGGCTGCGCTTTCTGGCCGAAGCCGGGGTTGCGGGCGTGCCAGGCGCCGTGGCCGCCGATCCCGCGGCGCACGCGGCGCTCTACGACTGGATCGACGGGGAACCGGCATCGCGCGACCCCGCCGGGCGGCGCCCGGACGATCTTGCGCAGGCACTCGCCTTCGTCGGGCGCCTGCGCGACGCCGCCACCCTGCCGGCCGCCCAAACCTTGCCGGAAGCCACCGAAGCCTGCCTGTCGGCGGCGGATCTGCTGGGCCAGATCGACGAGCGGCGCGACCGCCTGATGACGCTGGAAGGCGAGGCGGAACTGCGCGCCTTCATCGGGACGGGGCTGGCGCCGGCCCTGGCCGCCGCGCGCGCACGCCTGTGGGCGCTGTACGACGGCGCCGGGCTTGCCCCCGGCCGCCCGGTGCCGCCCGCCGCGCGCACCCTGTCGCCGTCGGACTTCGGCTTCCACAACGCGCTGCGCCGTCCGGACGGGCGTCTGGTCTTCGTGGATTTCGAGTATTTCGGCTGGGACGACCCGGTGAAGCTGACCGCCGACCTGCTCTGGCACCCCGGCCAGAGCCTCAGCCTGGACGAGCGCCGGGCCTGGCTGTCCGGCACGGCGGCGCTGTTCGCCCCGGATCCGTCCTACGGCGTCCGGCTGCGGGCGCAGGTCGCGCTGTTCGGGCTGCGCTGGGCGCTGATCATGCTCAACGAGTTCCTGCCCGACCGCTGGACGCGCCGGCTGTTCGCGGCCCCGTCCGCGGAAGCGGCGCGCGCCGGCTGGGACGCCGCCAAGCGGACCCAGCTCGCCAAGGCGGAGGCCTGGACGGCCGCCGCCCGGCGGATCGCCGACGCGGGGCCGGAGCCCGCCCTGTTTCCCGTTCTTCCACCCCCCTCCCTTCCTTTCTGAGGTGCGGCAAGTCCCATGGACACGCGATCCAAACATTTGAGGCGGCTCGTCATCGACGCCTTGGAAGGCGGCGGGCGGGGCCACATCGGCTCCTCCCTGTCGCTCGTCGAAATCCTGCGCGTGCTCTACGACGACATCCTGCGGGTCCGACCCGACGAGCCCGGCTGGCCAGACCGCGACCGCTTCATCCTGTCCAAGGGGCACGGCTGCCTGACCTGGTACGCGGTGCTGGCCGACAAGGGCTTCTTCCCGAAGGAGGAACTGCTGCGCCAGTGCCGGCCGGAGGCGATGCTGGGCGGTCATCCCGAGCGCGCCCACATTCCGGGGGTGGAGGCATCCACCGGTTCGCTGGGCCATGGGCTGTCCATCGGCATCGGGCTGGCGCTTGGCCTGCGCATGAAGGCGTCGCCCGCCCGCGTCTTCGTCGCCACCGGCGACGGCGAGCTGGACGAGGGGTCGGTCTGGGAAGGGGCGATGCACGCGGCCAAGCACCGGCTTGACCATCTGACCGTCCTGGTCGACTACAACAAGCTGCAATCCTACGGCCGGGTGGCCGAGGTCGTGGACCTGGAGCCGCTGGCCGACAAGTGGCGGGCCTTCGGCTGGGCGGTGCGCGAGGTGGACGGGCACGATGTGGACGCCCTGAAGGCGGTCCTCTCCGGCCTGCCCTTCGAGCAGGGCCGCCCCTCCGTCCTGATCTGCCACACGGTCAAGGGCAAGGGGTTCGACTTCGCCGAACACAACGCCTCCTGGCACCACAAGGCCCGCGTCGAAGCCGCCGACGTGGCCCGCATGCGCGACGCGCTGGAAAGGGCCTGACGCATGAGACAAGTCGCCATCAACATGGTCGAGACGCTGGCCCGCCGGGACCCGCGCGTCGTCTTCATCGGCTCCGATCTCGGCCCCAACGTGCTGGCCGGCATGAAGCGGGACATGCCCGAGCGCTTCTTCATGGAGGGCGTGGCCGAGCAGCACGTCATCGGCATGGCCGCCGGTTTGGCGATGGAGGGGTTCGTCCCCTACATCAACACCATCGCCACCTTCCTGACGCGGCGCTGCCTGGACCAGATCGCCATCGACCTGTGCATGGAAAACCTGCCGGCGCGCCTGATCGCCAGCGGCGGCGGGCTGGTCTACGCGCCGCTCGGCCCCACGCATCTCGCCTTTGAGGACATGGCGCTTCTGCGCGCCCTGCCCAACATGGCCATCGTGGCGCCGGCCGACGCGGCGGAGATGGAGCGGCTGATGCAGGCCTCCCTCGACTGGCCGGGGCCGCTCTACATCCGGCTCGCCAAGGGCGGGGACCCGGTGGTCAGCCGGGCCGAGGCGGGCTTCGCCATCGGCAAGGCGATTCCCATGCGCCCCGGCGGCGAGGTCGTCCTGATCGGCACCGGCATCATGACCGGCCGCGCCCTGGCGGCGGCCGAGCGGCTGGCCGCGCAGGGGATCGAGGCCGGCGTGCTGCACGTCCACACCGTCAAGCCGCTCGACACTGAGGCCGTGCTGGCCGCGGCGGACGGGGCGCGGCTGCTGGTGACGGTGGAGGAGCACAGCCGCGTCGGCGGCTTGGGCAGCGCCGTGGGCGAGGCCTTGCTCGACCACAGGGACGGCGGGCGGCCCCGTCTGCTGCGGCTGGCTCTGCCCGACGCCTTTCCGGAAGGCTACGGCAGCCAGGACCATCTGCTGACAAAGGCCGGTCTGTCGGTGGACGGCATCGCCGCCGCGGTGGCCGGGGCGCTTTCCCCGGCCGTGCGATGAGGGAGGATCCGTGGATGACGCAGGCCGGCGCCCCACCGTTCGATTTCCTGACGCCCGAGGACCGGGCGCTGGAGGAGCGGTTCCTGCGCGACGGCTTCGTCATCGTGCCGGCGGAGGACCGCCGGGCGCTCGACGCCATCCGCGACCGGGCGGTGGAGGTGGCCTGCGGCTGGCTCGGCTGCCCGCAACCTGACGATTCGGACCGTTTCCTCAACCGGATCGGGGACCGGGTGCCGGTCGAGCGGCTGAACGACTTCCGGCTGGCGGTGATCGCCGGCCTGAACGCCACCCCCTGGCTGCGCGCCGCCCTGTTCCGCGCCGGACGCCGCACGGTGGAGGCGTTGGTCGGCAACGAGCTGTGCATGCAGCGGCGGGTCAACCTGTCGATCCAGCTTCCCGAGGACAGCAGCTCGCTCCTGCCGATGCACGCCGACTCCTGGTCCGGCGACAGCCCATTCGAGCTGGTGCTGTGGACCCCGCTGGTCGATTGCTTCGCGACCAAGAGCATGTTCCTGCTGCCGCCCGAGCCCAACGCGCGGCTTCAGGAGAGCATGCACCGCTGGTCGGGGCGCGGCATGGACGCGCTGTTCGCCGCCTTCGAACCGGATCTGCGCTGGATGGAGGTGCCCTACGGCCATCTGCTGCTGTTCAACCAGAACCTCGCCCACGGCAACCGGGTGAACCGCGAGGCGGACGCCCGCTGGAGCCTCAACTGCCGCTTCAAGGGCGTGTTCACCCCCTACGCCGACAAGCGGCTGGGCGAGTTCTTCGAGCCGATCACCCTGCGCGCCGCCAGCCGGATCGGCCTGGACCACCGCCTGCCGGAGGGCTTCGATGAGTGAGCCTTTCCCGGAACAGGCCCCGCGCCGGGGCTATCGCGGCTACATCGCCTCGCGGCCGGTGCAGGGCAACCGCACGCCCCAGCATGTGCAGAACCTGGTGATCCGCGACTACGCGTTGCGCAATGGGCTGCTCTTCAAGCTGTCGGCCACCGAACACGCCATGCCCCACTGCTACATGATGCTGGAGCAGGTGCTGGACGAACTGCCGTCGCTGGAGGGGATGATCGTCTATTCCCTGTTCATGCTGCCGCAACGGCGGGAGCGTCGGCTCGACGTGTTCCGCCGCGTGCTCGACCAGGGGGCGGCGCTGCACACGGCGGTGGAGGGGCTGCTGCTTGCCGGTCCCGACGACATCGGCCGGCTGGAGGACATCCGGCGCATCCAGGAGGTTATGGACCGGACGCCGGACCCCGGCCCCGTCCTGCGCCGCCCGCTCCTTCCCAATTCCGCTCCTTCAAATCCAGCCGACGATCCGCAAGGGTGAGCCGCCCCATGGCCCAGATCGACTTCATCCAGTCCCTGAACGCCTCCACCCGGCGCAATTACGTCGAACGGGTGGTGGAGCACGACAAGGCCGAATGCGCCGCGGTGGCCCGCCGTTTCGGCGCCGACTACTGGGACGGCGACCGGCGCTACGGCTACGGCGGCTACCGCTATGACGGCCGCTGGCGCCCGGTGGCGGAGCGCATCGCCGCCCATTACGGGCTGAAGCCGGGCGAACGCCTGCTCGACGTCGGTTGCGGCAAGGCGTTCCTGCTGCACGAACTCACCCAGGTGGTTCCGGGGCTGGAGGTCGTCGGGCTCGACCTGTCCGTCTACGGCATCGCCAACGCCAAGGAAGAGGTGCGGCCCCGCCTGGTGGTGGGCGATGCCCGCGCCCTTCCCTTCCCGGACGCCAGCTTCGACGTGGTCCTGTCGCTCGGCACCTTCCACAACCTGCCCGTCGAGGGCGTCTCCCGCGCCCTGTCGGAGATGGAGCGGGTTGGCCGTGGCCCCCGCAAATACTTCATGGTGGAAAGCTTCCGGAACGAGCGGGAGAAGGTCAACCTGCTGTACTGGCAACTGACCTGCCTGTCCTTCCACGCGCCGGAAAGCTGGGCCTGGCTGGCGGCGCAGGCCGGCTACACCGGCGATTACGGGTTCATCTACTTTGAGTGACACCGTCCTCATTGTCGGCGGCGATTCCATGGTCGGCGCCGCCACCGCCCGCCACCTGGCGCGGGCCGGCGTGCCGGTGCTGGCCACCACCCGTCGGGCGGACGCCGCCGGGCCGGGCCG
>NZ_JAUJFI010000173.1 GCF_030849505.1 Azospirillum isscasi | reverse complement strand
CAGCCCCGTGGCCGGCGTGGCGGGCGCCGGGCTGGGCAGGATCACCGCGGGCGTCGCCGAGCCCTGGGCCGGCGTGGCGGGCGTCTGGGCCGGGGCGGTCCTGGCCGGCCCGGTCGTTGGCAGCCCCGCCGTGGTTGGTCCTGCCGTGGTCGGTGCCGCCGTGGTGGACGGGGGCGCCGCCGTGCCCTGGGTCAGCACCAGCACTTTCGCCGCAACGCTCTGGGCAGGGGAGGCCGCAGCGGGGTCGGCCTGTGCCTGGCTGAGCAGCACCTGCGCCGGGGTGATCTGGAGCGTTACCGGCTTGTCGGCGGGCAGCGGCGTCGGGGTCTGCAGCAGCACCTCTCCCGCCTGGGTGCGCACGCGGGCCAGCCCCTCCGGCGTGGTGCCGACGACGGTGCCGGTCAGAACCACCGGGCGGGCGATGTCCTGCAACCGCTCCGGCATGGCCTTGACGGTGCCCTCGGCGACCGCCACCGGCGCGGGCGTGGAGGCCGCCGCCGCGGGGGTGGCGGGCGGGCCGGCGACCGGGGGTGGAAGGGCGCCCCCCATCCCGGGACTTACTGACCGTTCAGGAGCCGCTGGGCGACGGCCAGCACGTCCCGCGCGGCGTCGGAAGAGGGCGAACGGGTCAGCAGCGGCGACTGGTTGCGGATGGCGTCGCGCACCTTCAGGTCGCGGCGGATGATGCCGGCCAGGGCGGGCTTGTATTTCAGGAAGTTCTGGCACGCCTTCAGGATGGTGCCGTAGGTGCGCTCCCCGTCCTTCACGCTCTGCGCCATGTTCACCACGACGCGCAGGTCGGCGGCGGGGTTGGTGGCGTGGGTCAGCTTGATGAAGGCGTAGGCGTCGGTCAGCGAGGTCGGCTCGTCCGTCGTCACCACCAGCGTCGTCCCGGCGGGGCCGGACAGGGTGCGCACGGTGCGGTCCACGCCCGCCCCCATGTCCATGATGACGCAGTCGTACTTGCGCGCCAGTTCCATCAGGTCGTTGCGCAGGCCGGACAGGCGCTGGCTCGGCAACTGGGCGAGCGTGCCGGAGCCGGAGCGGCCCGCGATGATGTCGAAGCCGCCCTCGGTGTAGCGCTGGGCGGCGCGGCCCAGCGTCACGTCGCCGTTGATCACCGCGCCCAGGTCGTTCTTCGGCTGGAAGCCGAGCTGGATGTCCACGTTGGCAAGGCCCAGATCGCCGTCGAACAGCAGCGAGTTCTTGCCCATCTTGGTCAGCGCGTGGGCGAGCGTGATCGAAAACCACGTCTTGCCGACGCCGCCCTTTCCGCTGGCCACGGCGATGACGTTGGCGCCGCGCAGCGGGCGAACGTTCTTGAGAGCGGCCGGAAACACCGGATCGGTCATGGGATGGTCCTCGACGAAGAACGAACGGCTTTGGTCTTGGCGGGGGCCGCCGGTTTGGCCCGGCTGCGCGCCGCCTTGTCCTCGGCGGGCATCATCAGGCGGGCGAAGGCCACCGGGTTCAGCGGTGTCAGCCCCTCGGCCACCTTGGAAGAAACGCTGGCGTTGCAGAAGGCCATCCGCGAACGGTGCGCGGTGCCCAGGAGACTGCCCAGCCGACGCGCCATGTCGAGCCGGGTGATGAGCATCCGCCGCACGCCCAGCGCCTTGAAGGATTGGGCGATGTCGGCGGCTTCCATGGCGTCCAGACCGGCGGGCAGCACGAGGATCGGCTCCGCCACGCCGGCGGACAGCAGGGCCTTCAGGTCGGCCATGTCTTCCCGGTTGTAGGGGTTGCGCCCGGCGGTATCCACCAGGACGACGTCGGCGCCGCGGCTGACCTCGAACGCGCCTGCGAGCGCGTCGGGGTCCTCCACCGTCGCCAGTTTGATTTTCATCAGACGCGTGAAGGCGGCCAACTGTTCCATGCCGCCCGCGCGCACCGTGTCGGTGGTGATCACCCCGACCGAGCGCTTGCGGAACACCGCTTGGGCGGCCAGCTTGGCGACGATCAGCGTCTTGCCGCTGCCCGGCGGGCCGACCAGGATCAGCGGCTTGTTGCCGCCGCGCCGGTCCTGCAGCGGGCTGAAGGTGAACATGGAGTCGAGCGCCGCCCCCAGCGCCAGGGCCGGGTCGTCGGTGTCCAGACCGGCGGCGGCGTCGATGAGCTGTTCGGCGAGTGCGGCGGGAACGCCGTGGCGGTGCAGCACGTCGGCCACCACCTCGCCCACGTCGATCTCCGGCTCCTCCTCGACCACCACCGCGGGGCGCGCGGCCTTGGCGGGCGGGGCGGAGCGGGACTGCGCCATCAGCAGATCGTCGTCCTCCACCGCCGCGGTCACGCGCACGCCGCCGCCTTCCTCCTCGCGCGTGGCGACGATGATGGCATCGTCGCCCAGCGTCTGGCGGACCATCCGCATGGCTTCGGACATGGACTTGGCGTGGAAGGACTTCAGCCGCATCGGCTCGCCTCCCGCCCGTCACGCTGGTTCGTCATGGCCTGCATCAGATCTGCCCCAGGGTCTTGATCCGCGCCTTGGGGTGGATCTCGTTCTGCGACATCACCACGGTGGCCGGCCGGAACCGCTCGACGATGGAGCGGACGAAGGGACGGATCAGGGGGCTGGTCAACAGGACGGGGGTCTCGCCCATCATGGCGTGTCGCTCGAAGGTTTGGCGGACCGAAGTGATGAATTGCTGAAGCCGGCTTGGCGCCATCGTCAGTTGCCGGTCGTCGCCGTCGCCCACCAGCGATTCCGCGAACGCCTGCTCCCACTCGGGGGACAGGGTGACGAGCGGGATGACCCCCATCTCGTTGATGTTCGCGTCGCAGATCTGCCGGGCCAGGCGCGTGCGCACATGCTCGGTGATCTGCGTGATGCTGCGGGTCTGGCTTGCCGCCTCCGAAACGCCCTCCAGAATTGTTGCAAGATCGCGTACGGAAACCCGTTCTGCAAGCAGGTTCTGCAACACCCGTTGCAATCCGCCCACAGTGATCTGCGCCGGCACCACGTCGGCGATCAGCTTCTGGTGTTCCTTGTCCAGCTCGTCCAGCAGCTTCTGCGTCTCGGTGAAGGACAGCAGCTCGGGCATGTTGTCCTTGATGAGTTCGGTCAGATGCGTGGTGATGACCGTGGACGGATCGACCACCGTGTAGCCCTTGAACAGGGCCTCCTCGCGGTAGCCGGGCTCGATCCAGATGGCGGGCAGGCCAAAGGTCGGTTCCACCGTCTGTTCGCCGGGCAGGCTCATGGCCTCGCCGCGCGGGTCCATGACCAGCAGCATATTCGGGCGGATGTCGCCGCGCCCCGCCTCGATCTCCTTCACGCGGATGATGTAGGAGTTGGGCGGAAGCTGGAGGTTGTCCTGGATGCGCACGGCGGGCATGACGAATCCGACCTCGCCGGCGATCTGGCGGCGCAGCCCCTTGATCTGGTCGGTCAGCCGGTGGCTTCCCGCCTGCGGCTGGTTGATCAGCGACAGCAGGCCGTAGCCGAGTTCCAGCCGGATCAGGTCGATGGCCAGCGCGGTGGAGATCGGCTCGTCGGCCACCGGGGCGGCCCCGCCGCCCGGCCCGCCACCCATGCCCGCGGCCTCCGCCGCCGCGGCCTCGGCCTCCGCCGCCTCCTTCTTCGCGCGGACCTTCGGCAGGTAGTAGGCGGCGGCCCCAACGGCGGCGATCACCGGCAGGAAGGGCAGCATCGGCATGCCGGGCATCAGCGCCAGCAGGCCGATGGCGCCGGCCGACAGGCCGAGCGCGCTGATGTGGTTGGTGAGCTGCCCGACCACCGCCTTGTCGGTGGAGCCGCCGGTGCCGGCCTTCGACACCAGGAAGCCGGCGGAGATGGAGATGACCAGCGCCGGGATCTGCGAGACGAGGCCGTCGCCGATGGTCAGCTTCGTGAAGGTGTCCAGCGCCTGCAGGATCGGCATGTCGTAGCGCAGGACCGCCAGCGACACGCCGCCGATGATGTTGATGAACATGATCATCAGGCCGGCGACGGCGTCGCCCTTCACGAACTTCGACGCACCGTCCATGGAGCCGAAGAAGGCGCTTTCGTCCTCCAGCTCCTTGCGCTTGGCGCGGGCGGTGGTCTCGTCGATCATGCCGGCGGACAGGTCGGCGTCGATGGCCATCTGCTTGCCGGGCATGGCGTCCAGGGTGAAGCGCGCCGCCACTTCGGCGATGCGGCCCGAACCGGCGGTGATGACCTTGAAGTTCACGATCGTCAGGATCGCGTAGACGATCACGCCGATGATGAAGTCGCCGCCCATGACGAAGCCGGCGAACGCTTCGATCACATGGCCCGCCGCCGCGGTGCCCTCATGCCCCTGCGTCAGGATCAGGCGGGTGGACGCCATGTTCAGCGACAGGCGCAGCAGCGTGGTGATGAGCAGGATCGTCGGGTAGGACGACAGCTCCAGCGGTTTTTCGATGAACAGCACCACCATCAGGATCAGGACCGAGATGGTGACGTTCAGCCCGAGCATCATGTCGAGCAGCATCGGCGGCAGCGGCAGGATCAGCCCGACGACGATCAGCATGATGCCGGCCGCCATCACGATGTCGCCGCGCTTCAGCGCCCCCTTGGCGACGGACACCATGTCGGTCAGCGCGGTCATGTTTCCGCCGCCGCCTGCCCGCGCTCCGGGATTGTGTTCGGTCAGTGCCATGCCGTCGTGCCTCCGCCTTCCCTCGGATCAGCGGATCACATCGCCGCCCGTTCCTCGGTGCCCGGCGGCGGCACGGCCACGCCCTCCTCGCTGTACTGCTTCAGCTTGTTGCGCAGCGTGCGGATGGAGATGCCCAGGATGTTCGCCGCGTGGGTGCGGTTGCCCAGGCAGTGGGACAGCGTCCCGATGATCAGGTCGCGCTCGACCTCCGCCACCGTGCGCCCGACGAGGCCCTGCACGGCGGGTGCCCCGGACGCCGCGCCGGCGTTGCCGTAGGCCGCGGCCCCCGCCGCATGGTTCGGCGGCGGCGCGTAGGAGGAGGGGTAGCCGGGTGCGGCCGGCGGCGCGTAGCCGCGCGGCGCCGGCGGGACGGTGCCGCCCGGCCCGGCGAAGGGGTTGGCGACCGGCGAGTTGGCCGGGATCGACGCCTGGGCCGACCCTTCCGGGGCCAGCATCTGGCTGGTCAGCATGATCGATTCCGGCCCCACCGTCTCCGACTTGGAGAGCAGAACGGCGCGGTGCATGGTGTTTTCCAGCTCACGCACGTTGCCGCGCCAGTGGTGGGCGCGCAGCATCAGCAGCGCGTCGTCCGACAGCCGCTTTTCCCCCAGCCCGTTGGCCTGCGCGTATTTCTTCAGGAAATGGTCGGCGATCATCGGGATGTCGGCGGGCCGTTCGCGCAGGGACGGAATGGCGACGCTGAAGACGTTCAGCCGGAAATACAGATCCTCGCGGAAGTTGCCGGAGCGGACCTCGTTCTCCAGGTTGCGGTTTGAGGTGGCGATCAGGCGCACGTTGACCTTGACCGGCTGCGACGAGCCGATGCGGTCGATCTCCTTCTCCTGGATGGCGCGCAGCAGCTTGGCCTGGAGTCGCGGGTGCATCTCCGACAGCTCGTCCAGCAGCAGGGTGCCTCCGTTGGCCTCCTCGAACCGGCCCAGCCGGCGGGCGACGGCGCCGGTGAAGGCGCCCTTCTCATGGCCGAACAGTTCCGATTCCAGCAGGTTCTCCGGAATGGCCGCGCAGTTCACCGCGACGAAGGGCGCGTCGGAGCGCCGGCTCTTGCGGTGGATGTAGCGGGCCATCAGCTCCTTGCCGGTGCCGCTCTCGCCGGTGATGAGGACGGAGGCGTCGCTGGGCGCCACCTGATCCGCCATGCGCAGGGTCGCCAGCATAGCCGGGTCCTGGCAGACGATGGCGTGGCTCTCCTCCGCCACCGCTTCCAGCACGGCGGCGATCAGCTCCGCGTCGGGGGGCAGGGGGATGTATTCCTTGGCGCCGGCGCGGATCGCCTTCACCGCCGCCGCCGCGTCGGTGCCGATGCCGCAGGCCACCACGGGAATGGTGATCCGTTCCGCCTTCAGGCTTTCGATGAAGGCCGCGATGTCGAGCTTGACGTCGATCATCACGAGGTCGGCACCCGCCGCCGCGCGCAGGGCGTTCAGGGCTCCCTCGATGCTGTCGGTGTGGGACACCTTCGCCCCGCGCTGCATGGCGATCTTGCCGGCGGCGGTGATGTACCCTTCCAACGTTCCAACGATCAGCAGACGCATCTTACGCTCCCCTCGGCGAACCCCGGTCGGAGTCCCTGTCGAAGTACTGAATCCGCTTTCCAGGCGGAAGAACGGCGTTCAGGAGCATCTCCAGACGCCGCGGATTTTCCTGACGCGCGATGGATACCGCGCCGATGGTGTAGAGAGTCTTGACGAGCGCGTCTTCCTCCGCCGTCCGCTCAACCTTTGCGGCCAGCGGGGCCAACGCGACGTTGCCCAGCACCGCCCCGTAGAAGGTGGTCAGCAGCGCCAGCGCCATGGCCGGGCCGATGCTGGACGGGTCGTTCAGGCTGCCCAGCATCTGGACGAGGCCGACCAGCGTGCCGATCAGCCCCATGGCCGGCGCCACCTCCGACGCGCGGCGCAGGACACCGGCGCTCTTGACCTTGCCGGCGCCCGACGCCTCGACCTCGCCGATCAGCATCCGCTCGATGTCGTCGGGTGGCAGCCCCTCGGCCACCAGCGTGACCGAGCGGTGCAGGAAAGACTCGTGCCGCAGCTCCGGCAGGACGTTGCGCAGCGTTTCCGGCGCGCGCCGCGCCGCCTCGGCCAGCAGAAGCACCTGCCGGGCCACCCCGCGCGGGTCGCTGGTGCGGTGGATCAGCACCGCCCCGGCGTCGCGCCACGCGATGGCCACGTCGGCCAGCGAGAAGGAGGCCGTGGTGACCGCCAGGGTGCCGCCCAGCACGATGATGAGCGACGGCGGATCGACGAAGGCGCGCAAGGACCCGCCCGACGCCATGGCGACGAAGATGACCACGGCGGCGGCGGCGAGGCCGACCAGCGTCGCCACGTCCACCCCGCCGCGCGGCCGGGCGGAACGCCCGCCCCGCCGGGACGATTCTGCGCTGTCTCGTGTGAGGCTCATCCGCGGTCCGACTTGATGATTTCGGTCATGGTTATGCCCAGCCGGTCTTCCACCACCACGACTTCGCCGCGGGCGACCAGACGGTTGTTCACGTAGATGTCGATGGCCTCGCCGACCTTGCGGTCCAGCTCCACCACCGCGCCGCGCCCGAGCTTCAGCAACTGGCTGACCTGCATGGTCGATTTGCCGAGCACGGCGGAGATCTGGACGGGAATGTCGTAGACCGCTTCCAGATCCTTGGCTGGACCCAGGCCGGTCTCGTACTCCGCGACGTCGCCGCGGCCGCCGTTGTCCAACTCATCGAGGGAGAAGCTGTCCTTGGCCATCGAAGTCTCCAGAAACCCTTTAGAATCTCAAAACTGGAACCTCACGTTCCCCTGCCGCCGCGGCGTCAGCCCGGCGGCGCCTCCAGCAGGCCGGCCATGCGCCGTTCGATCTGGGCGAGCAGGCCGGCGGTGTCGCGCTCCACCCCGCCTTCGGCCCATTCGATCCGGCAGCTTCCCGGCGCAAGCCCGGAATCGCCGACGACCATCAGCTTCGCGCCGAAGCCGCGCGCCCCGATCACCTGATCCAGATGCTCGCGCACCGCGTCCACCGTGTCGTCGGCGACGCGGATCACCAGACGCGGTTCGTCGATCAGGTCGGTCAGGCAGGTACGCACCAGCCCTTCCACCTCCATCAGCCCGCCGCGCCGCGCCAGTTCCGGCATCAGCTTGCGGACGATGGCGAGCGCGATGTGCACGGGCTGGTCGGCCCGCTGCGCGCTGGTCGCGTAATGCTCGTTCAGGAGATGCTGCACGCCGTTGCCGATGGTTTCCAGCGCGTTGGCGATGCGGGCCTGCACCGTCGCCTCGATCTCGACCCTGGCGTTTTCGTAGCCTTCCTTGCGGCCGGCGTTGTTGCCGTCGACGAAGCCCTTGCCGTAGCCCGTCGACTTGCCGGCGGTTTCGCCCTCCGCGAAGCCTTCGGCGCGGGCGGCGGCCAGATCGGCTTCCCCGAACACCGGCGGGGGCGGCTCGGGCGGCAGCTCCGGCTCGGGTTCGGGCTCCGGTTCCGGCTCGGGGATGCGGTCGTAATAGTCGTCGTCGGCCTGATACGGCTTGCGCGGCGGCGCGTCCACGTCGAAGGATTCGTCGAACAGGAATTTGCGGACGGAACTCATCGCGTCAGCTCTCCTGATACAGCCAGTTGCGCAGGATCGACACCGCTTCCTCCGGATGCTTCTCCACGATCTCGCCCACCTTGCGCAGCGAGGAGGCGCGGACGCGGCCCTCGACGCGGTTGATGTCGATCATCTGCTCCAGCTCCTCGTCGGCCTGGGCGGCCTCCAGCGCCAGATCCTGGGCCAGCGCGCCGGTCGGCGCGGCCAGGGCGGCGGGCATGCCGCTCTGGTCGGCCAGCAGGCGGTCCATGTCGTCCTCCTCCTGCTGGTCGGCCTTCTCGAAGGCGCGGGTGATCAGCGGGCGGATGACCAGCAGGATGATGAGGACGGCGACGATGCCCAGCACGACCATCTCGGCGATGCGGAACAGATCGTCCTTGGTCATGCCGAGGAAGAGTTCCTCCGGCTTCTGGATGTCGTCTTCCGGCGACCAGAAGCGCATGTTGACGACTTCCAGCGTGTCGCCGCGCACCGCGTCGAGGCCGACGGCGGAGCGGACCAGCGCCTTGATGCTTTCCAGCTCCTGCTCCGGGCGCGGCTGGTAGGCGGCCGGGTTGCCGTCCTTGGGCAGGCTGTAGGTGCCGTCCACCAGCACCGCGACCGACAGGCGGCGCACCTGCCCGGTTTCGCGGACATGGTTCTTGGTGGTGCGGCTGATTTCGTAGTTGATCGTCTCTTCGCTGCGGTTCTGCTTGTTCTGCGAGATCGGGCCGGCGTTGTTGCCCGACTGCGCGGTCGGCAGGTTCTGGTCCACCGTGACCGGCGACAGCGGGTCGCGGTCGTGGCTTTCGTTCGCCTCCGTCACCGTCTGGGTGGAGCGGACGACCTGGCTTTCCGGATCGAAGATTTCCGATTGGGTGGTGATGCGGTCGAAGTCGAGGTCCGCCGACACCTCCGCCCGGACCTTGCCGTAGCCGACGGTGCGGCCCAGCAGATCCTCGATGATGCGGGCGATGCGGCTCTCGTAGGCGACCTTCTTCTCCTCCGCCGAGGCCAGCATGGCGTCCGCGCTGTCGTTCCCGGTGCCGCGGGCGAGCAGGGTGCCCTTGTCATCCACGATGGAGATGCGGCTGGGGTCGAGGTTCGGCACGGAGGCGGCGATCAGGTGCTGGATCGCCTGGATGTTTTCGCGCGACAGTTGGGCGCCGGGCCGCAGCTTCAGGAAGATGCTGGCCGTCGCCGGGTTCTGCTGGCGGGCGAACAGCTCGCGCTTGGGCAGCACCAGATGGACGCGGGCGTTCTGCACGCCGTTCAGCGTCTGCACCGTGCGCGCCATCTCGCCTTCCAGGGCGCGCAGGTGGTTGATGTTCTGCATGAAGCTGGTGGCGCCGAAGCCTTCGCCCTTGTCGAACAGCTCGTAGCCGATGGACCCGCCCGACGGCAGGCCGGCGGCGGCCATCTTCATGCGGGTCGGCCCCACTTGCTCGGCGGCGACCATGATCTTCGTGCCGGTCTTGTCCACCGTGAAGGGGACCTTCGCCTCCTCCAGCTTCTTGGCGATCGCCGCGGCCTCGGTGGGCTGGAGTTCGGCGTAGAGAAGCTCCATCTCCGGGGTGGAGAGGCGCGTCATCAGATAGACGAAGAATCCGATCAGGAGCAGGCCGACGCCGCCGATCGCGGCAAGGCGCGCGGGACCCAGGTTGCGCAAGGTCTGCAGAAGGTTGTTCACGCGCTAGTCCCCGATCGGATGCCCCGGTGATTGTCCGGGAAGTTCTTGATTTCGCAGACGCAAAAAATGAGTTTGCAAAAACCGCGCCGGGCTCTGCTTCAGCGCGCATGCTGGGCTGTCTTGATGAAGAGAGTGTTAATTCGTGGGCAGAAATTGCCCAGTGCCCGGCAAAATATGCCTACCGGTGCGCGCCTGCAACGTTCTTGCACCGCCCGGATGGCGAGGGTGAGGGGCGGGACTCGCGGCTGGGAGGCGGTCGTCCGAGCATTTCTTTTGGAAGTAATTTAAAATTACCTCGAAAGAAAGAATGATGCGGTCCTCCATACCCATTCATTTTCTGGGGTCTGTTGGGACGTAGGTAGTAAATGCCGCAACGGTGGTTGACTTTGCCTCGTCGAAGTCATAGCTGAGTTGCAATGGTCGCTTGCCCGATATCAAAAAGATCGTGGCACAAGCACGTCGGAATCTTTCCTACGCAGATCCGAATGTTGCTTCGCGCGATATCGGGCCTTGCCGCCCTTGCAGATGGGGGAACGCTGTGAAAAAACGTGGACGCGAGAAGAAGGAAGGCCTCAACGAGGTCGATGTGTTCGTCGGGCAGCGCCTGCGTGAGTTGCGCATGCTTGCCGGGCTGAGCCAGAGCGACGTCGCGTCGGCTTTGGGATTGACGTTCCAGCAACTTCAGAAGTACGAGCGCGGTTTCAACCGGGTCTCGGCCAGCCGGCTGTTCAAGCTGGCCCAGTTCTTCCGGGTGCCGGTCTCCGTCTTCTTTGAAGGGCTGGAGGAGCGCCATGCCGCTCAGGAAGCGGGAAGCGCCGGACCTCAGGCGGAGGAGTCGGAGGGCACGCTGCGCTCCCGCGAGGCGCTGATGTTGGCCCGCTACTTCCAGAACATCCGCGACCCGCAGATTCGCGGGGCGATCCGGGAATTGGCCGAACGCTGCGCCAGCCAGACGGACGCCAGCGCCGGTGCGGGCCTCGGCGAGGATATGGAGCAGATCGCCCCGGCCACCGTGCGCGGACGCCGCGGGCGTGGCGCGGGCCAGAGCGCCGGGCAGGCGTGACGGCGGGCGGCGTGGGCTTGGGGACAGGCCCCGCCTTGTATCCGTTGTTTGCGGATGGCTCATCGGCGACGGCATGCGCTTCATCGCGCCAGATGCGGTGTTTCGGCGTGGTGAAGAGCCGCGCCCGACCGGTTCCTGCTACGCTCGACCGGCCCTCAAGACTGTTACGCGCGGTGCTTGCAACAGTCGTTGAATCATTGGGGAATAAGTTTGGCTGGGGCGCCAGGAGCATAAGCCCGCTTTTCGCGCCACAGCATTGATTCCAAAACGAAATCAGCCTTCGAGACGGCCAAGTTGCCGCTCTGAGAACCACGCTACTGGTACACGCCGGGCAAAGCGTTGTCAACATTATGGGGGCAAAGTCCCGTTGTTCAGCACCGGCTTGCGCTGTATCTTGAGCGGGTTCAACAACCCAGAGGAAATCCATGGCTGACGAGAGGGTTTTCGAGGACCGGATCGCCAATGCCGTATCGGTCTGCGTTGATAGTGTGTCGGAACTCGCGGCCGACCCCTACCTTCGCGAAGCCGTCATGAAGATGGCCGTTCGGGAGTTCTCTTGGGCGATCCTCTCTAAGAGGCTGTTGAGAAGAAAGCTGCTGAGATTTAGAGGAAACTTGTGGGTGGGCGGGCGAGCCGCTTCACGAGAATAT
>NZ_JAUJFI010000172.1 GCF_030849505.1 Azospirillum isscasi | reverse complement strand
CGCCCCGGCCCCGCCGCCGGCTCCCGCGCCGGCCAAGGCCGCGGGCGGAGGAAGCTGGCGCGTCCAGCTCGCCGCCGTGCGCAGCGAGGCGGAGGCTTCGACGGAGTGGAAGCGCCTGACCAGCCGCTATGGAGCGGCCCTCGGCGGGCTGTCCATGCAGGTCGCCAAGGCCGACCTGGGCGAGAAGGGCATCTTCTACCGCATCCAGGGCGTCGGCCTGGACGAGGAGCGCGCCAAATCGGTCTGCGCTCAGCTCAAGGCCCAGAATGTGGGGTGTGTGGTTGTCCGTCCCTGACCCGGCTTTGCCGACCGCTCGCAGCGCGTCCGGAACCCACCGCGCGGTGGTCTTCGGCGCCGCCGGAATCGCCCTGACCACGGAGGAGCGCGCTTTCTTCCGCGACGCCGATCCGCTGGGCTTCATCCTGTTCCGGCGCAATTGCGACACCCCGGATCAGGTGCGGGCGCTCGTGGACTCCCTGCGCGACGCCGTGGGCCGGGCCGATGCCCCGGTGCTGATCGACCAGGAGGGCGGGCGGGTGGCCCGCATGCGCCCGCCGCACTGGCCCGCCTTTCCCCCGATGCGCGCGTTCGGGGACCTCGCCGCCCGCGACACCGCCGCCGGGCGGGAGGCCGCGCGGATCAACGCCCGGCTGCTGGCGCTGATGCTGGCGGACTGCGGCGTGACGGTGGACTGCGCCCCGGTCTGCGACGTGCCGGTGGAGGGCGCCCACGACATCATCGGCGACCGCGCCTTCTGCGGCGATCCGGCCCGCGTGGCCGATCTGGCGCGGGCGACCTGCGAGGGGCTGATGGCCGGCGGGGTGCTTCCCGTCGTCAAGCACATCCCCGGCCATGGCCGCGCCTTCGCCGACAGCCACGCCGAACTGCCGGTGGTGGACGCCCCGCGTGCGGCGCTGGAGGCCACCGACTTCGCGCCCTTCCGTGCCCTGGCCGACATGCCGCTGGGGATGGTCGCCCATGTGGTGCTGAAGGCCATCGATCCGGACGCGCCGGCCAGCACCTCGGCCACCGTGGTGCGCGACGTGGTGCGCGGCGCCCCCATCGGCTTCGACGGGCTGCTGTTCAGCGACGACCTGTCCATGGGCGCGCTGGCCGGCGGCATGCGCAGCCGGGCGGAGGCCGTTCTGGCGGCGGGGCTGGACATCGTGCTCCACTGCAACGGCGCGATGGAGGAGATGGTGGCGGTGGCCGAAGGCGTCCCGGCGATGAGCGGCGACGCCGTCCGCCGCTGGGCGAAAGCTGAGGCGATGCGCGGCCCCGCGCAGCCCGCGGACGCCGCGGACCTGCGGGCGCGTCTGGCGGAATTGCTGGGCACTCCCCAGATTTAAAGGCGGCCAAGATCAAGGCCGGGCTCAGGCTTCCCGGACGGGTCCGGGGGCGCAACGGGAGAGATGGGCGTGCTGGAAGGTCTGATCGACCGCATACCGATGATCTTTGCGGTCGCCATCCCCGCGATCCTCGCCATCACGCTGCACGAGGCGGCGCATGGATTCGTGGCGTGGTGGCGGGGCGACGACACGGCGTGGCGGTTGGGCCGGGTGACGCTGAACCCGATCCGCCACATCGACCCCCTCGGCACGGTGGTCCTGCCGGCACTGATGTACTTCACCACCGGCTTCGTGTTCGGCTGGGCCAAGCCGGTGCCGGTGAATTTCGGGCGCCTGCACCACCCCCGCCGCGACATGGTGTGGGTGGCACTGGCCGGGCCGGGGGTGAATTTCGTGCTGGCCCTGGTCTCGGCGGTCGTCTGGGGCTTCACCAGCCCGCAGGGTGGCGCGATGGAGATGTGGTTCCGCGCCGCGCTGGAAGTGTCGGTCCTGGTCAACGTCGTGCTGATGGTCTTCAACATGATCCCGCTGCCGCCGCTGGACGGCGGGCGCGTGGCGGTCGGCATCCTGCCCGACGCGCTGGCCTTTCCGCTGGCCCGGATGGAGAAGTACGGGATGCTGATCCTGATCGGCGCCTTCTTCCTGCTGCCCTTCATCGGGCGGGAGCTTGGCATGGACCTCAGCGTCTTCTCCTGGGTGCTCGGCCCGCCGGTGGATTACATGATCGAGCTGATCCGCATCCTCAGCGGCAACTGACGGCATGGCCCCCAAGGAACGCCAGGACCAGGACGGCGAGGCCGCGGCCATCGGCCCGGCGGAACAGCTCGTCCTCGTGCTCGACGGGTTCGAGGGGCCGCTCGACATGCTGCTGGCGCTGGGGCGCGAGCAGAAGGTGGACCTGACGAAGATCTCCATCCTCCAGCTTGCCGACCAGTATCTCGCCTTCGTCGCGGAGGCGCGGAAGGTGCGGCTGGAGCTGGCGGCGGACTATCTCGTCATGGCGGCGTGGCTGGCCTACCTGAAGTCGCGCCTGCTGATCCCGGAGGTGGAGGACGAGGAACCCTCGGGCGAGGACATGGCGGCGGCGCTGGCCTTCCAGCTTCAGCGGCTGGAGGCGATGAAGGAGGCGGCGGCCAAGCTGTTCGCCCGCCCGCGGCTGGGGGTGGACCGCTTCGTCCGCGGCGCGCCGGAAGACCTGGACATCCTGCGCAAATCGGTGTTCCAGGTCACGCTCTACGACCTGCTGAAAGCCTATGGGGAGCACAGGAAGCGGCAAGAGGGCGGCGTCCTGCACATCGAGCCGGTGCGCCTCTATTCGCTGGAGGACGCGGTGCGCCGCCTGTCGGAGCTGCTGGGCCGCATGCCGGACTGGGCCACCTTGTCCAGCTTCCTGCCGGAGGGCGTGCGGGGCGGTCTGCTGACCCGCTCGGCGCTGGCCGCCCATTTTGCGGCGACCCTGGAACTGGCCAAGGCGGGGCAGGTGGAGCTTCGCCAGGACGGCGCCTTCTCCCCCATCTACGTCCGCCGGGCGGCGCGCCGGCATGAGCGAGGCGACGACGAATGAGCGGTCCCGACGGCATGATCCGGGAGATCGACAACCCGGAGGGGATCCCGGAGGAAATTGGGGAGCGGCTGCGGAACCTGCGGCTGCTGGAGGCGCTGCTGTTCGCCTCCGCCGACCCGCTGGACGAAGAAACTTTGGGCAGGCGGCTGGGACGCGGCGCCGACCTGCGGGCGCTGCTGGAGGAACTGCGCGTCCACTACGCGGCGCGCGGGGTGAACCTGATCCGCACCGGGGCCGGCTGGTCCTTCCGCACGGCGGTGGACCTCGCTCCGCTGCTGCGGCAGGAGGAGGAGGTTTCCAAGAAGCTGTCCCGCGCCGCCATCGAGACGCTGGCGATCATCGCCTACCACCAGCCGGTGACCCGCGCGGAGATCGAGGCGATCCGCGGGGTGGCGACCAGCAAGGGCACCCTGGACATCCTGATGGAGAACGGCTGGATCAGGCCGGGCCGGCGCCGCGAGACTCCGGGCCGCCCGCTGACCTGGATTTCCACCGACCATTTCCTCGACCATTTCGGCCTGGAGACGCTGCGCGACCTGCCGGGGGTGGAGGATTTGCGCGCCGCCGGTCTGCTCGATTCGCGGCCCGTGCTCCTGGGCATCGGCGGCGCCGGTCTGGAGGATGCGGAACCATCGGAAAACGCTGACGAATCCGATACCTGAGCGGAACGCTCGAAAATAAGAACCATTTGCATCCACGGCGGTGCGCCGGTACTAAGGTTAATCGGCCAAGGTCAATCGAGCCCTGGGGCCGCTTCAGACTGGGACCGCCATGGATCGTCCGTCCGTCACCGACGCCCGTCACCCGTCCTCCGCCTCCGAAGACACCGTTGCCGCGCCGCGCCCGGCCCGCCTGCGCGACGCGCTGCGGGGCAAGGCGTCGGCGCTCTTCACCCGCGACCCGCGGGAGGGGGCGCCCTGCGAAGCGGCGCCCGTGACGCTTCCCGCCAACGGACGGGCGCATCTGGACGCCTTCGGGCCGCAGGGCGGGGCCGCCGCCATCGCGGTGGAGGCCCTGGCGCTGGAGGGCGTGACCCACCGCTACGGGCGCGTGACGGCGGTGGACGACGTCAGCGTGACCATCGGGGCGGGGGAGATCGTCTGCCTGTGCGGGCCGTCCGGCTGCGGCAAGTCCTCGCTCCTGCGCATCGCGGCGGGGCTGGAGGCGGTGCAGACCGGCTCGGTCCGGATCGGCGGAACGGTCGTGGCGGACGAGCGCGGCGCGGTGCCGCCGGAACGCCGCGGCGTCGGCCTCGTCTTCCAGGATTACGCGCTGTTCCCGCACCTGTCGGTGCTCGACAACGTGCGCTTCGGCCTGACCGCCCTGTCCGGCGAGGCGCAGCGCAAGCGCGCGCTGGAGACGCTGGGGCAGGTCGGCATGGCCGGCTACGCCGACTCCTTCCCCCATCATCTGTCCGGCGGGCAGCAGCAGCGCGTGGCGCTGGCCCGTGCGCTGGCCCCGAACCCGGCGGTGCTGTTGCTGGACGAACCGTTTTCGGGCCTCGACGCCCGGCTGCGCGAGCAGGTGCGCGACGAGACGCTGCATGTGCTGAAGCAGAACGGCGCGGCGACCATGCTGGTCACCCACGACCCGGAGGAGGCCATGTTCCTGGCCGACCGCATCGCGCTGATGCGCGCGGGGAAGGTCGTGCAGGTCGGCAACCCGGTGGACCTCTACACCCGCCCGGTCGACGCCTTCGCCGCGGAGTTCTTCGGCGAGGTCAACCGGCTGGCCGGCGTGGTGCGGGGCGGGGCGGTGGACACGCCGGTCGGCCCGATCCCCACGGAGATCGCCGACGGCACCGCGGTGGACGTGCTGATCCGTCCGGAAGCGCTGAAGCTGTCCGCCCAGCCCACGGCCACGGTGCCCGCCGGGGATCTGCCCGTGCTGGCGCGGGTGACGGCGGCGCGGCTGCTCGGACGCACCAGCCTGATCCATCTCGACCTGCCGGACGGGAAGGGCGGATCGGCGCATTTGCACTCCCGCATGCCGGGCCAGTTCCTGCCGCCCGAGCAAACGCATGTTTCGGTGTGCATGGACCTCTGCCAGGCCTTCGTTTTTCCAGCCGGTGCACCCACTTAAGTCGTTTGAGCGGTTTCGCCCGACCGATCGTTGCGGGAGGGGAACCTTTCTGCCATAGTGCCGCCCCGCCATAGGGCTGCCTGTTCAGGAAACGTGTGTCATGGGATTCTCCAGCGTCTGGCATTGGGTCATCGTCCTTCTGATCGTCCTGCTCCTGTTCGGCGCCGGCAAGCTGCCGAAGGTCATGGGCGACCTCGCCAAGGGCATCAAGAACTTCAAGGCCGGCCTGAAGGACGAGGAGGAGGGTGCGGCACCCGGCGCCGACTCCAAGGTCCTGCCGAATCAGCCGGTCCCGCCGGCCCAGCCGGTGTCCTCGGTCCATCCGGTTCCCCCCGCCGCCGACCCCGGCGTGAAGAAGGACGAGACGGCCCGCACCTGACCGTCCGGCGCCGCTCATCCCCGCGCCGCTTCGAAAGGCTGAGGAGCCATGTTCGACATCGCATGGTCGGAACTGATGGTCATCGCGGTCATCGCCCTCGTGGTGATCGGCCCGAAGGACCTGCCCAAGGCCATCTACACCCTGGGAAAATGGGTGAAGAAGGCGCGCGTGGTCGCGCGCGACTTCCAGGGCCACATCGACGACATGATGCGCGAGGCGGAGCTTGACGACCTCCGCAAGGAGGCCCTGAAGGTCCGCGACGCGAACCTCCAGCGGATGGTCGAGAACACGATCGATCCGAAGGGGGAGCTGAAGGGCGCCTTCGACGCCGTGGCCGACCTCGGGGCCAGCGGCCATCCCGGCAGCCCGCCGGAGGATGGCCCGGCCCCGGCCCCGGCCGCGGCGGTGGTTCCCGCCGTCGGTTCCCCGCAGGTGGCGGCGGCCCAGCCGCAGCCGGCGACCGAACCGCCGGTCACGGTCCCGCCGCCTCCGGCTCCGCCCGCGGAGTTCGTTCCGGCCCCGGCCCAGCCGGCGGTCCCGGCCTCCGCCGACTCCGCTGCGGCGGCAACCACGAACAAGCAGGCGTGACCTTGTGTCCGGCGAAACGCGCATGACCGGCGATACCGACGACGAACTCGAAGAAAGCAAGATGCCGCTGATCGACCATCTGGTCGAGCTGCGCAACCGTCTGATGTACGCGACGCTGGCGATCATCGTCGCCTTCTTCGTGTGCTACGCCTTCTCCGACCGGATCTACAATTTCCTGGTCCAGCCGCTGGCCGACATCCTGGCCGGGCAGGGACGCCGGATGATCTACACCGGCCTGACGGAAGCCTTCTTCACCTATGTGAAGGTGGCCTTCTGGGCCGGCTGCTTCCTGTCCTTCCCCATCGTCGCCAGCCAGATCTGGATGTTCGTGGCGCCCGGCCTCTACAAGCACGAGCGCAAGGCGTTCCTGCCCTTCCTGGTGGCCACCCCGGTCCTGTTCTTCCTGGGCGGGGCGATGGTCTACTATTTCATCTTCCCGATGGCCTGGCGGTTCTTCCTGGGGTTCGAATTCCACCCGGGCATGGACGCCGGCGCCCTTCCCATCGAGTTCGAGGCCCGCGTCAGCGAGTATCTCGGCCTCGTGATGCACCTGATCTTCGCCTTCGGTCTGGCCTTCCAGCTTCCGGTGCTGCTGACCCTGCTGGTCCGCGCCGGGCTGCTGACCACGGAGACGCTGGCCGCCAAGCGGCGCTACGCCATCGTGTTCGTGTTCATCGTCGCCGCGGTCCTGACCCCGCCGGACGTCATCAGCCAGGTCGGCCTCGCCATCCCGCTGCTGGCGCTCTACGAGATCTCCATCTGGATCGGCCGCGCCATCGAGAAGAAGCGCGAGCAGGAGGAGAAGGCGGCGGAGCAGGCGTGAGGCCGCTCCGCTCTCAGCCCGCCGCTCCGGCCGCTATCACCTGATTGCGGCCGTTGTGCTTTGCCCGGTACAGGGCCCGATCGGCGGCGGCGAGCGCAGCGTCCAAAGGCTCGCCGCCGTGGCAGGCGGCGATGCCGATGCTGACGGTGGCGGCGATCTCCTGGCCTTGGAAGTCCAGGGGACGTGCCGCCACGTCGCGCCGCAGCGCTTCCGCCAGGGCTGCCGCCCCGATCTGGTCGGTGTCGGGAAGCAGCAGGCAGAACTCTTCCCCGCCATAGCGCCCGAACAGGTCGGTGCGGCGCAGCCTTGCCGAGACGATCTCGGAAAAGCGGCGGAGAAGCGCGTCCCCGGCCAGATGGCCGAAGGTGTCGTTGACCCGCTTGAACCGGTCGAGATCGAGCAGCAGCAGGGTCAGCGGCGCCCCGCTGCGCTGCGCCCGCAGCAGTTCCCGTTCCGCATGGCTCATGAAGGCCCGCCGGTTCAAGGCGCCGGTCAGCGGGTCGATGGTGGCGATCCGGTCCAGATCCGCCTGAAGCCGCTCGCTGGTCATGGAGAGGAAGCCGAAGCCCCAGGCGGTGATGGCCAGAATGCTCTCCAGAAAGCTGGCGCTCTGCACCGGATCGGGGACCAGGATGCTGCTGACGGGCTCGCTCCAGGCGGTCAGGACGGCCCGCCCGGCGACGAACAGGGCGTGGAGCAGGAAGACCATGGCGGTCACCCGCTGCGCCCGCCGCAACCGGTCCGCCGGCTCCATCCGCCACAGTTCCAGCGCCGCGAGCAGCAACAGGCCGCAGAAACCGGTGGACGCGATCAGGATTCGCGCCGTCACGTCGTTTTCGATGACCACGAACCACATATTGCCCGCGGTCATCGCCGCGAGCACCGCCAGCCCGCTTCGCCAGGGAATGGGCCGCCCGGCGAAGCTGCGCACGCCGAACCAGTTCAGCACGTAGGTCGACGCCACCAGGGCGTTGGCCAGAGGCACGACCAGGGCGGCGGGCCAAACGCCGTAGAGCGCGATCAGCGCCAACCCGCAGGCCCCCACCAGGGCCCCCCCGGCCCAATAGGCCAGCGCGGTGATGTGACGGTGCACCCTCCAGGCCAGGAAGGACGCCGCGGACAGCAAAAGGCAGATGCCCACAAGGGCGATGACGAGGGTGCGGGTGTCGAGCATCATGTCCGGAATGGGTGGCGGCAAAAGGATCGACGTTTCCAGGATTGAAATTTTGCACCCATTTCCCGCATCGGTGCCACCGAAAAGCATGGCATGCGAATCAATCCAAGGTCGTGGCGGCCCGCGCGGCGGCACCACTGGACCTTCACCCGGCGGCGGACTATAACCAGCCTCCCACCCATTCCGTATCGCCGTGAGCCATGCACGACCTTCGCGCCATCCGTGAGAACCCCGAATCCTTCGACCGCGGCCTGGCCCGCCGGGGCCTGGAACCGATGTCGCCGACGGTGCTGGACCTCGATTCCCGCCGCCGCGCCGCGCAGACCCAGCTTCAGGAGATGCAGGCGCGCCGCAACGAGGCGGCGAAGGAGATCGGCCTCGCCAAGCGGGAGGGCCGCGACGCCCAGCCGCTGATGGACGAGATGGCGCAGCTCAAGGAACGGCTGCCCCAGGTCGAGGAGGAGGAGAAGGCGCTGGGCGCCGAGCTCGACCGGATGCTCGCCACCATCCCGAACCTGCCCGCCGACGACGTGCCGGAAGGCCCGGACGAGACCGCCAACGTCGAGATCCGCCGCTGGGGCGAGCCGAAGGCCATCGCGGACGCCAAGCAGCATTTCGAGCTGGGCGAAGCGCTGGGCCTGATGGATTTCGAGGCGGCGTCGCGCATGTCCGGCGCCCGCTTCACGGTCCTGAAGGGCGGCCTCGCCCGGCTGGAGCGCGCTCTTGCCGACTTCATGCTGGACATCCACACCGGCGAGCACGGCTATACGGAGGTCGCGCCGCCGCTGATGGTGCGCGACAACGCGCTGTTCGGCACCGGCCAGCTTCCGAAGTTCGAGGAGGACCTGTTCCGCACAGGCACCGACCATTACCTGATCCCGACCTCGGAAGTGCCGCTGACCAACCTCGTCAACGACCAGATCGTGGCGATGGAGGAGCTTCCCTACCGCTACACCGCGCTGACCCCCTGTTTCCGCGCCGAGGCCGGTTCGGCGGGGCGCGACACCCGCGGCATGATCCGCCAGCACCAGTTCTGGAAGGTGGAGATGGTCAGCATCACCGCCCCGGACCAGTCGGAGGCGGAGCACCAGCGCATGACCCAATGCGCGGAAACCATCCTCCAGCGGCTTGGCCTGCCGTACCGCGTGGTGACCCTGTGCACCGGCGACATGGGCTTCTCCGCGCGCAAGACCTACGACATCGAGGTTTGGCTGCCCGGCCAGAACATGTACCGCGAGATTTCGAGCTGCTCGAACTGCGGCGACTTCCAGGCCCGCCGCATGAAGGCCCGCTGCCGCCCCAAGGGCGAGAAGCAGACCCAGTTCGTCCACACCCTGAACGGCTCGGGCGTGGCGGTCGGGCGCTGCCTGATCGCGGTGCTGGAGAATTACCAGCAGCCCGACGGCTCCATCCTGGTTCCCGAGGCGCTCCGGCCCTACATGCGCGGGCTGGAGAGGATCACCGCCTGATGTTCGATCTCCCGCTCGACCTGTCGCAGGCGCGCATCCTCGTCACCAACGACGACGGCATCCACGCCCAGGGCCTGAAGGTGCTGGAGGCCATCGCCCGCTCCATCACCGACGACGTGTGGGTGGTGGCGCCGGAGATGGAGCAGTCGGCGGCCAGCCACTCGCTGACCATCAACCGCCCGCTGCGGCTGCGTCAGCTGGACGAGCGGCGCTACACGGTGGACGGCACGCCGACCGACTGCGTGCTGCTGGCCGTCAACCACATCATGAAGGACGCCCGCCCGACGCTGGTCCTGTCCGGCGTCAACCAGGGCTCCAACATCGGCGAGGACGTGACCTATTCCGGCACCATCGCGGCGGCCATGGAGGCGACCCTGCTGGGCGTTCCGGCCATCGCGCTCAGCCAGCATTACGAGAACCGCACCCAGATCGACTGGTCGGCGGCGGAGCGCTGGGGGGCGGAGGTGATCCGCAAGGCGGTGTCCGTCGCCTGGCCGAAATACGTCCTGCTGAACGTCAACTTCCCGGCCCGCCCGGCGGCGGAGGTCACCGGCATCCAGGTGGTCCGCCACGGCAAGCGAAAGATCGGCGACGAGCTGGTGGAGCGTGTCGATCCGCGCGGCAAGCCCTATATCTGGATCGGGACCCTGCGCGGGGAGGCCGACGTGGCGCCCGACACGGACATCCACGTGGTCTTCTCCGGCGGCATTTCGGTGACGCCGGTCTATCTGGATCTGACGCACACGCCGACGCTCCAGACCCTGCGGCACGCGTTCGAATGAGGTTTTCCCCGGTGTGAATGGGTAGGGTGTGACGGTAGACGCGCGCAAGATCCGGCTTTTGATGGCGTTGCGCCGCAACGGCGTGACCGACACCCGGGTTCTGGCCGCGATCGAGCGGGTCCCGCGCGAGCTGTTCGTTCCCGACCCCTTCCAGGATCAGGCATGGGAGGACACGGCCCTGCCCATCGAGCTGGGCCAGACCATCAGCCAGCCGCTGGTCGTTGCGCTGATGACCCAGGCGCTGGAGTTGGAGGAGCGGCAGGCGGTTCTGGAGGTCGGCACCGGCTCCGGCTATCAGGCGGCGGTTTTGTCGCGGCTGTGCCGGCGGGTTTATACCGTAGAACGGTTGCTCCCGCTGCTGGCCGAGGCGGAGAAGAGGTTCCGGGCGCTGCGCCTGGACAACATCACGACCCGCCACGGCGACGGGACGAAGGGCTGGCCCGAACGGGCGCCGTTCGAGCGCATACTGGTCACGGCCGCCGGAGGCCCCGAGGCGCCAAAGGACTTGACGGATCAGCTCGCGGTTGGTGGTGTCATGGTCATCCCGCTGGGGGACGGCTACCGCGGCCAGCGGGTCGTCCGCATCCGGCGGACTGAAACCGGTCTTACACGGGAGGACTTGTGGCCCGTCCGCTTCGTACCGTTGCTGTCCGACCCTCCGTCTCCCCCCGGAACGGAATAGCCGGCCCGTTCGGCGTGACATCCAACGTAATTGGGCGCGCCCTCCTCGCGGCGCTGGCGGTGCTGCCGCTGCTCGCCGCCTGCCAGCAGCGCACCGGCGAACTGGCGCCGGTCACCTCGGTTTCGAGCACCCCGGATTCCATCGGCGGCGCGGTCATCGTGCAGCGCGGGGATTCCGCCTATTCCCTGTCGCGGCGTTACAACGTGCCTCTGCGCGACCTGCTGGAGGTCAACCACCTGTCGCCGCCCTACCGGCTGGAGGTCGGGCAGCGGCTGGTCCTGCCGGTGTCGCGCCAGTACATCGTGCAGCGGGGCGACACGCTCTACGGAATCTCCCGCATGTTCAACGCGGACGTCAGCGAGCTGACCCGCCTGAACGGCCTGTCCGCCCCCTACGCCGTGCAGGCCGGCCAGCCGCTGCGCCTGCCGGGCGGCCCAGGCGGCGGTGAGGCGCCAGGCGGGACTGCGGTGGCTCAGGCGCCGTCCTCCGCCGCGGGGGCAAGCCCCGGCGGGGTGGTGGCGACGGCGCCGGTCAAGCAGGTGTCGCGCGGCTCCACTTTCGAGTATCAATCTGATGAGCGGGCAGGAGTCGCGCGGCTCCGTTGGCGAGTATCAGGCAGATGAGTGGGCAGGTATCGCGCGGACTAGCTGGCGATTATCAGTCAGATGAGCGGGCAGGTGTCGCGAGGCTCAGCTGGCGAGTATCAGGCAGATGAGCGGGCAGGTGTCGCGCGGCTCAGCTGGCGAGTATCAGGCAGATGAGCGGGCAGGTGTCGCGCGGCTCAGCTGGCGAGTATCAGGCAGATGAGC
>NZ_JAUJFI010000171.1 GCF_030849505.1 Azospirillum isscasi | reverse complement strand
AAGCTTTCGAAACTGAAGTCTCTTACTGCTTGACCGAGATGCTCAAGCGACCCGCGATGCCGGTCCCCTCCGGAACCAACCCGCGGCCAACGGTCCATGCCGCCGCCTGCGCATCCCTTCTCACAACACGGTATCAACAATGTCAATGAGCCCGCAGTCCCGTTGAGAACCGCAACACCCCGCGCCCGACCCCTTCAGAGGAGTGGGCCGCCAGGGCCAGAATGTCTTCTGTTTTCCCGACCCGCCGCCGCCTCGTTGGCGGCCACCGCGTCGGTGGAGCGGGTTATAGGCGCCTCCCCCACGAAGACGCAAGCGCTTTTTTGACAAGGTGATGAAAATTCCGCCGGATCGTGAAAAATCAATGGCTTGGCGGGCCGCAGGGAGCCGGGGCGGCTACAGAAGGCCGAGGGACCGCAGTTCGGCGGCAAGATGGGCCGGCAGTTCGTCGCCCTGCCCGCCTGCCTCGGCCAGATCCTTGGGTGCAGCCTGCGGGTCGAGGTAACGCCATCCTTGGAAAGGCCGATGGGGCGTCGGCACGGTGGGCACAAGCTGCGGGTCCATTCCGAGGATGCAGCCGTTCTCGCCTTCCTCGTCGACGGTGGTGTCGATGGCGACCACCCGCTGGCGGGCGGCGACGGAACCGCGGACCACCCAATAGATCGACCCGCCGGCCAGGATCTCCTCCCCCCGCTTCGGCACGCGGCGCGTGAAGACGGGAACCACCGGGCGGCCCGCGACGGTCTGTGCGCGGCGCGCCTGCACCGCCGCGAGATGATCGAGGTCGTCGATCCCGACGGCCAGCTTGATGAGATGCAAGGGCATGGAAGGCTCAGGGAAAGGGTTGGCGGGACGGGTCCGCTGCCGCAGATGGGAATCCGCGGCACCGATTCCAGCCATGCCCATCGCGTTCGGGGGCGCCGGTTCAGGCCGGCACGTTGTTGAGGGAGCGGCAGCGCTCTTCGAAGAGCGGGGTCACGAAGTCCGGCTTCTTCAACAAACCGCGCATCCACGCCGTCAGCGTGCAGAGGTCTTCCAACCGCACGGTCTCGTGAAGCGTGTTCTCGGGAAAGGTCAGTTCGAAGGTCTCAGCAATATGGTCGAGCACCTGTTCGAGCTGCTCCGTGGTGAGGCCGATCCCCCCGTCCAGCTGGGCGCTGCGGGTCAGGACCTTTTCGTCCACGCCGTATTCGTCACGGATCAGCTTCACGATCCAGCGGAAAAGATGCATCCAGTTGGTGATCCCGAGGATCGGCTCCGACATACCCCGCCCCTTATGTACGCGACTTCGGTGCGAAGAATGACACGCATTCTTTGCAAATTCATTGCGTGAAAATGCCGCTTCCGCAGGACGGTGCCGGCCTTCATACAATGCGGCCCATGCGCGCCGCTTACCTCAACCTCGCCCTGTCGATGACCCTGGTCGGCCTGTCCGTTCCGGCCTCCAAGGTGATCGTATCCCATATCCCGCCGCTTGTGGCGGCGGAAATTCGTTTCGCCCTGGTTGCGGTGCTGCTGGTGCCCTTCACCCTGCGTGGCGGGGTGGCGGCGCTTCCCCGCAATCGGCGGGACTGGACGAGCCTGACGCTGCTCGCCCTGTTCGGCATGGTGCTGTTCAACCTCTTCCTTCTGTACGGGCTGCGCGAGACCAGCGCGGTCGCCGCCGGAATCATCACCAGCACCATCCCGGCCATGACGGCGCTGGGGGCGGCGCTGATCCTGCGGGAGCGGGTCGGAGCCGGCAGCGCCGCCGCCATCGCCCTGGCGGTGCTGGGCATGGCCGCGCTGAATCTGCGCCCCGGAGGCAGCGGCGGCCCCGAGGATTCCCTCGTCGGCAACGCGCTGGTGCTGGGAGCGGTGGTGTCGGAGGGGCTGTACGGCGTCTTCGCGCGCCAGCTCGGCGGGCGTATCCCGCCCCTGACCCTGACCTGTCTGGCGAATGTCCTGGCCGCCGCGATGATGGCGCCGGGAGCGCTCGCCACGCTGGGCGGCTTCGATCCGGGAGCGGTGCCCGGCTGGGTCTGGCTGCTGTTCGTGGCGTCCGGCCTGACCGGCGGGCTGCTGGCGGTGGTGCTGTGGATGCGCGGGATCGCCCATGTGCCGGCCAACCGGGCCGGGCTGTTCACCGGACTGATCCCGGCGGCGGGCGTGCTGGCCGCGGTGCTGTTCCTGGGCGAAGCCTTCACCCTCGCCCATGCGGCGGGGCTGCTGTGCGTTCTGTTCGGAATCGCGATGGGCACGGGGGCGTTGAGGCTGCCCAGGCTGTTCAGGCCGGGATGAGCCTCCCGCCCCCTGCCTCCAGCCCAATCACATCGCTTCCTGAACCAGGGCCACGCCCTTGATCTGGGCATAGACCGACTGCCCGGGAGACAGCCCGAGGGCATCCCAGCTTTTGCGGGTGACGCGGGCGAGCATGCGCGCGCCCCGCCCCTCCTCGCCCAGGGCCACGACGGCCATCATCTGGACGTCGTCCTGCCGCTCCGCCGCCACGATGCGCACCGGCAGGGCGTTCAGGATGGTGCTGCCCTCCGGCGGGTGGCGCGCGAGGCTGACGTCGGACGCCGCGATGCGGGCGCGCCGCGCCGTGCCCTGCGGCCCCAGGTCTCCCGGAACGAGCAGGTGTCCCCCGTCGAGCCGCAGCAGGGTCAGACCATAGGCATCCTCCCGCCCCTCCACCACCGCGGGCAGGGTCACCCCGGCCTCCGGCATGCGGGCGATGGGAAGGGTGGGGTCGGCCTGAAGCTCCTGCATCGGGCCGGCGGCGACGACGCGCCCCTGGCGCAGCAGCACCAGATGGTCGGCCAGCCGCTCCACCTCCGCGATGTCGTGGCTGACATAGAGGACGGGAACCGACAGCACGCCGTGCAGCCGCTCCAGATAGGGGAGGATCTCCTCCTTGCTGAAACGGTCCAGCGCCGCGAGAGGCTCGTCCATCAGCAGCAGGCGCGGCTGCGAAAGAAGCGCGCGGCCCACGCCGACCCGCTGGCGCTCGCCGCCGGACAGATGCGCCGGCGACCGGTCGAGCAGATGCCCCAGCCCCAGCAGATCCACCACGTCGTCCAGGCGGATGTGCTCCGGCACGCCGCGCCCCACCGTCCGGCGATGGCCGAACAGCAGGTTGGCGCGCACCGACAGGTGCGGGAACAGGCTGGCCTCCTGGAAGACGTAGCCGATGGGCCGCTTGTGAGTCGGGCGGAAGCTGCGCCCCTCCTGCCAGGCGTCGCCGTCCAGGGCGAAGCGCCCGTTCAGCCGCTGGAGCCCGGCGACGCAGCGCAGCACCGAGGTCTTGCCGCAGCCGGACGGCCCGAACAGGGCGGTGATGCCGCGGCCCGGCGCCTCGAACGCCACGTCCAGGTCGAACCGGCCGAGCTTTCCGTGAAAATGCGCCGACAGGCTCATCGCCCGCCCCGCCCGATGCGCTTCTCCAGCATCATCATCGTCAGAATCACCGTGAAGGAGAAGACCAGCATCCCACCGGCGAGCAGATGCGCCTCGTCCCATTGCAGGGTTTCGACATAATCGTAGATGGCCACCGACAGGACCTTGGTCTGGCCGGGGATGTTGCCGCCGATCATCAGGACGACGCCGAACTCGCCCATGGTGTGGGCGAAGCCCAGCACGGCCCCGGTCAGGAAGCCGCGGCGGGCCAGCGGCACCGCCACCGTGAAGAAGGTGTCGAGCGGCGAGGCGCGCAAGGTCGCCGCCGCCTCCAGCGGGCGGTCGCCGAACGCCTCGAAGGCGTTGCGGATCGGCTGCACCACGAAGGGCATGGAGTAGAGGACCGACCCGATGACCAGCCCTTCGAAGGTAAAGGCCATGGAGCGGGCTCCCCACAGGGACGCCAGCCAGCCGCCGGGGCCGTTCGGCCCCAGCAGCATCAGCAGATAGAAGCCCAGCACCGTGGGCGGCAGCACCAGAGGCAGCGCCACCACCGTGGCCACCGCCTCCTTCCACCAGGCTCCGGACCGCGCCAGCCACCAGGCCAGGGGCGTGCCGACGATCAGCAGGATGACCGTCGTCAGGCCCGCCAGTTCCAGCGTCAGGATGATCGGCTGCCAGCTCATCGGCGGGCCTTCCTTGCCGTGGATGCCGGCACGGTCAGTTCGGCACCTTTGTGCCGTAGCCGTACTTGGAGATCACCGCGGCGGCCTCCGGCCCCTTCAGGAAGGCGAGGAACGCCTTGGCGGCCTCGTTGCCCGCACCCTTCTTCAGCAGGACGGCGTCCTGGAAGATCGGGTCGTGCAACGTCTCCGGAACCGGCCAGCGGGTGCCGTCCGGCTTGGCGATCACCTGCGACAGGGCGACGAAGGCGAGTTCGGCGGCGCCGGTGTCGGCGAACTGGAACGTCTGGGCGATGCTGTTGCCCTGGACGATCTTCGGCTGGAGCGCGTCGTGGACGCCCATCTTCTTCATGGCCTGCACGGCGGCGGCGCCATAGGGGGCGGTCGCCGGGTTGGCGATGGCGATCTTCTCGAAGGCGCCCTTGCGCAGCGTGTCCTCGCCCAGCGGGGCGCCGGACGCCTTCGTCCACAGCACCAGGCGGCCCACGGCGTAGGTGAAGCGGGACTCCGGAACGGCCAGACCTTCCTCGACGGCCTTCCTCGGCGTCTCGTCGTCGGCGGCGAGGAAGACGGTGAACGGGGCGTCCTGCTTGATCTGGGCGAAGAACTGGCCGGTCGCGCCGAAGCTCAGGATCGCCTTGTGGCCGGTCTTCTGTTCGAAGGCGGTGGCGATTTCCTTCGCCGGGGCCGTGAAGTTCGCGGCGACCGCCACGTTGGTTTCGTCGGCGTGGGCCGCCGCCGTGACGGACAGCAGCGCGAAGGTGGCAAGCAGGAAACGCTTCATTCGAAAAACTCCCTTCCCATCCTATCGTCAATCCACCGCGAGAATGATGTGCGATGCGTCGATCAGCGCGCAGGCCGGGTCGCCGGCCTTCAGGCCGATGTCCTCGGCGCTGCGCAGCGTGATGATGGCGGTCAGCGTCTTGCCGCCGCCGATGTCCAGCGTGATCTCGCTGTTGACCGCGCCGTCCTCGCGGCGGGCCACCACGCCTTCCACGCGGTTGCGGATCGAGGTGCGCCGCGCCTCGTCCACCGGGGCGAGGATCACGAAGGGCGCCTTGATCAGCGCCGTCGCCGCGCGCCCCGGAAACAGGCCCAGGTCGCGCACGCTGTCGCGGGTGATGACCGCGGTGATCGAGGTCTGGTCCGAGAGGGACAGCGTGACTTCGGCGTTGACCGCGCCGTCGGTGATCGCCGTCACGGTTCCACGAAGGGTGTTTCGGGCACTGGTGCGCATGAAGAATCCCCACATCAAGCTGGCAGCGGACAATCCGGTGCCGTTCAAATCCGGTTCCAGCACCTGGAAGGCGCGGACCATCTCGCTTTGCAGGCGGTGAAAGGTGGCGACCAGCCGCACGCCGTCCGGCGTCAGGGCCGTTCCGCCGCCGCGCTTGCCGCCGGCCTGCGCTTCCACCAGCGGGCGGCCGAACAGGTTGTTCATGGCATCGATGGCGTCCCAGGCCGCCTTGTAGGTGACGCCGACCGACCGCGCCGCGCCGGAAATGCTGCCCTCGCGCCCCACCGCCTCCAGCAGCCGGATGCGCTCCGCGCCGATGGGCGACGCATGAGGACCGGCGAACGACACCTGCGGCTGAACGGACATGAGCGGAAACCCCGGCTGCGCTATATACGGTTGCTATATAACCATGCTCCGCGCAGGTGAACCACCGCTTTTTGACGAGGATGTGATTTTTCGCCGGTGACCGGCAATAGCGGCGGCCCGATCCCCTCGGACACCCAGACGATGCACGGTACAGCCCATGTAATGGATGCACAGTTCCTGTTCAGGATGCTGATTTTTCAGGCTGCACTGATGACACAGGAGGCGGATCGTTCATATGTTGTTCGAGATTCCGAAAATCGGAAACAATATGATTGAACCGTTCCTTGCCCTGCCTTCGGCGAGCAGGCGCCGGCCGGCGATCCCTTGGCCGGATGTCCGGTGGGGTGACCCCGGTTGCGCCGAGTCCAATATATAGATGGGCTATACAGCGCGGAGCGCGCCGCGTGCCCTCAATCCACCAATTCCCAGTCGAGGGTGGACACGACGCGGACGATCTTGTCGATCTGCCGGCTTTCCATGATGCCGGGGGCCTCGTCGCGGGCGAGGATCTGGAAAAGCCCCTGGTTGGCCCGGCGGATGCCGCCCAGCGTCGCGCCGCTGTCGGTGGCGAACTGGGCCGCGGCCTCGCGCGCCTTGGCCGTCGCCTCGGCGATCATCTCGGTCTTCACGTCGTTCAGCCGGGTGAACAGGTAATTGGGGCCGGAGCCCATGCCGGGTTCCCCGCCCAGGGTGACGCCCTGGTCCAGCAGTTCGGCCAGAGTCTGGCTGGCGCGGTCCACCCGGTCCACGTCGGGGCTGCGGATCATCAGGGTGCGGGTCAGGATGTAGCGCTGGTCCGCCGGACCCTGGCGGTAAGCCTGGGCCAGCAGGTCCACAAGGTCGATCGACCGCGAGACCACGGCGTCCGCGCCCAGCCCATGGCGCTCCAGAAAGGCCAGGACGGCCTTCTCGTCCGCCGCCGTCTTCGCCTGCACGGCGGACAGGTCGTCGCCGGTGGCGACGTAGCGCAGCGGCCAGAGCGCGAGGTTCGCCTTGACCTCGCGCTCGGCGGAGCCCTTCACGGTGACGAAGCGGTCGGCCAGCCGGACCTGCGCCACCTCGCGCCCCGCCGCCCAGCCCGCCACCGCGATCCCGGCGGCCAGCAGCGCCGCCGCGGCCAGCGCCGTCCGGTTCCCGATCATGCCCGTCTCCTCCGGTCGTCATCTCCTGCGGAGCGTGACGGAGGATTGTGGCGAAGCTCAGGCCGGGCAAGCCCCGGCCCGGGGAATCACGTCCCCGGAATCACACCATGGTCAGCCAGACGCACATCAGCCCGTAGGCGACCGGGAACAGCACCAGGCACACCCGGTCGAGCAGGATCGACTTCGCCGCGTTCCGCTCATAGATCATCAGCGACACGGCGCTCTGCATCAGGCTGAGGAAGATCATGCCCATGGAGGCGAGGTTGACCCGGTCGGACAGGGTGAAGCCGCTGCTGCGCGGCAGGTCGCTGGCGATGACGAAGTAGCAGGCCACCACCGCGAACAGCGCGCCGATGCCCAGGCCGAAGCGCGGATCGAGGTCCACCGGCTTGACCAGGAAGGCCAGGAAGGCCACCACCGAGGAGATGAAGATGGTCGAGAAGGTCTTGATGTAATAGACCGAATCCGGCCGCTCCAGGGTGATGGAATGGGTATAGCGGGAATAGACGGACTCGTGGTTCTTCGGCAGGGTGATGTCGCCGTAATTGGTGCGGTACCGGTGCGCCGTAACGGTCGCCGCGTTGCCGGTCAGGTCGTAGCCCGAAACATCGACGTCGGGATCGATGGTGCTGTTGTCGGTGTCCGCCACATAGACGATGTTGTCCGCCGTCATGTCGCTGTCCTCGATCACCAGCCGGATGGTCTGGCGGTCCAGCGGGAAGCGGGTCACGTCCCAGGGCTGGTTCAGGACAGCCTGGACGCGCACCTGCCCATAGTTGGTGTCCTTCAGCTTGCGGATCGGGGTCGGCGTCCGGGATTCGATCCGCCCGTTCATCAGCTCGAACGTCTCCAGCGGATTCAGCGCGTCGTCGTCCCAGCGGAACCAGACGTAGAAGTCCACATTCACCTGATTGTCGCGCAGATTCACCCCGGTGATCTGGTTGACGTAGGTGCCGACCACCACCTTGGCCGGCCCTGGGGCCGGCCCTGGGGCGGGATCAGCCTTCGGCGTGCCCGGCAGGCCGGTCAGCAGGATGGCGAGGAACGCCAGCGCATACCGCATCATGATACCGTCTCCTTTCCGGTTCGCCGTGTCAGTGCGCGTGGCTCTTCTTGACCAGCACGTCCATGGTCGCCAGCAGAACGCCGGAGAAGACGAACGTGACGTGGATGGCCACCAGCCACATCAGGTCGCGGTCCGAGATTTCGGACACGTTCATGAAGGTCTTCAGGATCTGAATGGAGGAGATCGCCACGATGCTGGCGATCAGCTTCACCTTCAGGGCGCTGAAATCCAGCTTGCCCATCCATTCCGGACGGTCGGCGTGGCCCTCGACGTCGATCTTCGACACGAAATTCTCGTAGCCGCTGAAGATCACCATCAGCACGAGGTTGCCGACCATCGTCAGATCGACCAGCCCGAGCACGATCAGGATGATGTCGCTGTCCTTGCCGTCGACCAGAAGGGGAAGCGCGTGCACCAGCTCCTGCGCGAAACGCCAGCCGATCATCAGCAGGGCGGCCACCAGACCGACATAGAGCGGCGCCAGGAGCCAGCGGCTCTGGAACATCACCTGTTCCAGGAAATGCTCGGCCCGGCGCCCGTGCCCGCGGCGGCCTTCGCCGTTGCGGGGCGGGACGGTGGTGTCGCCGGTCAGAGCCGACGGGTTCGACTGGGTCATGACTTGCTCGCCAATGTGATGTCGCCACGGATTTGGCCGATTTTCCGGCCGTCGATCTGGTGCTGGTAGGTCATCTGCAACTGGTCGAAGGCCAGCGAGATGGTTTCCGTCCCGTTGCTGCTGTCGTCGTTGTCCACGGACAGCTCGTATTCGGTGATCTGCGTGTTCTTCAGGACGATGGTCAGGTAGGGCTCGGCGAAGATGTCGCTTTCGCCGAAGAACTCGCCGCCCTGGAGGCTGGCGAAGGTGCGGAAGAAGTGGAGCGTCGCCGTCACGTCCTTCTTCTGCGGATCGAAGGCCGCCTGCATCAGCTTGGGCGAGGCGAGGTCGAAATGCCGTTCCAGCTTCAGACTGTCCACGCCCAGCTTGTTCTGCTTCTGCGCCTTCCGGCTGCTGAAGTAGGACGTGTCCTCGATCGGGTCGTCGTAGTTGAAGCCGCCGACCTCGCGCTTGCCGGAACGCAGGTCGAAGCTGAAGCATTCGGCCAGATTCTTGTAATGGCGGATCAGCGATTCGCCCTTGATGCCGGGATAGTCGAGCAGGATGCGGGGCATGGCTCAGCGCTCCTCCAGCCGCAGCAGGCCGAAGATGCGCCCGACCTCGCCGCGGTCGCCCAGCAGTTCGGCGTAAAGCTCCGGCAGGGACAGGTTCCCCCAGGCGGCGGCGCGGCGCACGAGGTAGGAGGTCGGGCTGTGCGGCTCCTCCCGCGCCAGGAAGTCGGCGATCTGGTGCAGCATCGCGTAGGCTTCCTGCCGCGTCCGCGGGCCGCCGGGGCGGGCGAAGGCGGCGGCGGGGACGATTTCGGCGGGCGCGTCCATGGCGGGCTCCTCCTTCTCGGCCGGGGCGGGCGCGCCGTCCGGGTCGATGCCGCGCTTGGCCAGCGCCTCGCGGTGGAACTGGATCAGGCTGTCCAGAGTCTTCAGAAGCTGCGTGAATCCCGGCGCGGCGCGGCCCGCCACGGCGTCCAGCTCCGCCGCCAGGGTGCGCACCGCCGTCACCGCGTCGCGCAGGTGGCCGTGCTGGCCCTGGTAGAAATCCGGCGGCGTGCGGTCCTGCGCCGACAGGATCTGTTCGACCGTGACCTCCCCGTCCTCCACCGCCTCGTGGAAGGCGCGCTGGTCGCGGGTGGCGAGCTTGCGCAGGCGCTGGGCGTTCTGCCAGTCCTGGAAGCGGTGGGTCTCGTCGGCGTTCGCCCCGGGCTGGGTGACGGTGGTCGCCATTAGGTCGCGGGAGAGCTGGCTGTCCAGCCAGACCAGCGGGGCCAGCCGCGGTTCCGGGTCGCCGTCGTCCAGCCGCGGGTAGAGCCCCTCCCAGAAATCCTCCACCAGCCCATGCACCAGCAGAAGCCCCGGCGCCAGACCCGCCGGACCGTGCAGGCGGCCCAGCGCCTGGACCAGCCACGCCGCGACCTGGAGGTCCTTGGTGCGGGTCTTCAGCAGGTCCGACGCCTGCTGGACGACGCCCTTCCAGTCGGCCTTCTTGACGGTGGTCTGCCAGATGCCCTGGTCGAGATCGTCGTCCATCCGGCGCGCCTCGGTCAGCGCGTCGAACTCCGGGCCGTGGCGCAGGTCGTCGCCCGCCGGATCGTCGCCGGGGATGGGCTGGAGCAGGGCGCCGATGTCGATAAGCGGGTGGGGAGCGGTCATGGGGCTGCTCACGGGAAGCGTTGGGCCGCGGGGCGGAGCATCGGCGGCTGGGCCGGGGCGTTGCCCAGATCGAAGAAGGCGCGGTCCACCGGAGCCACCGCCCCGGAGGGCGCCGGCCACGCGGCCAGCCCCGGCATCCGCCGCAGGGAGCCGACCGGGGCCAGCGGCGGCGCCTGCGCGGGCAGGGCGGGCACGGCCACCTTTTCCTCGCGCGGCGGCTTGCCGTCGGCCAGGACGGTGCGCTTCACCGCCAGCGTCATGAAGACCCGCACGTTGGGCTTCACCGCCGGCTGCGCCGCCGCCTGCGCCGCCGGAGCGATCGGCGTCGGGGCGGTGGTGGCCGCCTCCTTGACCGGGCCGCGGGCGACGGCTTCGAACAGCAGCAGCGGCTCGGTGTCCGGGCCGGGGCGGCGGTCGCGCTGCGGCGCGGCCTGCCGGCTGGTCAGGGCGAACAGCGCCCAGGGACCGTCATAGTCGAAGCGCAGGGAGGGACCGTCCACCGACGCCCCCGCGCCGACGCCGGACACCGGCAGCACCGTGCCGTCCTTCGCCCAGCGCAGCGTGACGCTCAGCCTCTCGCCGGGATACCAGCGCAGCGGCGTGCGCGGCAGCGTGCTGGACAGGGCGCCGTTCGGGGTGGCGAGCTTCCATTCGATGATGTCGCTGCCCCCGGCCTCGCGATTGCGGTTGGCGCGGAAGGCGGGATCGAGCGTCAGCCCGCCGCTCTGGTCCGGGGTCACCGCGGCGATCAGCAGCGGGCGTGCCCGCTCCATCGTCTCCACGAAGCGCAGCGCCTCGCGCCCGGCGGGGCCGAAACGGTCGCCGCGGCGCAGCCCCTCCAGAACGAAGGCCGACCGCGCGTCGAACCGCTCGTAGAAGGCGCGCACCGCCGCCGGGTCGGCATCCTCGCCCGGCACGGCGGCGGTGGCGAAGGGGAAGCGGCCCGCCAGCATCTCGTTGAACCCGGCGGCCAGATCGACATAGGCGTCGTAGACGCGGGCGTCGGCGGCCAGCAGGCAGCGGGTGGCGATCCACTGCTTCAGCTCGGCCAGACGGCTGCGGAAGAAGTCGTCCGGCACCCCGTCGATGGCCCCCAGATTCTGACACCCGGCGGCGTCCACCGCGGCGCTCTCCACCGTCACGAACTTCTCAAGCTGCGCCAGCGAGCTGTTCGGGCGCCCGCCGTCGTACTTGTCCAGTTCGGCGATGATGCGCGCCCATTTGGCGGCGGCGCCCGACCCGGTCCCGGCGCCCATCACCGGGCGGTCCAGGATCTCCACCACCGGGGCGGCGATGTCGCGGGCGAGCACCGTCACCTCCTGCCGGGCGTTGCCGAGATAGAGCCCCAGCCCGGCGGGCGTGGCCTGCCCGAACAGCAGGTGCGGCACCAGCGGCCCGTCCACCCAGACGTCCAGCGCGTGGGCGTCGGGCCGGTAGAGCTGGTCGCCCTCCAGCAGCCGGTCGGCCTGGGCCAGCACGGCGTTGGCCTGCCGGGCCACCGTGTCGCGGATGGCGTCGGCGGAGGTGGTCAGCCCGATCTGGCGGAAGGACTGCATCGTCTCGGCCAGCACCGGGAAGGCGGTGCGCAGCGCGTGGGCGGAGGCGCGGAGCTGCGCCAGCCCGCCGGCCCGGTCCACACCGCCCGCCGCACC
>NZ_JAUJFI010000170.1 GCF_030849505.1 Azospirillum isscasi | reverse complement strand
TCGTAACGGATCTTGCCCATGCCGAGCTGACGGCCGAGCGCGTCGGCGATCAGTGGATTCGGTTCTACCAGGACAGCGCGCATGGGATTCTCCGCAACAGGGGTTTCAACTAGAGGGCGGGACGACAAGGCACTTAAAATTTTCCTTAATTCCGAGTGCTTTATTTTCTCACACCCTCAGGTAATAGCCTTCCTGTACCGCGAGTCAACCATCCGGCGTACCTCAGAGGATAATGTTACACCCTGCTTTTATATGACTTTTAATATCCGTTAAGGCGTAGATTCTTGGCCGCTCTTTGACTCGAAATTCGAAATATTTTCCTCCCGAGTTGCCGGCAAAGCCGCACCCGCCGCACCCCCCTCCCACCGGCTTGAACCGGGCTTTAATCCGGCTTTTAATCCGTCTGTATTTCACTGGGCGCGCATGGCTGCGAACATGAGGCCGCGAACACGGGGCCGCGAACAGGGGGAGATGGACCGATGCCGACCCGCACCCGACAGGCGATTGCCGGAACCGCCCTTGCGGGCGCCGTCCTGCTGGCGGGCGGCTGCGCGATGACGCCCCCGGCGCCCGACACCGCCTACCGGCAGGCGCTGGAAGCGGCGGTGGAGGCCGGGCGGTGCGAAGGGCCGACGGTGGAGGCGCTGTGGGTCGCCTATGACCGGTGGTTCGCCGTGGCGGCCAGCCTCGCCTCCTACCACCGCGGGACGGAGGCCGGCGCCCTGCTGCGGCAGGGGGAGGCGTTCCGCATCCTGGGCTGCCCCGCCGCGGCGCGCGACACCTACGAGACGCTGCTGCAACGCTTCCCCGATCCCGATTACGAGGCGGAGCGCAACGCCGCCCGCCGCGGCCTGATGGACCTGCCGGTCAACCCGCCGTCGCCCCTGCTGCGCCCGGCGCCCGCCGTCACCTCGGCCCTGCGCGGCCCCGCCGCGGCGGACCGCGGCGACGGCTGACGCAGTGCAGGCGGCCGTATGGCTGCCATGCCGCTCCGCACCCTTGTTCCCAGGGCACCATCGTTCCCAGGCATGATATATCAGTAACCTGACGGTTGACCGGGCGGAGACCCGGCCCGCATTCCCGCCTGGAAACGCCCGCCGGCCATGCCCGACTGTTCCCGCCCCCCGGAAGGGGTGTCCGCCGCCCAGACCGTCGCGTCTTCCCGTGACCGCCGCGACGATCCCGTGCGCGGCATCCTGATGGTCGTCGCCGCGGTCTTCTTCTTCTCCTGCTCCGACGCGACGGCGAAGTATCTGGCCCAGACGCTGCCCTCCATCGAGATCGGCTGGATGCGCTACGTCGGCTTCACCACGCTCCTGCTGCCGCTGATGATCCGCGGCGGGCCGGCGGTGGTGAAGACCGCCAGCCCCGGCCTCCAGATCCTGCGCGGGCTGGGGATGCTGGGGTCGGCGCTGTTCTTCATCATGGGGATGCATTATCTGCCCCTGGCCGAGGCGGCGGCGACCAGCTACGTCTCGCCGGTCTTCGTCACGGTTCTGTCGATCCTGGTGCTGGGCGAGAAGATCGGGCCGCGCCGCTGGGCGGCGGTCCTGGTCGGGCTGCTCGGCGTGCTGATCGTCATCCGGCCCGGCGGCGCGGCCTTCCAGCCGGCGGCCATCTTCCCCATCCTGTCCGCGATGAGCTGGGCGACCGGCGTGGTCATCACCCGCAAGATGACCGGGCAGGAGCATCCCACCACCACCCTGATCTGGACCGCCCTGACCGGCCTCGCGGTGCTGACCGCGCTGCTGCCCTTCAACGTCACCATGCCGACCTGGACGGAGGTGGCGCTGGGCGCCCTGATCGGTCTGGTGTCCACCATGGGGCAATGGTTGATGGTCCAGGCCTACCGCTTCGGCGAAGCGTCGGTGCTCGCCCCCTGCTCCTACGTGCAGATCGTCTGGTCGACGCTGCTGGGCTTCCTGATCTTCGGGGCGCTGCCCGACCATTGGACCTTCCTGGGCGCCGGCATCATCATCGCCAGCGGCCTCTACACCGCCCACCGCGAACGGCTGCGCAAGAAGCGGCAGGACGCCGCCGCAGCCGCCACGCGGTGAAAGGCCGCAGGACGGGCGGCGCGCAAAAGCCTTGCTCCGGGCATTGATATATTAGTATACTTACCCCCGGGAGGCACGGGACTAAAAGACCGTGCGGTTCGAACTATCTAGCAGGAACCGGCGGGTCGGACCGCCGGACGGGGGATGGCGATGGGTGAGTCCGCGCGCCGGGTTGCGGCCCTTGGCGAATGCATGATCGAGCTGGTGCGCCGTCCCGATGGAACCTTCACCATGGGCTTCGGCGGCGACACCCTGAACACCGCCGTCTACATGGCGCGCCTCGGCGTGGCGCCGGATTACGTGACGGCGCTGGGCGACGACGGCAACAGCGACGCCATGGTCGCCACCTGGGAGGCCGAAGGGGTCGGCACCGGCCATGTGCTGCGCGTGGCGAACCGCGTCCCCGGCCTTTACATGATCGAGACCGACGACAAGGGTGAGCGGCGCTTCCTCTACTGGCGCGACTCCGCCCCGGCCCGCGACCTGTTCGTCCTGCCCGGCAGCCCGGCCCTGGCCGCCGACCTGGAAGGCTACGATCTGCTCTACCTTTCCGGCATCAGCCTCGCCATCTGGGGCGAGCGCGGGCGGGAGGTCCTGTTCCCCATGCTCGACCGCCTGCGCGAGCGCGGGGGCCGCGTCGCCTTCGACACCAACTGGCGCCCCCGCCTGTGGCCCGACCGCGAAACGGCGCAGCGCGCCTACGACGCGATGCTCCGGCGCACCGACATCGCCCTGCCGGGCGTGGAGGATCTGCGCGGCCTCTACGGCGACGCCGACGCCGAGGCGGCGATGGCCCGCGTGCGCGGCGCCGGGGTTCCGGAAATCGTGCTGAAGCTGGAAAAGCCGGGCTGCATCGTCTCCGCCCCCGGCATCGAGGAGACCGTGCCGTCGGAGACGGTCGCCAGGGTCGTGGACACCACCGCGGCGGGCGACAGCTTCAGCGCCGGCTATCTCAGCGCCCGCCTGAAGGGCCGCGGCCCGGTGGAGGCGGCGCGCTCCGCCCACCGCATCGCCGCCGTGGTCATCCAGCACCGCGGCGCCATCATCCCGCGCGACGCCATGACCGCCGTTCTGGACGGCTGATCCCGGACGGCTGATACAGGGACATCCGCCATGCCCACCGGCCAAACCACGACCGCCCCCGTCACCGTCAAGCCGCCCCGCGCGCCGCAGCGCGGGATGACGGCGGCGGCGGCCATCTACCGCGACCTGCGGGCGGACATCGTGTCGCTGGCCCGCAAGCCGGGCGACCCGATCGCGGAGAAGCTGGTGGCCGAAGCCTTCGGCGTCAGCCGCACCCCGGTGCGCGAGGCGGTTCTGCGGCTGGCCGACGAAGGGCTGGTGGAGGTCTTTCCGCAATCCGGCACCTTCGTGGCCCGCATCCCGATCGCCGCCCTGCCGGAAGCCAACCTGATCCGCAAGACGCTGGAGCAGGCGACCGTCCGCTTCGCCGCGGAACGCGCGACCCGCAGCCAGATCGCAGCGCTTCAGGCCAATCTGGAGCGCCAGCGCGAGGTGGACGCCTCGGGCGCCGCCGACGGCTTCCATCAGGCCGACGAGGCGTTCCACGCGCTGATCGCCGACATCGCCGGCCATCCCGGCTTCTGGCCGATCACCCAGCAGGTGAAGGTGCAGATCGACCGCTGCCGCCACCTGACCCTTCCCTTTCCCGGCCGCATGGCGGCCGTCATCGCCGAGCACGAGGCCATCGTCGCCGCCATCGCGGACCATGACCCCGACCGTGCGGTGAAGGCGCTCGGCGACCACATCGACGGGCTGCTGCTGACCATCGACGACATGCGGCTCGCCGCCCCGCTCTATTTCTCCCCTGCCGAGGCCCCGACATGACCACCCACCCGCGTCTTGAACCCTCCCTGTCCGGCCCGCGCATCGTCCCGGTCCTCGTGCTCGACGAGCCGGACACCGCCGTGGCGCTTGCCGAGGCGCTGGTCGCCGGCGGCCTGACCACGCTGGAGGTGACGCTGCGCACCCCCGCGGCGCTCGCCTGCGCGGAGGCCATCGCCGCCCGCGTGCCGGGCGCGCTGGTCGGTCTCGGCACGCTGATCCGGCCCGATCAGTTCGCCCAGGCCCGCGACGCCGGCGCCCGCTTCGTCGTCAGCCCCGGCCTGACCGACCGTCTGGCGGAGGCCGCCAGGACCGCCGGCCTGCCCTATCTGCCGGGCATCGCCACGGTGACCGAGGCGCTGATCGCCCTGGAGCACGGCTTCCGCGAGCTGAAGTTCTTCCCGGCCATGCTGAACGGCGGCGCCCCGGCGCTGCGCGGGATGGCGCCGCTGATGCCGGAGATCCGCTTCTGCCCGACCGGCGGCATCAAGGCGGAGAACGTGAAGGAGATCCTGTCGCTTCCCAACGTCTTCGCGCTGGGCGGCACCTGGCTGACCCCGGCGGACGCGGTGAAGGAGCGCCGCTGGTCCGAGATCGAGCGGCTGGCCCGCGAGGCCGCCGCGCTGGCCCAGGGCTGACCCGGATGCGGCGCCGCGTCGGCGTGATCGGGCTGGGCATGGCGGCGACGCCCCACGCCCAGAGCCTGCTCGATCTGGCGGAGCGGGTGGAGGTGGCGGGCTGTTTCAGCCCCTCCGCCGACCGCCGGGCCGCCTTCGCGGCGCGCTTCGGCCTGCCGGCGGCGGAGAGCGCGGAGGCGATCCTCGACGACCCCACCGTCTCCGCCGTCCTGTTGCTGACCCCGCCGGACACCCATGCGGCTCTCGTCGCCCGCTGCGCCGCGGCGGGCAAGCACGTCCTGCTGGAAAAACCGCTGGACGCCACGCCCGCGGGCTGCCGCGCCGTGGTGGAGAGCATGGAGCGCGCCGGGCTGACGCTGGGCGTCATGCTCCAGCACCGCTTCCGCGCCGCCGCGGAACGTCTGGCGGAGTTGCTGCGCAACGGCACGCTGGGCCGCCCGCTGTCGGCCTCCGTCGTGGTGCGCTGGTGGCGGGACGACGCTTATTACGCCCAGCCGGGGCGCGGCATGAAGGCGCGGGACGGCGGCGGCGTTCTGCTGACCCAGGCCATCCACACGCTGGACCTCTATGTCAGCCTGCTCGGCCTGCCGCGGGAGGTGGCGGCCTTCGCCAACACCAGCGGCCTGCGCCCGATCGACACCGAAGACGTGGTGTGCGCCGCCCTGCGCTACGACGGCGGGCTGCTCGCCACGGTGGACGCGACCACCGCCGCCTATCCCGGCTATCCGGAGCGCATCGAGATCGCCGGCACCGCCGGCTCCGCCCTGCTGACCGGCGACCGGCTGGAGGTGCAGTTGCGCTCCGGCGGGACGGTCCAGGCGGGGGAGACGGCGGGCACGCTGGGCGGCGGGGCCGACCCCATGGCCTTCCCCAACGTCCATCACCGCGCCGTCCTGGCCGACTTCCTCGACGCGCTCGACCGCGGCGGCCAGCCGCGCGTGTCGGGGCGGGAGGCGCTGAAGGTCCATCGGCTGATCGAGGCGATCCTTCAGGCGTCGGAGAGCGGCGCCATCGCGGCGGTTCCGGAGGGCTGACCTCACTCCACGCTCACAAACTCGTGTCCAGCGCTTGATTTGCCGAGGAGGGCGACCAAGGCTAGATGAGTGGCGGGGGGCGGTGGCGCCTCCCGGCGGCTTTCCTGTGGAGAGGGTTCATGCTCATCAAAGTCCGGAGCGCGTCGCAGGCCAGCGAGAGTGAGGTGACGCCCCGCGGCCTGTTCCTGTCCCGGCGTTCGATCATCGCGGGCGGCATCGCGGGCGGTGCGGCCCTGGCGCTCGGCGGCACGGGGGTGGTGACGGGTCCGGCGCTGGCCGCGCCCTTCCAGGCCCCGCTGACGGTCAGCCCCAAGGACCCCAGGATGGACGCCCGGACTCCGATGAAGTCGGCGACCAGCTACAACAATTTCTACGAGTTCGGGACGGACAAGACCGACCCGTCCGAGAACGCCGGCACGCTGCGCACCCGCCCGTGGGAGATCGCGGTGGACGGCGAGGCCGGCAAGCCCGCCACCTTCGGCATCGAGGACCTGCTGTCCTTCCCGCTGGAGGAGCGCGTCTACCGCCTGCGCTGCGTCGAGGGCTGGTCGATGGTCATTCCCTGGGTGGGCTTCCCGCTGGCCGAGCTGCTGAAGCGCGTGGACCCGACCGGCAACGCCAAGTACGTCGCCTTCCAGACCCTGGCCGACCGCTCGCAGATGCCCGGCCTGAAGTATCCCGTGCTGCAATGGCCCTATGTCGAGGGGCTGCGCATGGACGAGGCCATGCATCCCCTGACCATCCTGGCGGTCGGCATGTACGGCGAGACGCTGCCCAACCAGAACGGCGCGCCGGTGCGGCTGGTCGTGCCGTGGAAATACGGCTTCAAGTCGATCAAGTCGATCGTCCGCATCACCCTGACGCAGGATCAGCCGCCGACCTCCTGGAACCGCTCGCAGCCGCGCGAGTACGGCTTCTATTCGAACGTGAACCCGGAGGTCGACCACCCGCGCTGGAGCCAGGCGACGGAGCGCCGGGTGGGCGAGTTCTCCCGCCGCAAGACGCTGCCCTTCAACGGCTATGGGGAGGAGGTGGCGTCGCTCTACGCCGGCATGGATCTGCGGAAGAACTACTGAGATGGCCGCAGTGTCGAAAGGTCCCGTCGCCCGGGCGCTGTCCTCGCGCTGGGCGAAGCCGGCGGTGTTCGCCCTGGGACTCGTCCCGCTCGGCTGGATGGTCTGGCTGGGCCTGAGCGGCGGGCTGGGCGCGGAGCCGGTGGCCGAGGCGGTGCGGCAGAGCGGGCTGTGGGCGCTGCGCCTGCTGCTGGTGGCGCTGGCCGTCACGCCGCTGCGCATCCTGACGGGCCAGCCGGGGCTGGCGCGATTCCGCCGCATGATCGGGCTGTTCGCCTTCTTCTACGCGCTGCTGCACGTTTCCGTTTACGTGGGGGTGGACCAGTTCTTCGACTGGGCAGCGGTGTGGAAGGACATCGTGAAGCGGCCCTACATCACCGTGGGCATGGGCGCCCTGCTGATCCTGACGGCGCTGGCCGCGACCTCGACCAACGGCATGGTGCGGCGGCTCGGCGGGCGGCGCTGGAAGGCGCTGCACAAGGCGGTGTTCGTGGCCGGGGCGGCGGGCTGCGTCCATTACGTCATGCTGGTCAAGGGCTGGCAGTACCCGCCCTTCGTCTACGCCGCGATCTTCCTGGGGCTGGTCGGTCTGCGCCATGCGAAGGGTCCGGCCGTGCCGGGACGGGAACCACGAAGGCACGAAGGACACAAAGATTTTCACAAAGGGCTTCTGCTCAAAGGATCACCCTCCAGCGGAGCCGACACCTCTTTGTGATTCTCTGTGTCTTCGTGTCTTTGTGGTAAAATCCTACCCCATTCTCCGCCTGAGCCCAACCGGCAGGCACACCCGCATCCCGTCCGCCCCCACGGCGACCACCTCCACCTCCGTCCCGTAGACCTCGCGCATCATCGCGGCGGTGATGACCTCCTCCGGCGTGCCGAAGCGGGCCAGCCGCCCGCCGTGCAGCAACGCCACCCGGTCGGCGATGGCGAAAGCCTGCTCCGGATGGTGGGTGGAGAAGACCACCGTCAGCCCCTCGCCGCCCTCGCCGTCCGCCAGCCGCCGCACCTGCTCCAGCACGCGCACCTGATTGCCGAAGTCCAGGCTGGCGGTCGGCTCGTCCAGCACCAGGACGCGCGGCGCCTGGGCCAAAGCGCGGGCGATCAGGGCCATCTGCCGCTCGCCGCCGCTGATGCGCAGCCAGTCGCGCTCGGCCAGATGCCCGATGCCCAGCCGCTCCAACGCGGCCTCCGCGGCGGCGTGGTCCGCCACGGACGGGGCGCTGAAGGCGCCGCGGTGGGCGGTGCGGCCCATCAGCACCATCTCGCGCACGGTGAAGGGGAATTGCCCGGCCCCCGCCTGCGGGACATAGCCGAAGGCCAGCGCCCGGCGGCGCGGCGGCCAGCCGGCGGTGTCCTCGCCATCGACGCGCACCCGCCCGCCGCGCGGCGGCAGCAGGCCGAGCAGCGTCTTGAACAGCGTGGTCTTGCCGCCGCCGTTGGGGCCGAGCAGGCACAGCACCTCCCCCGCCGCGACGGTGAAGCCGACCCCGGCGCCGACCACCCGCTCGCCATAGCCGAAGGCGAGATCCTCCACCGACAGCCGCGCGCTCATGACCAGCCGCGCTTTCCGAAGGCGAGCAGCCACAGGAAGACCGGCGTGCCGATCACCGCCGTCAGCACGCCCAGCGGCAGCTCCACCGGCCCCAGGCTGCGGGCCAGCGTGTCGACCGCCAGCAGATAGGCCGCCCCCAGCAGCACCGCCGTGGGCAGCAGCCGGACGAAGGCCGGGCCGACCATCAGCCGGGCGAGGTGCGGCACCAGCAGCCCGACCCAGCCGACGATGCCGCTGACCGACACGGCGGCGGCGGTCATCAGCGTCGCCGCGGCGATCACCACGACCCGCACCACCCGCACCGGCACGCCGAGCGCCGTCGCCTCCTCGTCGCCCAGCGTCATCACGTCGAGCCGCCAGCGCAGCAGGACCAGCGGCACCAGCGCCACCGCCACCGGCGGGACCAGCGCCGCGAGGTCGTCACGGTTGACCGCCGACAGGCTGCCGAGCAGCCAGAAGGTGATGGCCGGCAACTGGTTGTAAGGGTCCGCCAGATACTTCAGCAGCGCCACACCGGAGCCCAGCAGCGCCCCGATCACCACGCCGCCCAGCACGAGGACCAGCACCGGGTCCCGCCCGCGGATGGCCGAGGCGACGGCCAGCACCACCCCCACGGCCAGCAACCCGCCCGCGAAGGCCATGCCCTGGATGGCGAGGACCGGCAGCGAGGCGAATATGCCCAGCACCGCGCCCAGCGCCGCCCCCGACGACACGCCAAGGATGTCCGGCGAGACCAGCGGGTTGCGGAACAGCCCCTGGTACGCAGCCCCCGAGGCGGCCAGCCCCGCCCCGACCAGCATGGCGGTCAGCACGCGCGGGCCGCGGATGTCCCAGATCACCGTCTCCACCGCCGGCGCGACGGCGGCGCCGCCAAGGCCCAGCTTGGCCCAGAGCAGCCCGGCCAGTTCCCCCGGCGTGACGGGATAGGCGCCGGTGCTGAAGGCGACGCAGACCGCCGCAACCAGCACCGCGGCCACCCCGCCCAGGGTCAGCGCGAAGGAAAGCTCACCCCGGCGGGCGGCTGCCGGCAAGGAGGGCGTCGATCTGCTCTGCGGTGGGCTCCCGGTGGTAGAAGAGGGCATGGAAGCGTCGCGTCTCCTCGCGCAGATCCTCCGGAAACAGCTCCGGATAGAGGACGGCGCCCAGCCAGCGCAGGCCGAGCAGGCGGTTGGCGGCGGGCGGTGAGTCGATCCAGGTGAAGGGCAGCCCCGGCGAGAGGTAGACGCGCCGGTCGCGCACCGCCTTCACGCCCTGCCACAGCGGGTCGGTCCACACGCTCTCGTAAAAGCCGCGGTCGATGGTGACGATGGCGTCCGGCTGCCAGGACAGCACCTGCTCCATCGACACGTTGACCAGCCCGCCGCTGCCGAGATTCTCCGCCGCCACGTTGCGCACCCCGGCAACGTCCAGCGCCTCGACGTTGATGGAGCCGCGGATGCCGGTCTGTAGGCCGCGCGGCCCGCGCGCCATGTAGACCTTCAGCCGCTTGTCCTCCGGCACGCTGTCGAAACGCCGGCGCACCTCGGCCAGAGTGGTTTCGGCGTAGCGGGCAAGCTCCTCCCCCCGCTCCGCCACGCCCAGCAGCGTGCCGAGCGTCCGGAAGGTGCGCGGGGAGTCCGCCAGATGCCCGTCGATCAACAGGGTCGGCACCCGCGTCTGCTCCTGCACCCGGTCGGCCAGCGACACGAAGGTCGGGGCGGTGCTGCCGACATCGACGACCACGTCGGGCTTCGCCGCGACCACCGTTTCCAGGTTGACCGTGTTGCCGCGCCCGGTCAGCCGCCCCAGCTCCGGCAGTTCGGCGTAGCGGTCGGGCAGAAAGGGCCGCTCCGGCGGGCTGATCGCCCGGGTCCAGCCCAGCAGCGTGTCGGGCGCCAGCATGTAGACGACGACGGAGGCCGGCGGCCCGGCGGGGAACACCCGCTCCACCCGGTCCGGCACGGCGACGCGACGCCCGGCGGAATCCATGACGATCCGCTCCGCCGCCGCAGGGAAGGTCAGCAGGGCCAGCAGCAGCCCCGCCCCCGCACCTCGCATCCATCCGCGCATGCCCGCCATGCCGATCCTGCTTTTGCTGCACCGTCCTCCCGAAGCATGGCGCTTTCGCCCGCCGCCTTCCATAGAACAATTGCCGTTGCCCCCTCCTCCGGGATGGGAGAGGGATACGGCCCGCAACAGCGCATGCAGTCCACCATGTACGGACGGCCCGTGTTGGGGTAAAGCTCCGCGGGCAGTTGCGTCACGGGAGTCCGCGCATGTTCACGGCCAAAATCCTTCTTCTCGGCTCGGGCGAACTCGGGAAGGAGTTCGTCATCGCCGCCAAGCGCCTCGGCTGCGAGGTCATCGCCTGCGACAGCTACGCCAACGCCCCGGCGATGCAGGTGGCCGACGCGGCGGAGGTCTTCTCCATGCTCGACGCGGACGCCCTGCGCGCGGCCATCGCGAAGCACCAGCCGGACTTCATCGTGCCGGAGATCGAGGCCATCCGCACCGAGGTGCTGCACGAGTTCGAGGACGCCGGCCTGACCGTCGTCCCCTCCGCCCGCGCCGCCACCATGACCATGAACCGCGACCGCATCCGCGAGGTCGCGGCGGTGGAGCTGGGCCTGCGCACCTCCAAGTACCGCTACGCCGAAAGCCTGGACGAGGTGATCGCGGGGGCGGAGCACACCGGCCTGCCCTGCGTCATCAAGCCGGTCATGTCCTCCTCCGGCAAGGGGCAGAGCACCGTCCGGACCGCCGGCGAGCTTGAGGCCGCCTGGACCTACGCCGTCGCCAACATGCGCGGCGACCGCAGGAAGGTCATCGTCGAGGAATTCGTGCCCTTCGAGTACGAAATCACCCTGCTGACCGTCCGCACCCGCGAGGGCACCCTGTTCTGCGAGCCCATCGGCCACCGGCAGGAGCGCGGCGACTATCAGGAATCCTGGCAGCCGGTGCCGATGCCCGCGGCCCTGCTGGACGACGCCAAGGCGATGGCGGCGAAGGTCGTGGACAATCTCGGCGGCTACGGCATCTTCGGCGTGGAGTTCTTCGTCACCAAGGACGAGGTGGTCTTCTCCGAACTGTCGCCGCGCCCGCACGACACCGGCATGGTGACCCTGCTGTCGCAGAACCTGTCGGAGTTCGACCTGCACGCCCGCGCCATCCTGGGCCTGCCGATCCCGGCCATCCGCGTGCACGGCCCGTCCGCCTCCGCCGTCATCCTGGCCGACCGCGAGGCGGAGCGCTTCACCATCGAAGGGCTGGCCGAGGCGATGCGCGTGGGCAGCGCGGAGCATGACGTGGACGTGCGCCTGTTCGGCAAGCCGACGACCCGCAAGAACCGCCGCATGGGCGTGGCGCTGGCCGCCGGCACCAGCACCGACGACGCCCGCGAGCGGGCGCTGAAGGCGGCCTCGGCGGTGTCCATCCGCTACGAGTAGGCGGGCCCTTCCAGCGCGGCCACCGCGTCGGCGTGGCAGGAGGGCGGATGCCAGGCGATGCCGCGCCCGACGATCCCGTCCTCCCCCGCCGCGTGCAGAGCGGCCAGACAGACCGGCGGGACGGGTCCGCCCCGCAGCACGGCGCGGGCGTCCAGCCCGCCCCGGCGCCGCTGGCCGCCTTCGGCATCGGCGACACCGTCAACACGGCCGTCTCCGGCAAGGTCTGCCTGATCCAGCGCGGCACCGTCGACTTCGCGACCAAGGTCACCAACTGCCAGAACAGCGGCGGCGTG